>JBEVNX010000189.1:0-17120 GCA_040507895.1 Binatia bacterium | reverse complement strand
GGAAGACCTTCAGGACGTGGCGAAAGACTCCGCTCCAGCGGCCGTTCGGGAAGCGCAGCTTGGCGACGCGCTGATCGAAGTCTGCCAGCAGCGGCTGGAGATCGCCTTGCCCGACGTCGTCGCGAACAGCTGGCGGCGCGGTTACTGCGTGCCGAGGACATGAGCATCGCCGAGATCGCCCGCCGCGTCGGCTACGAGTCGGAGGCGGCCTTCCAACGAGCGTTCAAGCGATCTGTGTGCATGACCCCGGCGAGCTGGCGGTCGGCTCGAACGGTTGATGCAGCCAAACCGCGCCAACTCCGCGGGGTGTGAGCAGCTTCACACCGTATCGCTCGCAGCTCCAGTCGATGCGCAGCGCGATTTCCGCAAACCCGGGCATTCCGTGAGAGAGGTCCGAGAACGAAGCCACACTCGTCGAGCGGAAGGCAGAGGCGCCGCCGAGACGACGTGAGGGAGCCCACGTGAGGGGAGACCACGCCGTCACCCCGGATCGCCCACGGGCGCGGCAAGGCCGTCGGCGACGATGTCGCCCACGTTGCTGCCGGTGAGCGATTCGAGGAAGGCGACGAGGTCATCCTTCTCCGGGTCACTCAGGTGAAGCGGCCGGATCGCGGGGTCGAGCAGCTCGTTGGGTGCGCCTCCAGCGTCGTAGAAGTCGACGACTTCACGCAACGTCGCGAGCGAGCCGTCGTGCATGTACGGAGCCGTTAGCCCGACGTTGCGCAGCCCCGGCGTCTTGTACTTCCAGCGGTCGTTCGGATCTTCGGAGATCTCGTAGCGCCCGAGGTCGCTTGGCGGCGGTTCGGACGCGTCGGCAACGACGGCAGTATCCATGGTGACGAAGGTCCCAGGCGCGAGCTGGACGCGGCGCTGCCGTGGAGTGCTGGCCATCGTTTGACGGTAGCCGACGCCGGTGTTGTGCAGCTGCTGGTCTGTGAAGAGCGCGTAGTTCTCGGCGATCGTGTGGCAATGGGCGCAGCCGGCCTTGCCCGTGAAGAGTTGAAAACCGCGCGCTGCCGATGCCGAGACGGCTCCCCGGTCCTTGCGGAAATGCCAACGGTCGAAGGGGCTGTTCGCCGACAGGAGGGTGCGCTCATAGCTCGCGAGCGCCATCCCCAACGTCTCCATCGTCAACCCGCGGCCGCCGAATGCGGCCTCGAAACGCCCGCGGTAGTCCGGCAGCGCACGGATTTTGTCGAGCACGTAGCCGACCGCGGGATCACCCATTTCGTTGCGCGCCAGAATGGGCCCCCAGATCTGTTGCTCGAGCCGCGTCTCGCGCCCGTCGTGAAACAGGAGCCTGGCGTAGGCGGCGTTGTAGATCGTCGGTGCATTGCGCCGCACGGTCTGCCCTTCGATCCCTACCGCGGTGGCGATCTCGTTGCTCGTGAACCCCTGGTCGGGGATGTGACACATGGCACACGAGATGGTGTTGTTCCGTGAGAGCCGGCGGTCGAAGAAGAGCCTGCGCCCGAGTGCCACCTTCTCGACTGTGACCGGATTGTCTTTGGGCACCGGCACCTTCGGCAAGCCGAGTGGGGGGTTGATCTGGAAGCGCATCAGGTTCGTAGGCGTGCCGATCTCGGTGGCGACGCTGTGTGACCGCGTCTCGTAGTCGTCGCGCTCGTAGCCGCGCTTGTCGTCGCCGGCAGAGGGAACTCCGGCCGCCCCGCCCGCGAGCTCGCCTCCGCGTCGGCCCGCATCGCGGTGGTCCTCACGCAGGACCGTTTGGATGTCGCTGGTCATCGTGTCCGCGTGCAGGAACGAGCTGGAGTAAATGTTGCGGATGCGTTTCCGCTTGTCGATCAGATAGACACGGAGAATGTGGGAGATCGTGCCGAGCGGCCTACCGTTCTCGTCATACTCTCTGCGCACGGACTGCCCGTAGGCCTCCAGGATCGGAGTGAGCGCCTGCTCCGATGCGCTGGTGAGGAAGGCCCAGTCTGACCCCTTCGAAGCGAGCGCGGCGCCATATTGCCGCATCGACGCGGGAGGGTCGTGCGCCGGATCGAAGCTCATGGAGACGAGCCGCACCTCATCGCGGAGAGCCGGGTCCTCGAGAACGCGCCGCTCAATGCCCGTAAGGACGAAATTCGCGAGCGGACATCCATTGACGTCCGGACACGACCGGTAGACGAAGCTCAGGACGACCACCTTGTCGCCGAGAAAGTCATGGAGGCGGCGGGGGCGGCCGGCGGTGTCGAGCACGTCACCGTCCGCCGCCTCGCCGAGCGGCGGCAGCTCGTATGTGCCCGGCGCGGGCGCCGCATATCCGAGCGCCGTCCAGCCGGGCGCCAGCACTTTGGGCGCGGGTGTGGGCTCGGCGTGAGCCAAGCCGGCCGCCGCGGCCAACGCCAGGACGAGGAGTAGCGGCCCGTTGCGCATCGCCGACACGCCACGGCGCGGCGACCGCGCCACTCCTCTCGGGTTAGGGCACTGCCTCGGCGACCCGCACGTCTTCATCGCGCCGAGCGCTGCCGTACAACGCGCGGGCACCGAAGCGCATCTGATGCGGCGCACCGAGCTTCTCCTTCTGGAAGTCGATCGCGAAGGCGGGCGTCAGCTTCTGGCCGTCCCAGTTGTAAGCCTTGAAGTACTGCAGGTCGCCCGGCTTTCCCTCGGTCTTGTCCCAGTTCGCCAGCAGCGACGAGGTGAAGTACACCCGCTTCCCATCCCAGCTTTGCGACACCATGTTGATTTGATCGCCGATCTTCTCCTCGGAGATCTGCTTCGGATGATGCGGGTCGGTGATGTCGAACAGTCGTGTCATCCCATCGTTCCAAGTGTCCACCCATAGTCGGGAGTCATCGGCAGAAATCGAAATGTCAACGGGCAACGGGATCTTGCTGGCGTCACCGATGTCGGCGACGGCCTCGGCATGCCAGTCGTCTTGCCCGTCGGCATAGATCAGCCAGATTTTCGAGGTCAGCGCGGTGCTGGTGAAGCAGTAGTCATGTCGCGCTCCCCAGGCGCAACGGATCTCCAGGGGGGCGCCTGGGACATCGAAGACCTTCTTCGGCTTGCGCGTGTGCAGGTCCCACACCACGACGGTATTGCCGAAGCGTTTCATCGCCTCGGCATCGGCCATCATTTTGCCGAGGTTCATCATGTAGTTGTTCCAGCCGGTGAACGACGAGCTGACGAGCACGTTGAGTCGCGGCAAGGCGCGGACATCGTAACCGTAGCCGTCTGCATACTTGCCGCTCTTTTTCGCGCCCTCGAGCCGGTCGTCGGTAGGCATCCAGTGCGTGGTGATGTACTTGCCGTCGTTGGTGTATTCGACCATGCCGGTCCGTCCGCCGTGGTCCTTGTTGTTCGATAGCCCGGTGATCATCATCCGCCCGGGCAGCGCATAGTGCGTGTGCGGCCCGACGACGCCCCCGCTCTTCGCCACGAAATCGGTGATCGTCTTGTGGAGCTTCGGCTTCGCGGGGTCGGTGTGGATGTCGAAGACGAAGATCTTGTTCGTATCGAGGCCGCCCGCCCACAGGTACATGCGGTCGTCTGTCAGCCCCGAGTGGTGTGCCTCGTTCCGGCCGCCCACCGAAAGCGTGTTGACGACCTTGCCATAGTTGGCCGATTTGGGGTTGACGTCGATCGTGACCAGCTTGTCCTGCTCGTCACCGACCCCGGCCATTCCGAGAGTCCACACGTAGATGAAGTCTTCCTGGCCCACGATCTTCGCCATGTAGGGCGACATGCAGGTCTCGTCCGCCACGGCCGATGGCGCTCCGAACAGAGCTGCGGCATAGAGCGCCACGGCCGCGATCAGACCGGCGCTGCGATAGGTCGGCGAATGCGTCGTCGTCATACCTCCTCCTTTGGGATCGTACGTTTCGGGAACCCCCCAGCAGTGGTCGAGCGCGGTTCGCCCCCGGCAGAAGGGAGATCCGGCTCTCCCTTACTCGTTTCTCGTGATTACCACGAACAACACGTGGAACTCGCCGAAGAGATTGGCCGCGCCTCCAAAGATTCTTGCTCGAAACGCGTCCGCATCCATGGCGTGCAAAGCCCGGCCGCCTTCGTTCATTTCGATCGCGTCGAAACGCACCGTTCTGAACCCCAAGACCTTCTCGTATAGTCCTCCGGTTTGTCCAGGTCGAGTCGCACGAGGCGGCCCAATGGCAGAACGGTCCGCTCCTTCAATCGGCTCTCGCACCGACCGCATGCTCTTCGAGGCCCTACTCAGCCGAGGGCGGCTCTCCGGAGGATCGGACGAATCGAACCAGCTCGTCGAGCTTCGCGAGGATCACGCCCCGCTCCGCGGCTTCGAGCCCGAAGATCACCCGCTCCACGCCGGCGCGCTCCCACGAGTCGATCATCGCGCGGTCGGTCGGCGCCCAGAAGACCGTGGTCGCGATCGATCGCGGATCGCGCCCGGCTGCCTTGGCGCGCTCTCGGAGATCCGCGATGCCGCTTTCGATGTCCTCGCCGTGGAGGCCCGGGATCGGGATCCAGCCGTCGCAGTAGTCGACGACTCGTTGACGCGCCTTCGGCCCGTGCCCGCCGAGGAGAATCGGTGGGTGCGGCTTCCTCACCGGCTTCGGCTCGGCCCAGATCGGATCGAACCGCACCAGCTCGCCGTGGTACTCCGCCGCGGGCTGGGTCCAGATCTCCTTCATGGATTGGACCCGCTCGCGTACGAGCCGCCAGCGCGTCTTCGGGTTCGTGCCGTGGTTCTCCATCTCCTCGAGATTCCAGCCCCCGCCGATGCCGAACAGAAAGCGACCGTTCGACAGGAAGTCCGCGGTGGCGACTTCCTTGGCCGTGGTGATCGGGTCGCGCTCGCAGACGAGCAGCACGCCGGTGCCGAGCTTCAGCTTCTTGGTGACGGCGGCCGCCGCGTTCACGCACGCGAACGGGTCGAGCAAATGCCAGTAGTCCTTCGGCAGCTCGATCCCCTGCGGATGAGGCGTGCGCCGCGACGCGGGGATATGGCTGTGGTCGGGAAACCACAGGGACTCGAACCCGCGCCCTTCCACCTCGCGGGCGAGATCGTCCGGGCGCATGGTGAAATCCGTCTGAAACGACATGACCGCGTAGTGCATGGACGTCTCCTCCGTGGCGAGCTTGTCACAAGCGGGGCATCTTCGTCACCCGCCGTGCGTATGTTATGACCGCGAGTCGATGGAGACCATCAACTTCACCCGCGGCGTTCCAGCCAACGAGTCGTTCCCGATCGAGGAGGTGATCGATGCCGGCGCGACCGCGTTTCGCGAGCGGGGAGCGGCGATGTTGCAGTACGGGCCCTCGCTCGGCTTCCAGCCGCTGCGCGAATGGCTTGCCCGGTGGCAGGGAGTGCCGGTCGAACGGGTGCTCACCGGCAATGGCTCGCTCCAGCTGATCGAGTTCCTCTGTCTGCACCTGCTGAAGCCGGGCGACGTCGTGTTCACCGAGTCGCCCACCTACGACCGCACGATCACCTTGCTCCGCCGCCACGGCGCGCGCGTCATCGGCATCCCGCTCGAGGCCGACGGGCCGAACCTCGCTGCGCTCGAGAAGGCGCTCACCGCTCAGCCGAAGCTCGTCTACGTGATCCCCGACTTCCAGAACCCCGCGGGCGCGACGTGCTCCGGCGAGAAGCGCCGCCGGTTGGTGGAGCTGGCCCATCGCCACGGCTTCCTGCTCGTCGAGGATGCTCCGTACCGGTTGCTTCGCTATCGCGGCCAGGAAGAGCCGACGCTCTACGAGCTCGCGCCCGAGCGCACGCTTCACATGAGCTCGTTCACCAAGCTGATCGCCCCCGGCGTACGAACGGGGTTCATGCTCGGCGAGCCCGGCCTGATCGCGAAGCTCGCCAAGGTCGCGGAGGATACGTACATCTCACCGGGCTACGTCGCGCAAGGAATCACTTACGAGTGGTGCCGCCGGGGCCTGCTACCGCCGCAGATCGAGCGGTTGAAGGCGCTCTACGCGCCGCGGCTCGACGCCTGTCTCTCGGCGATCGATCGCTACATGCCGGACGCGGTGGCAACGCGCCCGGACGGCGGGTTCTTCGTATCGCTCACGCTGCCGGAGGGCATCCAGACGACCGCCGTTCGCCTCGAAGCGGCCAAGCGTGGGCTCAACCTCGCCGACGGCCTCGCCTTCTTCCCGGAAGGCGGCGGCGAGCGGTTCCTCCGGTTGCCGTTCTGCGCGCTGACGCCCGCGGAAGTGGACGAAGGTGTGCGGCGGCTGGCGGAGACGGTGAAATCGGTGCGGGGGTAGCATCGTGGCGCGCGATCTCGAGCGAATGATCCAGGGGCTCAGGCGCTACCTCGCGGGCGGCGAGGTGATCCGCCGCGTGGTTCCGCTCTCGACCGGTCATTCGAACGAGACCTATCTGCTCGAGGGCCTCGACCGCATCTTGCGCATGCCACCTTCGGAAGAGGGGCTGTTGCCGCCGTACGACATGGCGCGGCAGCACGCGGTTCTCTCCGCGGTGAGCGCGTGGAAGGACGGGCCGCCCGTACCGCGCGTGTTCGAGCTTTGCACCGACGCGTCGGTGATCGGCGATTCTTTCTTTGTCATGGAGCGGTTGGTCGGAGAAGCCTTCGAGTACCAGGTCCCGGCCTGGCTGGACGGCGCGCCCCCGGAAGCTCGCGGCCGCGTCTGCGCACAGTGGATCGGCGCGGTCACGGCCGTTCACCGCATGCCGGCCGAGCGAATGCCCGCGCCCGTCATGAAGGTCGTCGAAGAGGCGCAGCACTGGCGCGCCGTCGCGGAGGAGGCGCAAGCGCCCAAGCTTCTCTTCGATGTGCTCGACGATCTCATCGCGCGCCCGCCGCCGGCGTCCGGGCCGCCCACACCGGTGCACGGCGATCCGAAGCACGGCAACTGCCTGTGGAACGAAGGGCGCTTGGTGGCGCTGCTGGATTGGGAGATGGCGCACGTCGGCGAGCCGCTCACCGACCTCGGCTACCTCGCCTCGTTCTACGCGCAGAGCAAGGGCGCGGCGCTCGCCAACGCCGGCTTCGCGCTCGATGGCTGGTGGTCGCGTGCGCGGGCAGTCGAGGAATGGGAAGAGGCCACCGGCCGAGTCGCGCAGGAGCTCCATCGCTACGAGGCACTCGGCATGTGCAAGATCGCGGCGATCATCGCGCTCGGCTACCACCTGTTTCGCTCCGGGCGCGCGACCGACCCGCGCTTCGAGGCCTGGGGAGCCGTGATCCCGCCCTATGTGAAGGTCGCGGCCCGGCGAGCAGCCGCGCCGGATTGAGCGGTTTCCACCGCCATCGGCGTGAGCTCCGTCATCGTCCGAGTGCGACAGCGACGCAAAGATGACGCTGCCGTATTTTGATGGGCGATCGAGCTCCGGAGACGTCGCGAAAAATCAGCATTCGCAGCAGAGGAAACTTGCCACGTTCGTGGCATCGACCTTGCTGCCATTCGCGGTCACAAAGGAGAACCCGAATGAAGACGACCTCCTCACTGCTCGCGGTCGCCACGCTGCTCCTGGCTGCTAACTCCTACGCCGGGCCCCCGACCGATCAGCCGCGAGTGCCCAACGCCTACTATGGCCGCGACGGCTTCTGGCACTGCAACGAAGGCTACCTCACCGGGGAGAGCGGTACCTGCGAGCCGGCCGACTACAGGCGATCGTCGGCATACACGCGGCTCCGCGACTTCGACGACGCGGAGAGAATGAAAGGCGTGTCAGCTCGGGACGAGCAGCGTTAGTGGACTAGACGCTCGCGGCCCCCGCGCGAGGGGCATGGCCGTGAACGCCGGCGTGGCCTGCGCGGGAGCCCGCCGGCGATATCACTACTCTCAAAGGAACGAGGCTTCGGCGCTCAGCCCGAGGTCCGGCCACGCGCCGGTGGCGACCGACTCGAAGATTCCGTAGCCGGTGGCCTCGCCTTCGCGCACGCGGAAGATCGAGTCGCGCAGCTGGTGGATCCGCCGCAGCGTCGCATCGTCGGCGGTGTTGGCGATGCGCTCGCCGTCGACGTTGAGCTTGCCACGCCACATGCCGTGCTTCTTGCCGTCGAAGCCGAGGTAGAGCGCGGTGCCGAGGTAGAAGCCCGAATCGCTGACCGCCTCGACTTCCACGGTGTGGGTCTGACCGTCGAGCATGTCGTAGTGGATGACCCCCTTCTTCGGGCGACGCGTGCGGTCATCGTAGATGACCTTCGGGCGCACCCGGCCGACGCGCTCCTGCGTGCCGTCGTGGTGATTCAGGTAGCCCGAGAAGTAGAAAGGCCGGCCGCCGCGCATCTGTAGGTAGTAGTGGTACTCGTAGCGCGTGCCGTCACGGCGCTCGAGCATCAGCGGCGTCCAGTGGAGGAGGAAGGACGAATCGCCGAGCGCTCGGTCGCCGAAATCGCGCGCCGGCCGCAGGTCTTGGGGCGAAGCGCCGACGTCGAGCCGCACGCCCCACGAGTGATCGCGGAAAGCGAACCAGTCGTCGGGACGCACCTCCTCCCGCTTGCCGTCGATCTGTACCCAACCCGAGACGGTGCCGCCCTGATGGTAGCGCACGACGTTGGAGACCATCCGGAAGCCGTGCTCGTCGCGCTGCGAGTGGCGGTCCTCGAAGTAGGGCGGAAGCCGCTTTTCGAACGTGACGTCGAAGGTGAGTGGCAGGACGTCGTTCTTGTCGAGGCGGACCCGGACTTTGCTGAGCGGCTCGACGACCTCGTAGCTGAGCGGACCGACCGCGGTCTTGGTGGGATCCTCGGCGAGCTCGCGGCTAGCCCGCACGGTCCACTGCTCGTTTCCACGGGAGATTCCCGCGAAGCCGTCCATCACGTTGCGGTTCTGGTAGCGGCCGAGGCCGAAGTCGATCTGCAGCGCGCCGTCCTTCCTCGGGATCGACAGCCAGATCTTCTCGGTCCACGAGAGATCGGATTCGACGACCGTGGCGAACGTATCGACGATCTGGTGATTCAAGCCCTCGTCGACCGCGAGGAGCCTTCCGATGTTCGGGTTCATGAGTGCGTCCTCCGGATCGGAGTTCGTAGCGCTCCGCGCGCCGAGGTGCAATGGACTGGTGGCCCGTAACGATTCGAACGGCTTCCGCGCCGCCCGTTTCACGTCACGAGCGTCGCTCGTGCCATCGCAGCGTGGCCTTGATGAGCTCCGACCAGGCGATGCCGATCGAGCCGGTGAGCGCGGCGAGCCCGACGAGGCGCGCGTCGAGCGGCGCGAAGCGGAACACCTCCCGGAGCGGCGGAAGATAGAGGACCAGCAAGAGGCCGCCGACGGCTCCGGCGATGACCCACCAGAGCGCGCGGTTCGGCTCGCGCAGCGTGGCGACGAAGCTTCGTCTCTGCGATCGGTTGGACAGGATCAAGCCGGTATTGCCGAAGACCAACGCCGCGAAGGCGACGGCGCGCGCCTCGACCTCTGCAAACCCGCCGAGCGCCATGCGATAGGCGCAGGCGACGGCTGCGAAGACCGCCAAGCCCTGGAGGAGCGAGAGCGCGATCAGCCGGGCGCCGAGCAGCGGTTCGCGCGGGTCGCGCGGCGGCCGCTTCATCACGTCCCTCGCCGCAGGCTCAGCCTCGAACGCGATGGAGCAGGCCGGGTCGATGACGAATTCGAGGAACACGATGTGGACCGGAAAGAAAACCAGCGGCCAGCCGCAGAGCAACGGCAAGAGGGCCATGCCCGCCGTGGGCACGTGGACCGCGAGCAGGTAGCACATGGCGTTGCGGATGTTGTCGAAGATGCGTCGGCCGAGCCGAATGGTCTCGACGATCGACTCGAAATCGTCGTCGAGCAGCACCAGCGACGCCGCTTCCCGCGCTACGTCGGTACCGCGCCCGCCCATGGCGATCCCGATGTGCGCGGCCTTCAGCGCCGGCGCGTCGTTGACGCCGTCGCCGGTCATGGCGACCACTTCCCCGGCGTCCTTGAGCGCCGTCACGAGGAGAAGCTTCTGATCGGGCACGACGCGCGCGTACACGCTGACCTGCTCGACGCGTGCCCGCAGCTCCGCCGCGTTCATCGCGGCGAGCTCCCGTCCGACCACCACCCCGCCGGGCGACTCGAGCCCGATCTCGCGCGCGATCGCTTGCGCCGTACCGGGGTGATCGCCGGTCACCATGACGACGCGAACGCCAGCCGTGCGGCACTGCGCGAGCGCGGCCGGCACGTTCGCCCGCACCGGGTCGGCTAGGGCGATCGATCCAAGATACGAGAACGCGAAGCCCGTCGGGTCTTCGGGGAGCTTCGGGCTCGGAGGCTGGGCGTGGGCGACTCCGAGCACTCGCCGCCCGCATGCGGCAAGGGCCGCCGCCTGCGCGAGGATCCGCTCCTGGGTTGCTGGGTCGGCCCGGCACAGTCGGGCGATCGCCTCGGGTGCGCCCTTCGCGGCGACCACGGTTTCGCCTCCCTCGGCGGTCTGCCAGCAATGCGTGACGGCCAGGAGGTCTGCGCGAAGATCGTACTCTCGGACGAGCCTCCAACGCTCGCGAACCCGCTTCGTCTCCCCGTCGCGCGCGACGGCGAGGTCGAGGATCGCTCGCTCCATCGGATCGGAGGGATGAAGCTCGCAAGCCAACGCAGCCGTTCGAAGCAGCGACGTCTCGAGCGCGGGCGCTTGCGGCGCGAGCTCCGCCACCGCCATCCGGTTCTCGGTGAGGGTGCCCGTCTTGTCGACGCAGAGGACTGTCGCCGAACCGAGAGTTTCGATCGCCGGCACGCGGCGAGTGAGGACCCTCTGCTGCGAGATTCGCCACGCGCCCAGCGCGAGAAACACGGTGAGCACCACCGGGAACTCCTCGGGCAGCATGGCCATCGCCAGCGTGATTCCGGCGAGCAGCCCTTCGAGCCACCCGCCTCGCATCGTCGCGTAGAGGACGACGACGAGCAGACACAGCGCGAGGCCGAGCGCCGCGAACGCGCGCACCATGCGCGCCGTCTGCCGCTGGAGCGGCGAGCTCTCGATCTCCAGCTTCTGCAGCGCGGCGCCGATCTTGCCGACCTGTGTGCGCACGCCGGTGGCCAGCACGCGCGCGATCCCCTGGCCCTCGACCACGAGCGACCCCGAGTAGACGAACGGCGAGTCGTCGCCGCCCGGCTCGGCCATCTCATCGATCTCTTCCGCGCTCGCGCGCTTGGAGGCGGGAAGCGACTCGCCGGTCAGCAGCGACTCGTCGGTCGCGAAACGGTTGCATTGAACGAGCACGCCGTCCGCAGCGATGCGATCCCCGTCGCCGAGCACCAGCAGGTCGCCGCGGACGACGTCGCGGCCGGGGATACGGCGTCGCTCTCCGTCGCGGATCACCTGTGCTCGCGGGCTCGAGAGGTCGCGCAACGCCTCGAGCGCATGTTCGGTCTTGCGCTCCTGGTAGACCGTAATCCCCATGACGACGACCACCGAAGCGAGCAGAATCAGCGCCTCGTACAGGTCGCCGAGCGCCACGTAGATCGCGCCGCCGACCACGAGAAGCAGGAACATCGGCTCGCCGGCGATTTCCGCGGCCATTCTCCACAACGGCCGCCCCGCCGTGCCCGGAAGCTGGTTCGGACCGTCCTCTTCGAGTCGCCGCACCGCCTCGAGATCGGTGAGCCCGGCGAGTCGCCTCGCCTCCTGAGGACCGGCGGGGGGCATGTCCCGGGGCGCTTTGCCCGGGGCGCGGCCGCTGTCAAGCAAACCCCTTGCAGCGAGCGAGCTTACGACTCCGGGCGACGAAATGGCTTGTTCCAGCCGGGTTCGATCGGTAATGCTTTTTCTCGGAAAAGGTGCGGGTCGGGTAGAAGGAGGTGCCGTGGTGAAGATGCTCCGGGGTTGGGCGGGGTTCGTGATTCTCCTTTCGGCGGGATGTGCACAGCCGCCACCCCCGCCACCGCCTCCACCGCCGGTAGCAGCCGAGCCGACGCCGGAACCGAAGACCTTCATGCACCACGTCGAATGGCGCGGTCAGACCCTCGGCGCGATCGCCCGCTGGTACACGGGCAAATTCGAGAACTGGAAGAAGCTCACCAAGCCGGTGAATCCGGACCTCAGGCGCTGTTGCTCGACGCTGCGCGTCGGCCGTGAGGTCGTGATCCCGCGCGAGCTCCTGGTGCGCACCGATCCGATGCCCAAGCCGCAACCGTCGGCGAAGCCAACGGTGAAGCCGGGCGCCGGAGCGAGCGCCGAGGCGAAGGAGGCGCCGCCCAAGGAGGCGGAGGAGGCGGCTTCGGCAGAAAGTCCGAAAGAGGAACCGGCTGAAGACGCCAGCCCGCCGCCGGCGATCGTCTCCGAAGCTCCGTCGACCGCGCCCGCTCCTCCCGCCTCCGCCGCGTCGAACGGCTCGGCGAGCGGCAAGGTGGAGGTCAAGGGATCGTCGTGGGACGTCGCTGACGGAATTGCTTATCCCGGCGACGGCAACACGGTCGAGGTCGCGCTCAGCAGCAAGCCGTTCAACCGCAAGGAGTTCGCCAAGGACGGCAAGCTCGATTCATTCGACATCATGCGCCACCGCATGGACACCGACGCCAGCGCGATCACCCTCAAGATCGAGGGCGATGGCAGCATGAACTGCATGGACGTCCTTTTCGAATCCGGCGGCGGCACCAACTGCGGCAGCGCGCAGAAGGAAGGTTTGAAGCTCACCACTCACACCGCGGAGGTGATCGCAGGCTCTTTCGTGCTTCAGGACGGAGCGGACAAGGTCGACGTGCGCTTCGACTTGCCGATCACCCGCGAGGCGAAGCGCGCCGGTTCGGCGCTCCCGCCGGGGGGCGGTGAACCCGGCAAGGCCCTCCTGGCGAATTTCGCGGCGATGCGCTCGGGTGACTTCGAGAGGATGAAGGCAGTAGCGGCTCCCGACAAGCGGCAGGAGATGGATTCGGCGAAGATGGCCGAGGGTGACCAAAAGGCGATGCTCGAGTTCATGAAGGCCATGGCTCCCACCGACGTGAAGATCCTCGGCGGCACGGTCGACGGTGATTCGGCCCTCGTCGACTACAAGGGGAAGCGCAGCGGCGAGCCCACGAAAGGCACGGCGGAGCTCCGTCGCGTCGATGGCAAGTGGTATATGATCTCGGATTCGTCGAAGTGAGCCGCGCCCCACGATGCGAGCGGCCGCTGGCTGGCTGATCGCGATCGGCGCCGCGCTCGTGTATGCGGCGCCGATTGCCGCGGAGGACGGCGTCGCCGGCGAGTTTCGCGTCGGCGACCGCGCGATCGTGCCCACGCACGCGGCCGCCTACCCGGTACGCGATCCACGCGATCCGCACCTGGTGGCGACCGAGGTGGTGCTCTGCGAAGGACCGGTCGACGCCGATGCAGCGGTAGCCGCGCTCAGCCCGCACCAGCAGGTGATCAATCAGAAGGGCCTCGGCAACTACATCCTGCTCTGGGTGCGCCCGGGGGGCGAGGTCAGCATGAACGCCACGTTCGCACCCAGCATGACTCAGTACCTCGACAAGACCGGAGGTGGTGGGCCGCTCGCCGGGGCCCTCGTCGCGAAGCTGACCGCTACCGGCCCGAAGCGGATCGCGGGGCGCGTCTACACGCAGCAACCCGTACGCACCAAGAGCGGGGAGAGCTACCGGCTCGACGTGCGCTTCGATACCGCGGTGACGACCCCCGCGGCCGGAACGCGGCTCGATGCCGGTGGAGGCGAGCCGGGCCGGGCGTTCTCGAGCTTCTTCGCGGCGCTCGCCCGCAAGGACTGGGAGGCCGTGCGCTCCCGCCTGAGCCACAGAACGCTCACTCTGCTCGCGCCCGGCGATCCCTCCAGCGAGGAGAGCCGCAACTACGCGCTCGAAGTCCTCGACGTGTGGCTTCCCAAGAAGCGCATGAAAATAGGCGCGGGGGAGCTCCGCGGCGACGCGGCGATCCTCGACGTGGAGGGCGCGTCCGCCGCCGGTCAGAAGGCCCTCTATCTCGTGCGCATGATCCGCGAGGCCGACGAGTGGCGGTTCGACGAGTCGGCGATGGCCGGGCTGCTCTAGCCGCCTTCCGCTCCCAATTCAGGCCAGTCGTGCCAGCCGCTCAGCGGAGCACTCGGTAGCTCCCGAGCAGCAAGAGCGCGACCGCGGCGACCATGGTCGCGTATTTCAGCACGTAGTAGAGGCGGCGATGCGCCTTCTTGAACGCCCGGAACGGCGTGCGCATGGCGTAGACCGAGCCGAACACACGGTTCGCGAGGCCGACTTCTTCCCCCTCGACGTTCTTCGTGGCGGTGAGCGGCAGCACGTTGGCGATCGCCCAGCGGTTGACGGCGCGCATCAGGGGATTGCGGATCGGGCGCTCGAAGTCGCAGAACAGGATGATGCGCGCCTGATCGGTGCGGTTCTCGAAGTGGTGCACGTAGGTCTCGTCGAAGACTAGGTCTCGGCCGTCGCGCCACGAATACGGCTCCGTGTCGATGAAGATGCGACATTCATCGGAGTTGGGCGTGACGAGGCCTAGGTGATAGCGGAGCGACCCGGCGAACGGGTCGCGATGCTTGCCAACCTGGCTCCGCGGCGCCATCAACGCGAACATCGCGCCGTGCACCGACGGGATGGAGCGCAAGAGCTCGACCGTAGCCGGGCAGAGCTGGCGCGCCGAGGGAAGCGGGTCGCCGTACCACTTCAGATAGAAGCGCTTCCATCCCTTGCGGAAGAAGGTGTTGAAGCCGAGGTCGTCGTGGCGATCCGAGGCGTGGATGTGGCCCGCCTCGTAGAGTCTCACGGCTTCGTCGCGGATCGTCTTCCAATTATCGCGCAGGGGCGCGAGAGCGGGAAAATCCGCCACGTCGAGGATCGGCCGATTCTCGACGGCGGAGAACAGGTAGACCAAGCAGTTGTAGGGCGCGATGAACGTCGAGTGATCCGTGATCTGGCGGCGGAACTGGAGGCGATCTCGTCCGCGGAAGTGGACGTGGACTGCGGCGGCGAAAAAGCTCGCCAACACGACGAGCTCGACGACGAATAGGGGGCTCACGCTGATCGGCCTGCGGCCGGCCGTTTTGCGCCGCATGGACGATCGTGTCAACCACAAACGCGGATCACGCGCTCACGGAGGCTCCGTCACGCGGCGGACCCCGCATGCGCCTCGGATGGCCAGCGGTGTACCCGTGGAGGGGCGCTGAAGCGCGAATACGAGCGAGCGTCGAATCGCGGACGCCTTCGTTTCTGCTCGGCAGAAGGCCGCATGGCTCGCCGTGCCCGCGGTGTTCGCGCTCTATTTGCTGACCCCGCCCGTCTTCGTCGTAGCGCCCACCACGCGTCCGCTAGCGGAATCGAACGTACAGCAGCCGGTCGATCGTCTGGCCGTCCTTGAACACGCTTCGCCGCAATCGCGCCTCGAGGAGATAGCCGGCTTTCTCGAGGACGCGGCAGGAAGCCGGGTTCCACTCGAACACCCCGGCATACAGCCGATCGATTTCGAAGGTCTCGAAGGCATATGTCGTCGCCGCGGCCACGGCCTCGGTCGCGACGCCCTTCCCCCAGTGCTCCTCGCTCAGCCAGTAACCGATCTCGGCCACACGCTGCTCGACGTCGGTGAACCGCTCGAACCCGATTCCCCCGACCGGTTCGCCGCCAAGCACGATCGCGAAGCTGAGCGTCGGCTCTCCCTGCTCCTCGACGTGCCGAATCCACTCGACGGCGTCTCTCCACGTGTACGGGTGAGGGAAGCGGTCGCGTAGATTGCGCCAGATCTTCCGGTTGTCGGCGTGCCGGACAAGAGCGCGCTCGTCGCCTCGGCGCCAGGGCCGAAGCAGCACTCTCGAGCATTGGATCTCCACACCGCCATGGTAGATGAATTCTCCTCCGGAGGGGGAGCCTATGAAGTTCGAGACGCTGTGCTTCGGCTACGGGTTGATCGAGGGGCCGCGCGAGGATGCGGCGGGCGGTCTCCACTTCAGCGACGTGACGAACGGCGGGGTGTATCGGCGCGCGCCGGACGGCACGATCACCACCGTGGTGCCGCGCCGACGCGGGGTCGGAGGCATCGCGCTACACGCCGACGGCGGCCTGGTGATCTCCGGCCGCAACGTCTGCCACGTCAAGGACGGCGAGACCCGCGTGCTCCTCTCGCGCGACGACAGCCTCGGCTTCAACGACCTCTTCACCGACGCCGCCGGCCGCGTTCTCGTCGGGTCGCTCCGCTCCGACCCCTTCGCCGACGGGCCGCGCATCCCCGGGTCGCTCTACCGTATCGAGCTCGACGGCACGGCGAGCGAGCTCTACGGCGACGTCGGTCTGACGAACGGCATCGGCTTCTCCCCGGATGGCCGCACGCTCTACCACTCCGACACGGCTGCCACCTCGATCGTCGCGCACGATCTCACCGCGGACGGCAAGGCGGCGAACCGCCGGGTGTTCGCGCGCGTCGATGGTATGCCCGACGGGCTCGCCGTGGACACCGACGGTGGGGTGTGGGTCGCAGTCTATGGCCGCGGCTGTGTGCTGCGCTTCGCGCCCGACGGCGGTCTCGAGCGCCGCGCCGAGGTTCCGGCGCAAAGCGTGACGAGCCTTTGCTTCGGCGGAAAGGATCGCCGTGACCTGTACGTCGTCACCGCCGACAACACGGAGGCACCGGAGCGCAAAGGTACGGTGTTCCACGCTCGCTCGGAGATCGCAGGCGTCCCCGTCGCGCCGGCTCGGGTCTGAGGGGCGCGTTGCGCGTCGGGCCAGATTCAATTCGCGCGGCGTCAACGGAGTGAAAGATGGCGAATTCGCAGCCGAGGTTCGATCAGGTCAATCTTGTGGTGCGCGACATGGACGCCGCGCTGGCATTCTACCGTCGGCTCGGCGTGGCGATCCACGACGGCGGCGAATGGCCCCCAGGGAGTGGCGCCCGCCACGTCGAGGCCGACTCGCCGGGCGGAGCGCGCTTCGAGCTTGACGACCGCCCGATGGCGGCGATCTGGCATGCGGGCTGGAGGTCTGGCAGCGAGGGAAGCCGCACGGTCTTCGGCTTCTCGCTCCCGTCGCGGCAGGCTGTCGACGAGCTGTACGGAGATCTCACCGCCGCCGGCCACCCAGGGCGGCAGCCGCCCCACGACGCCTTCTGGGGCGCGCGCTACGCGATTGTCCAGGACCCCGACGGCAACGACGTCGGGCTGATGAGCCCGATCGAGCCGGAGAGAAGGTTCGTCCCGCAACCGCGGTGAGGCCGGCGCTCGGCCTCACCGCGCCGGAACTTCAGACGGCTAAGCCGGTCCCCTTCTCGAACTGCTTCATGCAGAAGTAGTCGCGCCAGGCGACGA
>JBEVNX010000177.1:0-7083 GCA_040507895.1 Binatia bacterium | reverse complement strand
TCCTCGTTGTTGTTCACGACAGCGCCGCCGGTTTTTATTTTTTCGGAATCCTGGTGGGAGTTCTCCATCTGTTTTTCTTCTTCCAGCGCCTTGACGAGCTCGACGTTGTCGAGCGCGTCGGCCCCCAAATCCTCGATGAACGAAGCCCCCGGCGTGACTTCCTCTTCTCCTACCCCGAGGTGCTCGCAGATGATTTCGCGTACGCGCCCTTCGGTGTCTTTAGCCGCCGCTTCGGCACCCGCCATGTTCGACCTCCCGTTGAGATTTCGGCGTCCCTATCACATCGATCCGGTGAGGAATAGGGCGGCCGGCCGCCGCGATTCGCGGCGTACCTGCGTCAATCGCGCTTCGGCGCTTTTCCCTCGTTCGTCGTGTCGGGTTCTTCCGTTGCTTCGCCGCGGACTTCGCCGTTGCGATCGGCCTTGCCGTCGCGGCGGAAGCGGCCCTTCAATTGCTGCCAGAAGCGGCCTCCGCCATGACGCGGCGCCATACCCGGCAATTCCTGGATCTCCGGAACCGCCCGAAGCCCGCCGGAGATCTGCGCGATCAGGTTCTTCCGCGCCGATTCGGCCGCGACACGGATGGCGTTCTTGATCGCCTTCGGGCTCGAGGAGCCGTGGGCGATGATCGTCACGCCGTTGACGCCGAGCAGCGGCGCGCCGCCGACGGCGTCGTAGTCGAGAACCTCGCGGATGCGCTCGAGATCCTTCCGAAGCAGCAGATAGGCGAGCTTGGTCTTCAGGTTCCGCTCGAACATCTGGCGAAGCAGGAACTGCACGAAGCTGCCAAGACCCTCGAGCGACTTGAGGATGGCGTTGCCGGTGAAGCCGTCGGTGACGGCGATGTCGACGTTGCCCGCATTGATGTCTCGGCCCTCGATGTAGCCGACGTAGTTGAGCGGCATCTGCCGCAGCACGCGGTCCGCGGCTCGAGTGAGCTCCGTGCCCTTGCTCTCCTCTTCCCCGTTGCTGACGATCCCCACGCGTGGGGAGAGCAGGCCGCGCACGCTTCGTCCGAAGACGTCGCCCATCACCGCGAATTGCACGAGATTGAGCGGCTCGCACTCGACGTTGGCGCCGGCATCGAGCAGCGTGACGTGCCCGCGGCGCGAGGGCAGCTCGAGCGCGATGGCGGGGCGATGAACGCCGGGCAGATTGCCGAGCAGCAGGACCGCGGCCGCCATCATCGCCCCCGAATTTCCGGCGCTGACGAAGGCGTCGGCCTCACCGGACTTGACGAGCTGGAAGCCGACACGGATGGAGCTGTCCCGCTTGCGGCGCAAGGCCTCGACGGGGCTATCGTCCATCTCGACGATCTGCGAGGCATGGCGGATGTGGATCGGCAGGCTTCCCGCCTTGCGGCCGAGCTCGCGCGCGATCACCTCCCGATCCCCCACGAGCGTCACCGGGATCGACAGCTCGCGGGCGGCGCCGACGGCTCCTTCGATCACTGCCTGGGGGGCGTGGTCGCCGCCCATGGCGTCGACGATGACGGTTTTCATGGCTCGAAACGCGGCGGCACCCCGCGGGGCGCCGCTTGCTCAATCCTCCGCGACCTCGACGACCTGGCGGCCGCGATACTGCCCGCAGTGCGCGCAGGCGCGATGCCGCTGCGTCGGTTCGCCGCAGTTCGGACAAGCCACCGACTGCGGCACCGCCAACGCGTCGTGGGCTCGGCGCTTGTTTCGCTTTTGACGAGATGTTCTTCGCTTGGGTACGGCCATTGAGATCTCCGGTCGAGTGCCGCGATCGATCGTCGCGAGCTTCTCAGCGCTTCAGGGTTCGCAGCACCTCGAGTCGAGGATCGCGCCACTCCTCGCGACAGCCGCACTCGGCGCCGTTCCGGTTCGCGCCGCAGCGCGGGCAGAGCCCGCGGCAATCCTCTCGGCACAGGGGTTTGGTGGGAAGCGCGAGCAGCAGGGTCTCGCGCACCAATGGCGCGAGGTTCACCTCGTCGCCTTCGTAAAAACTGAAGGACAGATCCTCCTCGGTGAGCTCCGCCTCTGCAGCCGCGGCGTTGAGCGGCTTCAAAACGAAGGTGAACTCCTTGCCGAGGGCGAAGGAATAGCTCTCGAGGCAACGCGCGCAAGTGCCCGAAACCTCGCTGCGAAACCGCCCCCGAAAGAAGAGATCGGAGCCGAGTCGATAGAACGAAACGTCCACCGGGACCCCGCCACGGAACTGGTAGTCCACCGGCCCCGTGCCGCCGAGGGCCTCGTTGATCTCCCGAACGTCTTCCACGAACGCAGCGCTCTTCTCCGTCTCCTTGATGTCCACGACACGAATCTTCACGGCAGCCCTCGCTCATCCGCCGTACACGAGAAGGCGAGTAGGATCGGCGAATATAACGTGGGACTGCGACCAAGGAAAGTCCCGGCCTCGGTGCCCGCGAGGCCATTCAGCCGTCGTCGCCCGCGGGGAGCCGAAGACGGCGCTCGATACGCCGCAATCGCTGCACGAGCTCCGGGAGAATCCGCAGCGCTGCGACGAGCCTGCGGTAGGTGCGGATGTCGAAGGCGGGGATGCCGGACGCGACGGTCGCTCCGGCCTCGACGTCGTTGGACACCCCGGATTTCGCGCCGACGCGCGCGCCCGCGCCGATCGTCAGATGCCCGGCAGCTCCCACCTGTCCACCGAGCTGGGCGCCGGCGCCGATCTGGGTGCTGCCGGCGAGCCCGACCTGCGCGGCGAGCAGAGCGCTCTCCCCGACGTCGCAGCCATGCCCGATCTGCACCAAGTTGTCGATCTTCGCGCCCCGCCGAATGCGCGTAGCGCCGACGGCCGCGCGGTCGATCGTGGTGTTCGCGCCGATCTCGACGCCGTCTTCGAGAATCACGGTGCCGGTCTGCGGAATCGGTCGCACCCCACGCTTGCCGTCGGGAAGGTAGCCGAAGCCGTCCCCGCCGATGACCACGCCGGGCTGGAGCTTGACGTCGTGGCCGATCGTGACGCGCTCGCGCACGACCGCGCCGGCGAACGCGGTGAAGCGATCACCGATCACGACCCCGGGATAGATCACCACGTGAGGATCGATTCGGGCGCCGGCACCGATGGTCACCTCTCCTCCGATGACGGCGAAGGCGCCAATCGAGGCGCGCGCTCCGATCCGCGCGGTCGGCGCGACCCGTGCCGTCGGATCGATGCCGACGGGTGGCGCGTAGGGCTCGTGGAAGAGCTCGAGCAGGCGAACGAAGGCTCCGTAAGGCTCGGCGGCGCGCAGCACCGCCTGCCCCTTCGCCTCGACGCCCGGGGCGAGGACTACGGCCGCGGCACGGGACTGGGCGAGCTTGGATTGATAGCGCGGGTTGGCGACGAACGTCACTTGGCCAGGGCCTGCGTCGTCGATCGTCGCCGGGCCGGTGATCTCGATCGACGGATCACCCTCGAGCTCGCAACCGATCCGCCGCGCAACGTCGCCGAGTTTCATCGAATCGGCTCTAGCGAATCGACCCGGCAATGACAACGCGCCGGCGAAGTGATGACCCGGCGCCTACGGACCCGCAGCACCGCATCCGCAGGACCTGGTTGTCACGGGCGCCGGTCTTTCGCGCCTCACCAACCAGCGTTCCTTGCGATGCGACGAACCATCGAGTACTCCCGCGCTACCGCTTGCGATGATCCGGCGCCGCCGGGGCTCGAAACGAGCTCGAGGCGACGAAGCAGACCGCGAGAGAGGAATGAAACACGGGGGAATTCGCAGATGAAGAGAGTCGTGCTGGGCGCCTTCTGCCTCCTTTGCGTCGTGGGGCCGGCTTGCACGCCGAAACCGGCCGACATGGCGAAGGCGCGGGCGGTCATGGAAAAGCTCCTCGAGGCCGAGCGCGATCATCGGGCGTCGCACGGAAACTACTGGCGCGATCGCCATCCGAAGCTGGACCAAGGCGCGACGATGAGGAATCTCGGCGTGGATCTCTCTGAGGCGGGCGAGTTCGAGTTCACCGTCGAGCCGAGCGAGGATGGGATGGACCCGGTGCTTCGCGTTACGGCGCGCGCTCGCGCCGGCGCTTCGAACGCTTCTCTCTCGTGCGTCCAAGCGGCCGTCGAGAAGAAGGCGGATTGCAAGGAAATCCCGAGGGCATCCTGACCGCGGACGGCGGTCGCATTGGCCGTAGCCGGCGAGGTCAGCGGTAGCCGTCCGATGATGCGTCGTCGTGGTGGCGTCATTTGCATTTGCCCCACGCGTACGGAATCATCGCCGGCTCGGTCATGGAACGGATCAAGATCGACTTCGACAAGAGCGGAGGACTGGTTCCGGTCATCACGCAAGACGCGGATACTGGAGAAGTTCTCATGCTCGCACACATGAATGAGCAGGCATTCGAGGAGACGCTTCGCAGCGGGCGCGCCGTCTACTGGAGCCGCCGGCGCGGGCTGTGGCGAAAGGGCGAGGAATCGGGCAACCACCAGGACGTGCGCGGCGTCTTCGTCGATTGCGACGCCGACACGATCCTGCTGAAGGTGCGCCAGCACGGCGGGGCCGCTTGCCACACCGGGCGGCGCCACTGCTTCTACCGCGAGCGGGCGGACGACGGCACCTGGCGGACGATCCTCGAGCCCGTGTTCGACCCCGAGAAGGTCTACGGGGCAAAGAAGTGAACGGCGAGCGGGTGCTGAAGCTCGGCCTTCCGAAGGGGAGCCTCGAGCAAGCGACGATCGAGCTGTTTCGCAAGGCGGGCTGGAAAATCTCCGGCAGCGAGCGAAGCTACTTCCCCTCGATCGACGATCCCGAGATCCGCGGCGCGCTGCTGCGCCCGCAGGAAATGCCGCGCTACATCGCCGACGGCACGCTCGACGCCGGCGTGACCGGCAAGGACTGGATCGTCGAGAACGGCGTCGAGCTGACGATCGTCGCCGACTTCATCTATTCCAAGGTGAGCCGCCGGCCCACCCGCTGGGTGCTCGCGGTTCCCGCCGAATCGACGATCCAACGGATCGAGGATCTAAGGGGGAAGCGGATCGCCAGCGAGATGACGAATTTCACGCGCCGCTACTTCGCGGAGCGAAACATCGAAGTACACGTCGAGTTCTCCTGGGGCGCGACCGAAGCCAAGGCCGCCGAGGGCCTCGTGGATGCGATCGTGGAGGTCACGGAGACGGGCTCGACGATCCGCGCCCACGGCCTGCGCATCATCGCCGACCTCCTCGAATCGAATCCGCAGTTGGTCGCCAACCCGGTCGCGCTCGCGGATCCTTGGAAGCGGGAGAAGATCCATCAGATCGAGCGGCTCGTCATGGGGGCGATGGCCGCGGAGAGCCAGGTCGGGATCAAGATGAACGTTCGCCACGACCACCTGGAACAGGTCATCGCCCTCATCCCCAGCCTCACCGCCCCTACGGTGGCCCACCTCCATCCGACGCCGAATCTGCGCGGCGAGCACTGGCTCTCGGTCGAAAGCGTGATCTCCGAGGCCACAGTTCGCGAGCTGGTGCCGAAGCTGCTGGCCGCCGGCGCTGTCGGGATCATCGAGTACCCGCTCAACAAGGTGCTGTGAGGTGATCGTCCTCCTAAAGCCCGACGTCACGCTAGACGGCCCGGAGATCCAGCAGATCCTGCGCGCTCTGAGCGCCTATCCCGAGGTGACGACGCGCACGCACGCCGAGCGCGGCCAAACTCGGTCGGTCATCGAGGTCCACGTGATCGGCAACACCGCGGCGATCCCCAAGGAGCCGCTCGAAGAGCTGCCCGGGGTGCAGCAGGTGGTGAGGGTCTCCGACCGCTACCGGCTGATCGGGCGTCACAAGGGTCAGGTCGAAAGCCTCGGCTTCGAGTACAACGGCGTGCGCTTCGACCAGGAGTCGCTCCACGTGTTCGCCGGCCTCTGCGCGGTGGATTCGCGCGAGCACACCGAACGGACGATGCGCGCTCTTTCCGAGGCAGGTCTCGTCACGACGCGCATGGGCGCCTACAAGCCCCGCACCAGCCCGTACGACTTCCAAGGGCACGGGCGCGAGTGCCTGCCCTACGTGTTCGATCTCGCCGGCCGGTACGGCATCCGCGTGATCGCCATGGAGGTGACGCACGAGCAGCAGATCGGCGAGATCCGCTCGGCGCTACGGGCAGCCGGCGATCCCACCGGCGTGATGCTGCAGATCGGCACTCGCAACGCGCAGAATTTCGAGCTGCTCAAGGTCGTCGGACAGCAGACGGAGTTTCCCGTGCTTTACAAGCGCGGCATGGGGATCACGCTGGAAGAATCGTTCAACGCGTGCGAGTACGTGGCGAGCGAAGGAAATCGCCGCATCGTGTTCTGCTTGCGCGGTGTGAAGACCAACCTCGGCGACCCCCACCGGAACTTGGTCGACGTCGCGCAGGTCCCGGTCGTGAAGAGACTGACGCGCCTGCCGGTGTGCGTCGACCCCTCCCACTCCGTCGGTCGCCGCGAGCCGGCACCCGACGGGATCCTCGACATCCAGCATATCTCGGCGCAGGCCGTGATCGCCGGCGCCAACATGCTGCTCGTCGATTTCCATCCCGTTCCTGAGGTGGCGCTTTGCGACGGTCCGCAGGCGCTCCTGGTGCGCGACCTACGAGCCTACCTCGACGACGTACGCATCGTGCGTGAAGCCTACGAGCGCCGGCTCGCGCTCGCCGCCAATCACACGCGCTGAGGTCGGTCGACGCAGCTTTCACCGAGGAGGGACGTGGCCATGACGGAAGAGATCCTGCTCCACCAGTACGGCGGATCGCCCTTCTCCGAGAAGATCCGCAAGCTGCTGGCCTTCAAGCGGATCCGTTGGCGTTCGGTCGAGCAGCCGATCGTCGCGCCGAAGCCTAAGCTGACGCCACTCACCGGCGGCTACCGCCGAATTCCCGTGCTGCAGATCGGTGCGGACATCTATTGCGATACCGCGCTGATCGCTCGCGTCCTCGAGGAGCGCAAGCCCGAGCCGTCGTGCTACCCCGGCGGCCACGTCGGAGCCTGCGAGATCATCGCACACTGGGCGGATCATTGGCTCTTCATGGCCGCCGTGCCGCCCGCGATAGTGACCCTGCTTTCCGCCTTGCCGCCGGAGTTCATGCGAGATCGACAGGCGATGTCGCCGGCGTTCACGGTGGAGAACCTCGAGGCATCTCTCCCGGATT
>JBEVNX010000174.1:0-42107 GCA_040507895.1 Binatia bacterium | reverse complement strand
CGCGATCTGCTCGGCCGCGATCGCGGGACGCCGGGGCTTGGTCGAGGAGCTGCTCGAGACCGCGTGCGCCGAGATGCCGAGCTTCGCACCCGGCGACGTCAGCGTGCCGTGGCGCGCGGAGGTGGACGAGCTCAGCTCTCTAGGAGCACTCTCGAGTCGCTCGGGGGAGGCCTCAGGACCAGCGCTCGGTCAGATGAATCGAAAGCGGTGAGCAACGCTCACGTTCCCTACCTGTTCGCAGCCCAGAGAGGCAGCGGCCAAGAGGGGTCGCCGAGGCTCGTTTCGTGCGGCGGCACTCTTCAGGCAAACTAGCGCGGTCAGCAGCTCGAAAGGCAGGTGAACGTGAAGATGGGTCAAGCCGACGAACTGAAGCAACGGCTCGCCTCGAATCGCGCCACGGTCGGCGTGATCGGGCTGGGTTACGTGGGGCTTCCGCTCGCGCTGACGATGGTCGAAGCGGGCAAGCGAGTGGTGGGGCTGGACGTCGACGGCGCGAAGGTGGAGCGACTAGGGGCCGGTCAGAGCTACATCCGTCACATCGCCGCCTCTCGCATCGTCGCCGCCGGCGAGCGCTTCCGCGCGACCTCGGACTTCCGCGCGCTCGAAGGCTGCGACGCGGTCATCGTCTGCGTGCCGACGCCGCTCACCGAAGGTCGCGAGCCGGACCTCAGCTACGTCAGCAAGACTGCCGAAACCATCGCCGAGCACCTGCGGCCGGGGCAGCTAGTGGTCCTCGAGAGCACGACCTATCCAGGCACCACCGAGGAAGTGATGCAGCCGATCCTGGAGCGGGGCGGCCTACGGGTGGGGCGAGACTATCATCTAGCCTTCTCGCCCGAGCGGGAGGACCCCGGCAACCCGCGCTTCAACACCAAGTCGATCCCCAAGCTCGTCGGCGGTGTGACCGCGGAGTGCGGGGAAGTCGCCCGAGCGCTGTACGGAAGCTTTCTCGAGAAGGTCGTGGTGGTGTCGAGCGCACGCGTGGCCGAGTCCGCGAAGCTGCTCGAGAACATCTACCGTTCGATCAACATCGCGCTCGTGAACGAACTGAAGATGCTGTTCGAACGGATGGGGATCGACGTCTGGGAGGTGATCGAGGCGGCGGGAACCAAGCCCTTTGGGTTCACCCCCTTCTACCCCGGGCCGGGGCTCGGGGGGCACTGCATCCCGATCGATCCCTTCTATCTGACGTGGAAGGCACGCCACTACGACTTCTCCACGCGCTTCATCGAGCTGGCGGGTGAGGTGAACACGGGGATGCCTTACTGGGTGGTGGAGAAGGTGGTGGAGGCGCTCAACCAAGGGGGCAAGGCGATCAACGGAGCGAAGGTGTTGGTGCTGGGCATGGCCTACAAGAAGGACGTGGACGATCTGCGGGAATCGCCGTCGCTCAAGGTGATCGAAATTCTGGAGTCGCGCGGGGCGGAGGTGAGCTACAACGATCCCTACGTGCCGAGCCTGCGCGCCCGCAAGCTCCGACACTACGAGACGTTCGAGCTGGACTCCGTCGAGCTGACGGAGTCCCTGGTGGCGGAGGCGGACTGTGTGCTGATCGCCACCGATCACACGGCCTACGACTACGATTGGATCGTGCAGCACGCGCGGTGCGTCGTCGATACCCGCAACGCCACGAAGAGCGTTCGTCAGGGTCGGGACAAAATCGTCAAGGCATGACCGCAGCGCCAAGGGGGTGGACTCGGCGAGGGTCGCCGCCGTGGCTTCGAACAGTCAGCTGCTCCGAGGTGAGCGTACCCGCTCGGCAGAGTGGGCTCTGCGAGATGGGCCCGCGGCGAGTCCGGACCCAAGCGACCCTGGCCGACCTTCCCCGGTGGCTTCCTTCCAGGATCCTCAAACCTTGAGGCTCGGCTAGTGTCCCGCTGCCTCGAGGAAGCGTTCCGCGTCGATCGCCGCCATGCACCCCGTTCCCGCCGCGGTGACCGCCTGGCGATAGCTCGGGTCTTGCGCGTCGCCGCACGCGAAGACGCCGGCGACGTTGGTCTGCGTCGTCTTTCCCCGGGTCAGGATGTAGCCACGCTCGTCCATCTCGAGCTGGCTGCGGAACAGCTGCGTATTCGGCTCGTGCCCTATGGCGATGAAAACGCCGTCGCAGGCTTGCTCTCGCTTCGAGCCGTCGCGGGTGTCGACGAGCGTGACACCGGTCACCCCGCCTTGCTTGGCATCCCCATGGATCTCGGCAAGGCTCGCGTTCCAGACGAAGTCGATCTTCGAATTGCGCCGGGCGCGGTCTTGCATGATCTTCGATGCGCGCAGCGCGTCGCGCCGGTGCACGACCGTGACCTTGGAGGCGAACTTAGTGAGGAAGTTCGCCTCCTCCATCGCGGTGTCCCCGCCGCCGACGACCAGCACCGCCTTGTCCTTGAAGAAGAAACCGTCGCACGTGGCGCACGCCGAGACGCCGTAGCCCATCAGGCGCTTCTCGGATTCGATGCCGAGGAGCTTGGCGGACGCTCCGGTCGCGACGACGAGCGCGGCGGCGCGCAGCGATCGGTCGCCGAGCTGAATGTGGAACGGGCGAGCGGAAAGATCGATGCGGGTCGTGTCGCCGGATTCGAAGCTCGTTCCGAATCGCTCCGCTTGCTTGTGAAAGAGCTCCATCATCTCGGGCCCGAGGAGGCCGTCGGGGAAGCCCGGGTAGTTCTCGACTTCGGTGGTGATCGTCAGCTGTCCGCCGGGCTGCGAGCCGGCGATCACCAGCGGCTCGAGATTGGCCCGCGACGCGTAGAGCGCGGCGGTCAAGCCCGCCGGCCCCGAGCCCAGGATCACCAGGTTCCACTGCTCCTTGTCGGTGGCCATCGGCCCTCTATAGGGTATGGCGTCGCTCATGCAAGCTAGGACGAGGCTCAGTCACCTCGACGGGCGCGGTCGCGCACGGATGGTGAACGTCGGCGGTAAGCCGGTGACGGTTCGCGAGGCCGTGGCGCGCGGGGAGGTCAGGATGAAGGCCGCCACGCTGCGCGCGATCGCCGGCGGCCGGACGAAAAAGGGAGACGTGCTGGCGGTCGCGCGTGTCGCGGGCATTCTCGCCGCCAAGCGCGCCCACGAGCTGATTCCTCTCTGCCATCCGCTGCCGATCGAAGCCATTGCGCTCGAGCTCGCGCCCGATCCCGCGCGGTCGAGCATCGCCGTCGAGGCGCGAGTGCGGGTCGAAGCGAAGACGGGCGTGGAGATGGAAGCGCTCACCGCGGTCGCCGTGGCGTGCCTGACGGTCTACGACATGGCCAAGAGCATGGATCGGGGGATGACGATCGGGCGCATTCGCCTCATGCGAAAGAGCGGCGGGAAGAGCGGGACGTGGGAGCGAAGGCTGGCTCGATAGGAGAGCTAGGCGGCACCTCTCCGAGGCGGAGCCGAATCCAAGCCCGCGTGGAATTCGACTCGTCAGCGCGGCGGCAGGAAGGAGAACGGCCACGTCACGATGACGGTGCCGGACGGTTCCGGCGGGTAGCGCCAATCGCGGATTTGGCTCAGCACTTGTTGCTCGAGGCGTGGTGCCCGCAGCTGGCTCGACACCATCGCCACGTCGCCCACGGCTCCGTCGGCGAAGATCTCGTAGCGCACGACGATCACGCCGCGCAGAGCGGAGTTGGTGCGGAGCTCGTTGTTGTAAGCCCAGCGAAGCCCCGCGAGGTAGCGTTGGGTCCCGTGCCAAATGGACGCGTAGCTGCGGCCCCCGCCAGATACCGAGAACCCGGGGGCACGCGCGGCGTCGCCATCACCGCCCGCGCTCGCTCCGCCGCCTCCGTCCACAGGTCGCGTCGTCGTGGCCTCATCGGTCGGCTCCCGGTCGTGCGTGGCGTTCGACAGCGCGCCTGCGAATGCCGGCGTCGTCGGCGTGGAGATCGCTTCGGGGGACGCGGCCATCCGTTCGTCCTCCACGGCGGGCCGCGCGACAGGCTTCGGCATCGCCCTCGGCCGCGAGAGTGCCTTGGCGCTCTGAGCAGCCGGCGCCTCGACGGGCTTGCCCGCGGCACGGGACGGTGCGAGCGGTCCGGCATCGGCGTGTTCCTCGCCGGACTGCATCGAAGGCCTCCCCCCCGAGCCTTCGATGATCGCGATCTCGAGCGGCGGAGATGCAACGTCCCTCCGGACGGCCCCGAGGATCAGAAGCGCGAAAGCGAAATGAATCAGCAGCGAGAGCGAGAACGCCAGCGTCCGACGGGGAGCCGGACTGTCACCGCCGGACCTCAACGCAGCGGCAGCCACCTCTCGAGGCACTTAGCCTTTGCGCATCTCGACCGAGATGGCGAATTTCTTGACCCCACCGGAGCGCACGATATCGAGCAGGCGGATCACTTCGCCGTACGACACCTTCTTGTCCGCACTGACGAGAACCTGCACGTCCGCGTTGGCAGCGACTTCCTTCTGCACGAGCCCGAGCACCGCCGATTCCTCGACGCGCTTGCCGTTGAGGTAGACCGCACCGGCCGGATCGACCAGGAATTGAAGGCTCCGAGCAGGCGGCGTGTCCGCCTTCGAGACTTGCGGCAGCTCCACCTTCACGGCGGGCGCGACGATGAAGCTCGCCGTCACCATGAAGATGATCAGCAGCACCAACGTGACGTCGACGAGAGGTGTGACGTTGATGCCGGTGATCATATCGTCGTCGTCTTGAGAAGACCCCGCCATGGTCAGGCGTTCTCCCGGCGCGCGCGCACCCTGGGCTCGACGCGCGGCCCGGCCTTGAGGTGTGCGAGGATGATGCGCTCGACGGTCTCGGCGTTCGCCGCGAATTCCCTCACCTTCTTGTTGAAGTAGTTGTAGGCGATCACGGCCGGGATCGCGACGAGCAGTCCCATCGCGGTGGCGACCAGCGCCTCGGAGATGCCGCTCATCACGGTGGTGGCGCCGGCCGCGTTACTGCCAGCCTGTCCGAGCTCGTGAAACGCCTTGATGATGCCGAGCACCGTGCCGAACAGACCGAAGAACGGCGCATTGTTGCCCATGGTGCCGAGGATCATGAGGTAGCGCTCGAAGCGCAGGCGCTCGGCGACCTTGCGGCTCGCCATCATCTGCTCGACGGCTTGTTCCCCCTCGTCGAAGTGCGCGAGCGCGACCTTGGCGATGCGAGCCTCCGCGCCCTTGGTGACATCGGCGAGCGCGGCGGCGCCATTGAGGTCGTCGCGCCCGAGCCGCTCCGCAAACGGTTCGATGAAGCGCTCGACTGGCGTGCGGTTGCGCCAGAAGTAGATCAACCGCTCGATCATCACGGTGACCGAGAGAACGCTGGCGAAGATGAGGATCCAAAGGACCCAATCGCCGCCGATCAGCGTGAAGCCCTTGAGGGCTTCGGCGATCGTCCCGCTATGCGGGAGCACCGGGGTGGCTGCTGCGGTCGGTTCCATTGGCTCTTTTCTCTCCTTCCGGTGGCGCCGCGGACGTGAGTCGAGACGTCGGTGCGAGCGGGATCAACGAGGGCGCCGCGCAGCGTAACCGATTTCAGTGCACGTGGCCAGCGACATGTCGCCAAAACCACGCGCTGGAGCGTACCTCAGAGCTCGCGCCGGGACGCCTCGCACAGGCTCTCCTTTGGGTCTTGACTCCGCCGCCGACGAGCGGGAGATTGGCGCGCCACCCGCCGGTCGCGCGAGCGTTTTCGTGCGACGACGAATCACGGACTGGCCTGTAGGGGAGCGGCCGCGAGAGCGGATCCTCGAGAACGGCGCCGAGGTGCTCTCCGATGCTGAGCTCATCGCGCTCGTGCTGCGCACCGGACGGATTCGCGGCGAGACCGCCGTCGATCAGGGGAGGCGGCTGCTCGGCGCGTTCGGGGGTATCGCCGGGCTGACGCGGGCGACCGTCGCGGAGCTCGCCCGCCAAGCCGGCGTCGGGGTCGCTTCGGGTGCGGCGCTGGCGGCGGCTCTCGAACTCGGCCGGCGCGCTGCACACCACCGCGTCGACCGAGGCGGCATCTTCCGGGGCAGCGTCGAGGTCTTCGACTACTTCCGACCGCGGCTGGGCTCGCTGTGCAAGGAGGTCTTCTGCGTACTGCTGCTTGACGCCAAACACCGGAAGCTTCGCGAAGCGCGGATCTCGGAGGGCTCGCTGACCGCCTCCGTGGTCCACCCGCGAGAGGTCTTTGCTCCGGCGGTGCGCGAGTCGGCGGCGGCGGTCATACTGGCCCATAACCATCCGAGCGGCGATCCGGCGCCGAGTCCCGAGGACATCGAGCTGACGCGCCGCTTGCGACAGGCTGGAGAGATCGTCGGGATCCGCGTGCTCGATCACGTGATCGTCGGCGCGGAGCGACACTTCAGCTTCGTCGACGCCGGAGAATGGTGAGCCGCGGCCCGCGCCTCAGAAGGGGATGTCCTCTTCCTCGGCCGGCGCTGGGGCGGGCTCCGCGCCGCTCGACTCTCTCGGCTGTGCTCCAGCGCCGCCCGCGCGGCCGCCGCCGAGGAATTGCACGCGCTGCGCGATCACCTCGGTGATGTACTTCTTGTTGCCTTCCTTGTCGTCGTACTGGCGTGAGCGGATCGAGCCCTCGATGTAGACCTGTCGGCCCTTTTGCAGGTATTGCCCGCAGCTCTCCGCCTGCTTTCCCCACACCACCACGTTGTGCCACTCGGTGCGCTCTTGGCGCGTCCCCTCCGCGTCGTTCCACACCTCGGAGGTGGCGACGGAGAACCTTGCGACGGCCTTGCCGCCTCCGGTGAAGCGGACTTCGGGATCACGGCCGAGATTGCCGACCAAGATGACTTTGTTCACGGACATCGGAGGCTCCTTCCGGTTTGAGCGAGGTATGCACCGCTCGAAGGAAGTGTCAACTTCGCCGTCCAGCGCACGAAACAGCACGTTGCCGCCCCGGCACGTTGACTGTCTCGCGAGCCCCAACCTACTATGTCTGCCAGTGAAGTCGCGGGCGCGCTTCGTGCACGTGGTGCGAGTCCTCGCGCTGATCGTCAGCACGGTGATCACCAGCTGCACCGTCACCCTCATTTGTCTTTTCGAGCAGGACGGCAAGATCGGTTACCGCGTCACCCAATGGTGGATGGCGTTCAACCTCTGGGTCTCGCGCGTGCGCGTGAATGTGATCGGCCTCGAGAACCTGGATCGCTCGCGGCAGTACGTGTTCATGTCGAACCATCGTTCCGCCGCCGACATCATCGCTCTCGGCATCGCGCTGCGGGATTTTCAGCTGCGCTTCGTGGCCAAGAAAGAGCTGCTCAAGGTCCCCATATTCGGTTGGGGCTTGCGAGCGCTCGGCAACATCATCGTCGACCGCTCCAATAAGGTGCAAGCCATGCGTAGCTACGCGGTGGCAGGCCAGCGCATCCGCCGCGGCATCTCGGTGATGGTGTTCCCGGAAGGCACGCGCGGCGAGGGGGATGAGCTGCTGCCGTTCAAGAAGGGTGGATTCGTGCTGGCGATCGAGACCGGCACTCCGATCGCGCCGATGATCGTGGCCAACACCGATGCGGTGCTGCCCAAAAAGAGCTGGAGGATCGAGAGCGGCACCGTCGAGGTTCGCATCGGCAAGCCGATCGAGACGGCGGACGTACCGGTCAAGGAGAAGAACCGCGTCGTCCGGAGCGTCCGAGAGGCGATGGACGAGTTGGTCCGCAACGGCGCCGAGCCGTCACCCGTGCGATCCGAGAGCGCGACGTCGTGAGCGCGCCGAGCGCGCCTCGGGGCAAGATACGCATCGTCCCCCTCGGCGGGCTCGGTGAGATCGGCCTCAATCTTCTCGTGGTCGAGGCGTACGCCGCGGGCACCGACGCGGTCGAGGCGGCGGTGGCGATCGACTGCGGCGTGATGTTCCCGAGCCTCGAGACGCCGGGCATCGACCTGATGATTCCCGACCTCGGCTACCTCCGCGGGCTCGGCGACCGACTGCTCGGGGTGCTCGTGACCCACGGTCACGAAGATCACATCGGGGCGCTGCCGTTCTTGCTCCGCGAACGCGAGGTGCCGATCTACGCGACCCCGTTCTCCATGGCGCTCATCGAAGCCAAGCTCGCCGAGCATCACGTGCTCGACAAAGGAAGCCGCACGACGTTCGCGCCGCGCGATCGCTGGCGGCTCGGGCCCTTCGAGGTGGAAGCGCTGCAGATGACCCACTCGATCGTCGACGCGGTGGGCTTCGCGATCCGCACTCCGGTCGGCACGATCGTCCATACCGGCGACTTCAAGATCGACCATACGCCGATCGATGGCCGGACCTGCGATCTCGCGCGCCTCGCCGAAATCGGCGCGGAAGGCATGCTCCTGCTGCTTTCCGATTCGACGAACGTCGATCGTCCCGGCACGACCCCGTCCGAGCGGGCGGTGCGGAGCGGTCTCGAGCGCGCGTTCCAGCGGGCCGCGGGCCGGGTCATAGTGGCGACGTTCGCGTCCCACGTCCACCGCATGCAGCAGGTGGTCGATCTGTCGCTGAGGTTCGGCCGCAAGGTGGCGCTCGCCGGCCGGAGCCTGGTGCAAAACGTGAAGATCGCGCGCGAGCTCGGCAAGCTCGACGCGTCGGACGACGCGTTCGTCGCCCTCGACGAGCTCGGCGACGTCGCCCCCTCGCAGCTGACGCTGCTCGCGGCCGGAAGTCAGGGCGAGCCGCGCTCCGCGCTGTCGCGCATCGCGACCGACGACTATCCGTCGGTCGCCGCAGGCCCCGGAGACGTCGTCGTGCTGTCGTCGCGTGTGATCCCCGGGAACGAGCGACCGATCAGCTCGCTCGTAAACCACCTCTGCCGCCGCGGCGCGGAAGTGCTCTGGGAGGGCACGGCGGACATTCATGTTTCGGGCCACGCGAGCCAGGAAGAGCTGCGGCTCATGCTGCGGCTCGCGCAGCCCAGGTACTTCGTGCCGGTTCATGGAGAATATCGCCACCTCGTGAAGCACGTAGCGCTGGCGGTGGAGAGCGGCCTCGCGCGAGACCGCTGCTTTCTGCTGGAAGACGGCCAGACGTTGGTGATCGGAGCCGACGGAGCGCGGGCAGGAGAGCGCGTCGAGGCGGGACGGGTCTTCGTCGACGGCAAGGGAGTGGGTGACGTCGAGGAGGTGGTGCTGCGCGATCGCCGGCATCTCTCGCAGGATGGGCTCGTGCTCGCGATCCTCGGCGTTCACCCGACGAGCGGCGCGGTGGTCGCCGGCCCCGACCTCGTGTCCCGCGGGTTCGTCCTCGAAGGCGCGCATCAACCGCTGTTGCAGGAAGCGCGCGCGGCGATCCTGGCGGCGCTCGAGGGGATCAGCCCGGAGGGGCGGGGCGATCCCGTGGCGGTCCAGGAATCGGTGCGTCGCACGTTGAAGAAGTTCTTCGACAAGCGCCTGGACCGCCGGCCGATGATCCTACCGTTCATCATGGAGATGTGAGCCGCGACCGGCCGCCCTGCGCGGTGCAGAGGCTGGTCGTGAAACGGGGAGTGCCGGGCGTAGTGGGCCTCCGTCGGACGGCGCGGCGCTTCTGGTTGCGGCTGCCGAAAGAATGGCATATTTTTGGCAAAAGAATGCCCCGCTCGCCCAACTCGCTGCCGACCGTGACGATCACGGTGTCGACGACGCCGCAGATCCAGAAGTACCTCGCGCGGCTCGTCGCCACGGGACTTTTCGGCAAAAACGCCGCCGAGGCGGCGGAGCGCCTGATCGCGCGGAGCGTGGAGCAACTCGGCCGCGACGGCGTGTTGCCGCGCCCGCGCGCCCCCCGCTAGACGCATGGGTCGGGAACGGGCGAAGGCGGCGCGCGGTTCATCGATCCCGGAGTGGTGGCTGCGGGAAGCCGGAGCGCTGCTCGCTTGCGGCGTTTCGCTGTTCCTGTTCGTGAGCCTGTGGTCGAGCCAGCTAGCGGGCCAGGTCGGCAGCCATCTCGCGGCGCCGCTGCGCGAGATCTTCGGCCTTACCGCCTACCTCGTGCCGCTCGCGGGCTTGGCGGCGGCGACGAACGCGCTGCGCAGCCGGCCGGCGTGGTCCACGCTGCGGTGGGCGGCGGGGCTCGGACTGATGGGATCGGCGGCGATTCTCGTCGAGTTGCCGAAGCTCGGCTCCACTTGCCCGAGCTATGCCGAGCCCGCTCCGCCGCACGAACTTGGCGGCATTGCTGGCCAGTTCCTCGCCGCGGTCTTGTGCGAGAACTTCGGCATCGTCGGCAGCTACTGTTTCCTGGTGCCGCTCCTGGTTCTCATGGTGCTCGCGACGACGTCGACTTCGATGCGAGACGGGGCCGCGGGCTTGGCCGGCGTCATGCGTAGGGCCGGCGAGCGAATCACTTCTTGGTTCCAAGCTTGGCGGCCGGAGAGGCCCCCCGAGATCGCACGCCTGCAGCGGCCGATCGTCGCCAAGCCGAATGTACGTGCGAGCAAGAGCGTCGTCGAGCCGCCGCCCTCGATCCTCGTCGCAGAGCCGCCGAGGCGCGCGGTCGAGAAGCCGAAGAAGCCGTCGCAGGAGGCCTTTCGCTTCGCCGGCACGTTCAACTTGCCGTCGCTCAATTTTCTCGATCCGCCGGTCCATTCGGGCGAACGCGTCGACGAGCAGTCGCTGATCACTAGCTCGCGGATCCTCGAATCCAAGCTCGCCGACTTCGGCGTGGCGGGGAAGGTGACGGCGGTGCGGCCGGGACCGGTGATCAACACGTTCGAGCTCGAGCCGGCTCCCGGGGTCAAGGTGAACCGCATCGTCACGCTCGCCGACGATCTCTCGATGGCGCTGCGTGCGATGAGCGTGCGCATCTTGGCGCCGATCCCCGGCAAATCGGTGGTCGGCATCGAGCTCTCCAATCCGCGCCGCGAGAAGGTCTTCCTGCGCGAGATCCTCGAGAGCGACGAGTTCCAGAGCGCTTCGACCTCGAAGCTGACGCTGGCGCTCGGCAAGGATTCGGTCGGCAAGCCGATGGTCGCCGACCTTGCCCGCATGCCGCACGTGCTGGTGGCGGGAGCGACCGGAACGGGAAAGTCCGTGTCCCTCAACGCCATGATCATGTCGATCCTCTACAAGGCGACGCCCGAGGACGTTCGCTTCCTGATGATCGACCCGAAGATGCTCGAGCTCTCGCTCTACGAGAACATTCCGCATTTGCTCACCCGCGTCGTCACCGACCCGCGCGAGGCTTCCGCCGCGCTCGCGCGCGCGGTCATCGAGATGGACGACCGCTACCGGCTGCTCCGCGACAAGGGAGTGCGCAACATCGACAGCTACAACCGCGTGCTCGAGACCGAATCGGAAGAGAAAAGCGCCGGGGTCATCGAACTCAAGAATGCCGAGCCGAACGAGCCGCTCGAGGGTTCAAGGGACGGGGAGAACGGACCCGTCATCGAGAAGCTGGTGCATCGGAGGCTGCCCTACATCGTGATCGTGATCGACGAGCTGGCGGATTTGATGCTGACTTCGGGACGCGAGGTCGAAGAGCAGATCACCCGCTTGGCGCAGAAGGCGCGGGCCGCGGGCATCCACCTCATCCTCGCCACGCAGCGCCCGTCGGTCGACGTCATCACGGGTCTCATCAAGGCCAACGTCCCGGCGCGTATCTCGTTCCAAGTGACGTCGCGCATCGACTCGCGGACGATCCTCGACTCGATCGGCGCCGAGCGCTTGCTCGGCGACGGCGACATGTTGTTCATGCCGCCGTCGAGCGCGCGGCTGACGCGCATACACGGCGCGTTCGTCTCGGAGCCCGAGATCCGTAAGGTCGTGGGATACCTCAAGGACCAGTCGCGGCCGGTCTTCGATCAGGACTTCACGCGCGCGATCGACGAAGCTCACGAAGAAAAGACAGAGGAGCTCGAAGACGAGAGCCTGGCCGACGACATGTACGATCAGGCGGTGCAGCTGGTCGCCGAGAGCCAGCAAGCCTCGATCTCGTGGCTGCAGCGAAGGCTTCGCGTCGGCTACAATCGGGCCGCGCGCATGATCGAGCGCATGGAAAAGGAGGGCCTCGTCAGCGCCGCCGACGGCGTGCGCCCGCGCGAAGTGCGAATGCGGCGAAGCGAGAGCCTGTGAGGCGCGGACTGCCAGTCGCGGTCGCCGCGGTGTGGCTTGCGGCCGCGGGTCCGTTCCTCGGCGCGGCGAGCGAGCCGGGGCCGTCGGCGTCGCCGAAGGTCGGCGAAGTCGTTCGCAAGCTCCAGGCGCGCTACGATGCGACCAAGGACTTCACTGCCGACTTCACTCAGACGGTCGAGGCCGCCACCCTCGGCAAACCCCTGCAGTCGACTGGGCAGCTCCTCTTCAAGCGCCCCGGACGCATGCGTTGGGAGTTCGTCGAACCGGAAAAACAGACGATCGTCGCCGACGGGAAGCTCTTGTGGGTCTACCAACCGGAGCATCACCAAGTGCTGAAGACTCCGTTCCGTGCCGCCTTCCAGTCCGCGACGCCGATCTCGTTCTTGTTCGGCGTGGGGCAGCTGAAGGACGACTTCGACGCCACGCTGGTCTCGAGCGGCTCGCCGGACGTCATTCGGCTCAGGCTGGTGCCGAAGCGCGAGCACGAGATCGGCGTGCTAGTTCTCGACGTCGGCCTGCAGACGTACGACATCGCCGCCGCGGAAGTGACCGATCCGCTCGGCAACGTGACGCGCCTGGCATTCTCGAACCTGAAGCGCGACGTCGGGCTCGAGGACTCGCAGTTCACGTTCGACATCCCTCCCGGAGCGGACGTTGTGGAGCCGCCGGGAAACTCCTAGGCTCTGGCGATGCCGTCCTTCGACGTCGTCTCGCAGCTCGATCTCCAGGAGGTGGACAACGCGCTCAATCAAGCGCGCAAGGAAGTTCTGCAGCGCTACGATTTCAAAGACACCGGCACCGTCATCGACTGGGACAAGAAGGAAACGATCTCCATCGAATCGAAAGACGAATTCAAGGTGAAGGCGGTCGATGACGTGCTGCGCGAGAAGCTCGCGCGCCGCCACGTTGCCCTGAAGGCCGTCGACTTCGGCAAGGTCGAGCCGGGGCCGGGCGGGCGCTCCAAACAAGAGATCAAGCTGAAGCAGGGTATCGACGCCGATCGCGCGCGAGAGATCGTCAAGCTCGTCAAGGAGGCGAAGCTCAAGGTCCAGGCGCAGGTCATGGGCGATCAGGTACGCGTCTCGGGGAAGAAGCGCGACGACCTGCAGGCGGCGATCCAGGCGATCCGTGGCCGCGACCTGGATCTGCCGCTGCAGTTCATCAACTTCCGCGATTGAGCGGCCGTTCTTCCTCGCCAGCTACGTCGGGCGGCCGATCTCGCTGGCAACCCTCGCATTCGGCTCGACGTGGCTTTGGCTCGTCGGTCGATCCCGGCGCGGCGCGCATGATGACGTCGGGGCGTAGTCGCGTTTCGCCGCGCCTCCAGCGCGCGATGGCAGGCTTGAACCGGTGGGGACACCCGAGTACGCTTGACGAACGAGTGACTGCTCGACAGCACAAAGTGGCGATCCTGATCGCGCTCGTGGTTTCGATCTCGGTGGACGCGGCGTGGGCGGCGCCGGTGCGCACGGTAAAGGCCTTCGCCGCATCCGCATGTTGCGCGGCGCGCTGCGCGCGGCTCGCCGCCGTGGTCTGCGACAACGGCTGTTGCCCGGTGACCAGTAGCCCCGATAGCCCCGTGATCCAGCGGGCCGGCGAGCGGGACTACACGGTCGCCACCTCGATCGCCGACGCTCCGATCTCCCCCGTCGTCGCGGCGTTCGCGCCGTGTGGCGCAGTCGCGCAGAGCGAGCGCTCCGGAAGCGATCCTCCGCTCTTCCTGCGAAGTCACACGCTCCGACTCTAGACTCCTCTCCTCCCCACGGCGCACCCCGCGGTGCGCTTCGACGTTTCGGCGCCGGCAGCTCGCGCCGAGTTTTCAGGGAAGGGAGAGAAGCGTGCGTACGTGCAATCTCGGAATCGCCATTGCGCTCTTGCTCGCGCTGGCTTGGCCGTGCCGGGCCGATGATCGGCCAGCCGCGGTGCTCCGTCTCGCCGACGTCCTAGACCAGGCCCGCGAACGAAACCCCGCGCTCGCCGCGGCGCGCGCGCGGGCGGAAGGCGCGCGCTACGCGCCCGAGCAAGCCTCCGCGTACGACGATCCGACCCTCAGCTGGGAAGCATGGAATGCTCCCGAGTCGTTCCGAGTCGACCAGGCCGACAACAACATCTTCAGGCTGTCGCAGAAGCTCCCCTTTCCGGGAAAGCGGACGCTCGCCGGGCGTATCGCGGAGCGTGAGGCCGAGATCGCGGGAGCCGAGGCGAGCGCGAGTGATCTCGAGGTGCGTGCGGCCGTCAAGCGCGCCTACTACGGGCTCTGGCAGGCTCATCAGAAGCTGCGGATCTACTCGCGTGACGAAGATCTGGTCGCGCGGCTGGCGAAGGTCGCCGAGCAGAGGTACGCCGTTGGCCAAGTCTCACAGCCCGACGTGTTGCGATCGCAAGTCGAGCTCACCAGGCTCGTCAACCGAGTCGCCACCGAAACCCTCGCCATCGACGGTGCGCGCGCCGAGCTAAACGCGCTCCTCAGCCGCTCGGCGAGTGAGCCACTCGGCGTTCCCGAAGACCCCTTCGTACCTCGCTTGGCGGAGAACGATGAGGAGCTCGTCGCCCGCGCGCTTCGCAGCAGGCCGGAACTCGCGGCGCAAGGCGCAGCGGTGGAGCGCGAGCGGTCTCGGGTCGAGATGGCCCGCCTCGATCATCTCCCTGACTTCGAGGTCTCGGTCTCGCGCTTCGTCAACTACCACAGCCGCGACGGCTTCGGAGCGATGGCGGCGATCTCGCTGCCGCTGGCCCACAAATCGAAGTACGACGCGGAAGTCGCCGAGGCACGCGCCCGCATCGCGGCTGCCGAAGCGGAGCGGCGCGGGATCGGCGATCGGATCGCGCGGGAAGTTCGGCTCGCATTCCTACGCGCTCGAACGGCGCTCCTGCAGCGCGATCTGCTGTCGACGACGCACGTGCCTCAGGCGGAGCAGGCCTTCGGCGCGAGCGAGATCGGCTACCAGACCGGCAAGATCGACTTTCTCTCGCTGATCGACAGCCTGCGAGCCGTGGAATCGGTGCATCTCGAGCACGTGGAAGCGCAAGCCGAGTTCGAGCGGGCATTCGCCGACCTGGAGCGAGCCATCGGCCAAACTCTCGAGAGGGGTGAGGTCCCATGAAAGCAAACGCAAAGCGTGGCCTGTCGATCACTCTCGCCTTGCTCGCCGGCGGAGCGCCGGCGGCCGGCGATCCCGGCGCAGGTTCGCGAGCGGCGATTCGTCTCGATGCCAGAGAGCGGCAGCTGGCCGGCCTCACCTATGGCACGGCGGAGCGGCGCTCGCTGGAAAAGGTCATTCGCACCGTCGCGCGTCTCGACGTCGACGAGCGCAAGCTCACCGCCGTCACGCTGAAGGTCGGCGGCTACATCAAGGATCTCTTCGTCGACTACACGGGGAAGCCCGTCCGCAAGGGTGAGCCGCTGTTTTCGATCTACAGCCCGGACTTGGTGAGCGCGGAGCAGGAATATCTGATCGCGCGCGAGACCCAGAAGGCGCTGGTGCAGACGAAGGTGCCGAGCGCCGCCGAATCCGCTGCATCCCTGCTGCGAGCGAGCCGGGAGCGCCTGCGCCTGTGGGACGTGAGCGAGCAGCAGATCCGAGCGATCGAAGAGGCGGGCGAGCCGAGTCTCTACCAGACGGTGCGCTCACCCGCTTCGGGAGTCGTGCTCGAGAAGATGATCATCGCGGGTCAGAGCGTGCAGGCGGGGATGACCCTCTACCGAATCGCGGATCTGTCGACGATCTGGGTCTACGGCGACGTCTACGAGTACGAGTTGCCGTTCGTTAAGGTTGGCCAGCCGGCCGACATTCGCCTGTCGTCCGCGCCGGCGCGCGTCTTCCACGCGAGTGTCGCGTACGTCTATCCGACGCTCGATCCCAAGACGCGCACCGTGAAAGTGCGCTTCGAGCTCGAGAATCACGATTTCTTTCTGCGGCCGGAAATGTTCGGTAGCGTGGAGCTCCGCGTTCCACTGGGCGAGCGGTTGGTGGTGCCGAAGACCGCCGTGCTCGATTCCGGCCGCCGCCAGCTCGTCTTTCTCTCGAGCGACGATGGCCGGCTGACGCCGCGCGAGGTCGAGCTCGGCGATCGCGTCGACGAGTACGTCGAGATTCGTAGAGGCCTTTCGGCAGGCGAGCGAGTCGTCACCAGCGCCAATTTTCTCGTCGACTCGGAAAGCCAGCTGCAGGGTGCGGAGAGCATGATGGGGATGATGGGCGCCATCGGCATGGGCGACTGGAAGATGGAAAGCGCGCGGCCGATGGCGATGGGCGCCGCGGAGCCGGCGAACCCGCCCGCGCCGTCGCAAGCGAAGCCCGGTCTGTCGTCGACCGAGGAAAAGCAAGTCGGCGATCTGCGCGTCGCCGTCTTCGCGGCGGCCGAGACGGCGAAGGTGGGCGAATCGGCCATCCGCGTGAGCGTTCATGACGCGGGCGGCGCTCCCGTCGGGCAGGCGAAGGTGAGCTTCAACTACACGATGGACATGGCCGGCATGGCGATCGCGAGCGCGGAGGCGAAGGAGCTGGGCGACGGCGTCTACGAGGGAACGGCGACATTCACGATGAGTGGGCCTTGGGGCTTGATCGTGCAGGTCGACCGGCCCGGCAAGCCGACGCTTCGCGAGAAGTTCACGGTTCGGGTGGGCGGATGAAGCGCCCCGAATTCACTGCGGGGCGCGACGCCCATCGGAGCACGGCGCGAAGCGCCCAGCGCACGGGGGCGAACTCAACATGATCGATCGAGTCATCGAGTACAGCGCCCGCAACCGCTTCTTGATCGTCCTGCTCGTCTCGTTTGCGGTCGCGGCTGGCGTCTGGTCGATCCGCCAAAGTCCGCTCGACGCGATTCCCGAGCTGTCGGACGTGCAGGTCATCGTCTTCACCGATTGGCCGGGCCGGAGCCCTGACATCGTCGAGGACCAGGTCACCTATCCGATCATCAGTACGATGATCGCGGCGCCGAAGGTCAAGTACGTGCGCGGCGAGTCGATGTTCGGCTATTCGTTCGTGAATGTCGTCTTCCAGGACGGCACGGATCTCTACTGGGCTCGCAGCCGCGTCCTCGAGTACATGCAGGGGATCGGCGGACGCCTGCCCGAAGGGGTGAGCCCGCGGCTCGGGCCCGACGCAACGGGAGTCGGATGGGTCTACGAGTACGCTCTGACCGACAAGAGCGGCACGCACACGTTGGCGGAGCTTCGTTCCTTCCAGGATTGGTACCTTCGCTACTGGCTTGAGGCAGTGCCTGGCGTCGCCGAAGTCGCTTCGGTGGGCGGCTTCGTCAAGCAGTACCAAGTCGAGATCAAGCCGGCGACGCTGCTCGCCCATCGCTTGCCGCTACGCGAAGTCATCGAGGCGATCCGGCGCTCGAACAACGAAGTCGGCGGCCGCCTCGTTGAATTCAACGGCATCGAGTACATGGTGCGCGGGCGCGGCTACGTACGGTCCGTCGCAGATATCGAGTCGATCGCCGTGGGCACGAACGACGGCACGCCGATCCTCCTCCGCGACGTGGGCGACGTCCACCTCGGCCCAGACCTTCGCCGCGGTCTCGTCGAGTTGAACGGCGACGGAGAGGCGGTCGGCGGCGTGGTCGTGATGCGCCACGGAGAGAACGCGCTGCGCGTGATCGATGGCGTCAAAAGAAAGCTCGAAGAAGTGAGGAAGTCGCTACCCGCCGGCGTCGAGGTGGTGACCACGTACGATCGCTCGACGCTGATCGAGCGGGCGATCGACACGTTGAAGCACACGCTCATGGAAGAGCTGCTGATCGTCAGCCTCGTGATCCTCGTCTTCCTGTGGCACGTTCCGAGCGCGATCATCCCGATCGTCACGATTCCGATCGCCGTCACTCTGTCGTTCATTCCGATGGCTGCGATGGGAATCACCGCCAACATCATGTCGCTCGGTGGGATCGCGGTGGCGATCGGCGCCATGGTCGATGCGGCGATCGTGGTCGTGGAGCAAACTCACAAGAAGCTCGAGCGCTGGCACGCCGCCGGACGCGTAGGAAGCTTCCGGGACGTCGTCGTGCAAGCCGTGAAGGAAGTGGGCGGCCCGAGCTTCTTTTCCCTTCTGGTGATCGCCGTGTCCTTCTTGCCGATCTTCGCCCTCGAGGCGCAGGAAGGGCGTCTCTTCAAGCCGCTCGCCTTCACGAAGAACTTCTCCATGGCCATCGCCGCCGTGCTGGCGATCACGCTCACGCCGGCTCTGCTCCTGCTCCTCTTACGCCCAGGCCGCTTCCGCTTCCGCCCCGCCTGGCTCTGTCGGATGGCCAACGCCGTGCTGATCGGGACCATCCACGACGAGGAAAACCATCCCATCAGCCGGCCTCTCATGAGGGCCTACCACCCGCTAATCCAGGCGGTGTTGCATTTCCGCTGGCTCACGGTGGGATTGGCAGTTCTCGTCGTCGCAGTGACGGTGCCGATCTATTCTCGCCTCGGCTCGGAGTTCATGCCGCCCTTGAACGAGGGGACGATCCTCTTCATGCCGACGGCGCTGCCGGGCATGTCGATCACGCAGGCACGCGGCGCGATCCAGACGCAGGATCGGATGATCAAACAGGTCCCCGAGGTCGCAACCGTCTTCGGCAAGGTCGGTCGCGCCGAGACGCCGACGGATCCCGCTCCGATCAACATGTTCGAGACCCTCGTCACGCTGAAACCGCAGAGCGAGTGGCGCGCGGGCATGACGTGGGACAAGCTCCTCGACGAGCTCGACCGCACCGTCCGTTTCCCCGGCATGCCGAATATCTGGTGGATGCCGATCCAGACTCGCACCGAGATGCTCGCCACAGGCATCCGCAGCGTACTGGGCGTCAAGGTGTTCGGCCCAGACCTCGGGGAGATCGGCCGCATCTCGACGGAGATCGAGCATGCGCTCGCCTTGGTGCCTGGCACGCGCAGCGCCTTCGCTGAGCGGACGACGGGCGGCTACTACCTGGACTTCACGGTCAGGCGCGAAGCGATCGCCCGCTACGGGCTCACTGTCGGAGACGTCCAGGACGTCATCGAATCGGCGATCGGCGGAGCCAGCGTGTCGCAAACCGTCGAGGGCCGGGAGCGTTACTCGATCAGCGTGCGCTACGTGAGGGACGAGAGGAGCGATCTCCAGAGTCTGGAACGCGTCCTCGTCTCCGCTCCCGGCGGAGCGCAGATCCCGCTCGCCGAGCTCTCCGATGTTTCCATCTCGACCGCTCCGCCGTCGATCCACGACGAGAACGGGCAGATCGCCGGCTACGTGTTCGTCGACGTCGCGGAGCGCGACCTCGGCGGCTACGTGGCCGAGGGGAAGCGGACCGTCGAGGAGCGGGTGAAGCTTCCGCCCGGCTATCACCTCGAATGGGCGGGGCAATTTCAGTATCTCGAACGAGCGAGCGCGAGGCTCGCCGTCGTCGTTCCATTCACCTTGCTGATCGTCTTCATCCTGCTCTTCGTGAACACCGGCTCGATCACCAAGACGCTGATCATCCTCCTGGCGGTGCCGTTCTCCGCGGTGGGTGCGATTTGGCTGCTCTGGCTCCTCGACTACAACATGTCGGTCGCAGTCTGGGTGGGGCTGATCGCGCTTCTCGGCGTCGACGCCGAAACGGGCGTGTTCATGCTGCTGTATCTCGACCTCGCGCTCGAGGAGCGGCGCCGGCAAGACAGGCTCCGGTCATCGGATGATCTCCGCGAGGCGATCATCGAGGGAGCAGTCAAGCGCCTCCGTCCCAAGGTGATGACGGTCGGAGTGATGTTGCTCGGGCTCTTGCCGATCCTCTGGTCGCAAGGCACGGGCGCCGACGTGATGAAGCGCATCGCCGCGCCGATGGTCGGCGGGATCTCGACCTCGTTCCTGATGGAGCTGCTCGTCTATCCGGCGATCTACTCGATCTGGCGGGAGAGGCAGATGAGTCGCAGATCGGTTTCGATCACCGCATGAGTGCCGCGGAAGCGGAGCGGGTGCTGGGCAGAAGGACGACGTTCTAGATGAGGCGATCTCGATCGGTCAAGTTGACCCGCTGAGCGGCTTTCGATACTGCCCCCCCATCGTGAGCACGGAAGGGGCTACGGCTGCCGATCTCGGCCATCTCCTGCCGACCGCATCGATGCTGCCGTTCGCGTTCACGCTGCTAGGCATTGCCCTCATACCCCTCCGCTGGCCGCACTTCTGGGAAAACAACCGCAGCAAGGGGTTGTTCAGCGCGATCCTGGGCGTGCCGGTCGTGCTCTACGTCGCCACGTTCGATGCTGGCGTCGTCGTACACACGGCCCTCGAATACATCTCGTTCATCGTGCTTCTCGGCGCGCTGTTCGTGATCTCGGGTGGTATCGTGCTGCGCGGCGATCTGCGTGCCACGCCGGAGGTCAACACGGCCTTCCTGGCGGTCGGCGCGCTACTCGCAAACCTGATCGGCACCACGGGAGCTAGCATGCTACTCGTCCGGCCGCTGCTGCGTACCAATTGTCCGGAGCGCAAGCACGTCGGGCACGTGCCGATCTTCTTCATCTTCGTGGTATCGAATTGCGCGGGCTTGCTGACTCCGCTCGGTGACCCGCCGCTTTTCCTCGGTTACCTCCGCGGCGTGCCGTTCTTCTGGACGATGCGCCTCGTCCCCCAGTGGCTGTTCGTCGTACTGGCCCTGCTAGGCATTTTCTACGTTCTCGATCGCCTGGCCGTGGCGCGCGAGGAGCCCGCTGCGACCAAGGAGGATATGCGGCAGTACCAGCCGCTTCGCATAGCCGGTGGGCTCAATTTCCTCTACCTGCTCGGCGTGGTCTTAGCGGTGCTGTTCAGTCCCGCGCTTCCGGAAGGATGGATCCGCGAGACGGTGCGTCTCGGAGCCATGTTGGCGATGTCGGCGCTTTCGTTAGCGACCACGCCGGCGGAGCTCCGCAAAGAGAACTCGTTCGGCTTCGGCCCGATCCAGGAGGTCGCCGTGCTCTTCGCCGGCATCTTCGCGACGATGATTCCGGCGCTCGAGATCCTGCGCGCGCGCGGCGGCGAGTTCGGCGTGAGCGAGCCGTGGCACTTCTACTGGCTCTCCGGAATGCTCTCTTCATTCCTCGACAACGCGCCGACGTATCTGACGTTCGCGGCGCTCGCACAGGGATTGCACGAGCCCGGCCAGGCCGCGGTGCACATGGCGGGCGGGCCGGTATCAGAGCAGCTCTTGGCGGCGATCTCCTGCGGCTCGGTGATGATGGGAGCCAACAGCTACATCGGCAACGGCCCGAACTTCATGGTCAAGGCGATCGCGGAGGAGCAGGGCGTCGAGATGCCGAGCTTCTTCGGCTACATGGCGTGGTCGTGCGGCATCCTGGTGCCGCTCTTCGGGCTCGTCACGCTAGTTTTCTTTCGCGGCTGAAGCCACGCGGTTCTTCGTCGAGCGCTTGACCGCATACATCGCCGCGTCCGCGGCACGGAACAGCTTCTCGGCATCGCGCGCGTCGTCGGGGAAGGTCGCCACCCCGAAGCTGGCGGTCACGCCCGAGAGATCGACCCTCTCTCCTTCCAGGCGGTCGCACGCCTCGATCGCTTGCCGAATGACGTTGGCGAGGCGCAGCGCTTCGGGCTCCTCGGTATCGGGCATCGCGATCACGAACTCGTCGCCGCCGAAGCGAGCCGCGACGTCGCCGGGACGCACGAGATGCCCGATCATGCGCCCGATCTGCGCGATCGTGCGCGCCCCGACGAGGTGACCGTACCCGTCCACCACCTGCTTGAAGTTGTCGAGGTCGAGGATAACGAGCGAGACCGGACGTCCGTGCGCGATCAGCTTGACCAGGCTCTCGTTGAAGTGGCGCGTGTTGCCGAGCCCGGTCAGGTCGTCGGTGATCGAGGCGAGATAAGCTTGCCGGTAGAGCGAAGCATTCTCGATCGCGATCGCGGCTTGATCAGCGAGCGTCTGCGCCAGCCGCAGCTCGGCTTCGGTAAAGCTCGAGCCATCCATTTTGTTGATGATCTGGATCACCCCGCGTAGCGTCTCCTTGCTCACCATCGGTACGCAGATCATGGTACGTGCCACGAGGCCCGTCTGCTGCTCGACGCCGCTGAAGTGTCGAGGATCGCCGGCGGCGTCCTCGAGCCGCACCGCCTCGCGATGGCGCGCCACCCAGCCGGCGATCCCGTGGTCCGCCGGCAGGCGCAGGCCGTCGATGACGCCGGGTTGCATCGCCCGCGAAGCGCGGAACACGAGCTCGCGGCCGGTGGGATCGACGAGCAAGAGCGACGCCGCTTCGCTCGGCACGAGCGTGACCGCCCGGGCGAGGATTCGGCGCATCGCCTGCGGGTCGTGGCACAACGAGTCCGGATCGCAGGCGTCGCCGACCTCGGCGGCGAGATTTTCCAGGAGCCGGCGATTCCCCTCGTCGAACGGCACGGTGTCGTACCGGTTCGCGACCTCGAGGACCCCGACGACCTGGCCCGCTCGACGCAGCGGGACGCACAAAAGGCTGCGCGTCCGGAAGCCGGAGGCGCGGTCGATCGCGGCGTAGAAGCGCGGATCGCTCTCGACGTCGTTGACAATCGCGCTCTCGCCGCTGCGCGCGACCCAGCTCGCGAGACTTTGCGAAGGCGGCAACCGCAAGCCGACGACGTCGTTCTCCCGCAACGTCTCGGTGGCGGCGAACACCAGCTCGTCGCGCTCCGCGTCGTACAACATGAGCGAGAGCGCTTCGGCCTGTGTCAGGCTCTTCAGGCGACCGAGCACGATGCGCAGGATCTCGGGGAGCTCGAGCGTCGAGGTGAGCGTGCCGATCAGCTGGTTGATCGTGCGCAGCTCTCGGAGCTCTTGCTCGAGGCTACGCTCGGGTACACCGGCCGTCATGCTCTTGTCTCGGCGCTATCACAGATGAGAAGGTGTGCCAACGCGTCGACGATCGAACTCTCGACGCCGGAGGCTTGGAATGCTCGTGGTCGCCGCTATTCTACCGATCGTGCTGGCCGCGGCTACGGCCGCCTTGCCCAAGGGCGGCATAGTCGATCTCAGCCATCCCTACGACGCGCAGACGATATTCTGGCCGACCGAGAGCGGCTTCGTGCTGGAAAAGGAACACGACGGGCTGACCAGTCGGGGCTATTACTATCGCTCCAACAAATTCTCCGCGCCCGAGCACGGCGGGACGCACATCGACGCTCCCGCGCACTTTGCCAAGGACGGGAGCACGGTCGACGCGATCCCACTCGACCGCCTTGTTGGCTCGGCGGTCATGGTGGACGTGTCCCGAAAGTGTCTCGCCGATCGCGACTACCGCATCTCGATCGAGGACTTCCGCGAGTGGGAGAAAGCTCGTCGCGAGATTCCCCCTCACTCGATCGTGCTGCTGCGCACGGGGTTCGCGAAGTATTGGCCCGACCGCAAGAAATATCTCGGAACCGACGAGCGCGGCGCGGCCGCGGTCGCCGAGCTCCATTTCCCCGGCCTCGATCCCGCTGCGGCCGCGTGGCTCGTGAAGGAGCGGAAGATCAAGGCGGTCGGCCTGGACACCGCCAGCATCGACTACGGGCAGTCGACGGGCTTCGAAGCACACGTCGAGCTCATGACCCACGACGTACCGGCGATGGAGAACCTCGCGAACCTCGAGCGCTTGCCGCCGACCGGGATCACGGTGGTGGCGTTGCCGATGAAGATTGCCGGAGGCAGCGGCGGGCCGCTGCGCGCCATCGCGATCGTCGAAGAGAAATGAGCGACATCAAGGAAGCGTTGGCGGCGCTGGCGCGACGCCAGGGCTTCGTGAGGATGGCCGTGGCGAGGGCGGAGGAGGACGCCGAAGCCCGGGCGATCACACTCGAGCGCGTCCGGCAGGGGAGCTTCGCCGGACTTCCGTGGTTCGACGAAGCACGCGTGGTGCGGGCGACGGACCCCAGGCGCACGCTGCCGGAGGCGCGATCGCTGATCTTGCTGGCCGCTTCCTATTGGAGGCCCGCCCCGGCGCGCCGTCCGGACGCGCTGACTGGACGTGTGGCGCGCTACGCGTGGGGCCGGGACTACCATCGTGTGCTCGAGAAGCGCGCGCGTCCACTCGTCCGGCTGCTGACCGCGAGGGACGCGAGCGCGCGCAGCCGCGTGCTGGTCGACCACGGGCCGCTCGCCGAGCGCGCCTACGCGCGCACCGCGGGTCTCGGCTGGCAAGGCAAGAACACGATGCTGCTCGCCCGCGGCATCGGCTCGTACACCTTCCTGGCGGCGATCCTCACCAGCGTCGAGCTCGCGCCGGACGCTTCGGCCCCGCAGAGCTGCGGCGCTTGCACGCGCTGCCTGCCGGTCTGTCCGACCGGCGCGCTCCGCTCGGAGTACGAGCTGGTCAACGATCTCTGCATCGCCTATCACACGATCGAGAACCGCGGGCCGATCCCGCGCGAGCTTCGTCCTCGAATCGGTGACTGGGTGTTCGGCTGCGATCTCTGCCAGGAGGCTTGCCCCGTGAACGATACCGGCCGCCCGGATGGACTCCCGGAGTTCTCGGCGACGCGGAGCGACGATGCGTTCCCAGATCTCGTCGAGCTCTTGTCGCTTTCCGAGGCCGAGTTCCGCAAGCGCTTCGCGGGGCGCCCGCTACTGCGCGCCAAGTACGCCGGGCTCTTGCGCAACGCCTGCGTCGCGCTCGGCAATCTCGGCGACGCGAGGGCGTGCGGGCCGTTGTCGGCCGCGCTCGATCACCCGCAGGCGCTGGTGCGCGGACATGCCGCGTGGGCCCTCGGCCGATTGGCCTCGTCTCTTCCGCTGCGCGCGCGCCTGGCGCGCGAGGCCGATCCGTGGGTGCGGGAGGAGATCCTGGAGGCACTGGAGAACGCGGGTGGGTGAGCGCGGCTTCAAGGCGGTCGTTCTGGATCTCTTCGACACTCTCGTGAAGTGGAGCCCGCACCGTCTGCCGCAGATGGAGATCCGCGGTAAACGAATCCACACGACGATTCCGTGGCTCGTGCCCGATCTGGAGAAGGGTCTCGGTGCGGCTTTCCGACTCGACCGATTCATCGACGCGTACACCGGAGTGCTGAGCGAGATCGAGGCGGAACGAGCCGCGCACGGCGTTGAGATCACGTGTCATGAGAGATTCCGACGCACCGTCGCTCGCCTCGACGGCGCGCCGAGTCACCTCGACGTGCTGGCCGAGCAGCTGACCCGCAGGCACATGGCCGCGGTGCGCTCGGTCACCGCGGCGCCAGCGGAGTACGCGGCGGTGGTGCCGCGACTCGCTCGGCGCTTCCGCATGGGCATCCTCTCCAATTTCGACGACGCCCGGACCGGCCGCGAGATCATCGCGGACACCGGCGTCGCGCAATACTTCGAAGTGATCGTCATCTCGGCCGAGGTTCGTTTGCGCAAGCCGAATCCGGAGATCTTCCGCCGGCTCGTCGACGAGCTCGGGCTCGCGCCGCACGAGGTCCTGTTCGCCGGCGACACCGCTCGCGAGGACGTCGCCGGGGCACGCGCCTCGGGCATTCCCGTGGTCTGGCTGTCGGAGAACAAGGGAGAGTTCCCGCCCGAGGTGGCGCCACCCGACTACGCGATCCGCAATCTCACCGAACTGCCGGCGCTGCTCGGAGTCGACTGAGCTCAGAGCCCCTTCAGGAACTGAATCAACGCCGCATTGACCTCGGCCGGACGCTCCTGCTGCGTCCAATGACCGCAGCCGGGTAGCATCACCAGTCGCGTCAAGTTCGGCACTAGCGGCCGCATCGCATCGACGGAGATCATCGCGAGCACGCCGTCCCGCTCGCCGGCGATGAACAACGCCGGCTGCATCACCTTCGCGTCGGCGAGCTCGGCGGTGAGCTGCCAGTTGCGGTCGAGATTCCTGTACCAGTTGAGGCCGCCGCGAAAACCCGTGCGGCGAAACTCGCCGGCGAAATAGTCGAGATCCGCTTCGGTGAGCCAGGGCGGAAGCTTCTGCGGGTTCGGGAGCCCATCGAGGAATTTCGCGGTCTTCGGTTTCCGCCAGAAGTCCAGAGGCTCGGTGACGTCGCCGGAGGCCGCGTAGAGGAAGCAGCGCATCGTGGCCGGCACGTCGCTTTCGAGCTCCCGCTCGGCCACGCCCGGCTCCTGGAAATAGAGGATGTAGAAGAAATGCTCGCCGGCCATCGCGCGGAACATCTCGAGCGGCGGCAGTGGGGATCGCCCGACGTATGGGACGGACAAGGCCGCGACGGCGCGAAACCGCTCGGGGCAGAGGAGCGCGCAATGCCAGGCCACCGGCGCCCCCCAATCGTGACCGACGACCACCGCCTGTTTTTCACCCAGCGCGTCGAGTAGGCCCGCGGCGTCGTCCACGAGGTGCAGGATGTCGTAGTCCTCGACGGCTTGCGGCGCGTCGGTGCCCCCGTAGCCACGCTGGTCGGGCGCCACGACGCGGAATCCCGCGGCGGCGAGCGCCGGCAGTTGGTGGCGCCAGGAGTACCAGGACTCCGGGAAGCCATGCAGCAACAGGACCAGCGGGCCCGCTCCTTCGTCCGCGATACGCATGCGGATGCCGTTGGCCGTCACCGTACGCAGTTCCATGCGCGCCTCCCCGCTGCTAGCTATAGGAGCCTGGTGACGTCTCGCAAGGTACATCTCTCGAGCCTCGGCTGTCCGAAGAATCAGGTCGACGCGGAGATCATGCTGGGGAGGCTCGTCGCCGAGGGCTACGAGGTGACGCTCGATCCCGCCGAGGCCGACGTCCTCGTGGTCAACACGTGCAGCTTCATTCAGCCCGCCAAGGAGGAATCAATCGACGCGATCCTCGAAATGGCGCGGCTCAAAGCCGGCCCCGAGAACAAGAAGCTCGTCGTCACCGGTTGCCTCGCCGAGCGCTATGGGAAGGAGCTCACCGCCGAGATGCCGGAGGTGGATGCGTTCGTCGGCACCGGCGATTTTCTGCGGCTCGGCGACGTGATCGAGGAGATCGGTCGTCCCCGTCGCATGGCCCCGATCGCCTACGTAGGGGCGCAGCACGTGCTTCCCGATGCGCGAGCTCCACGCATCCTCGCCGAGGCGAGCCATTCCGCCTATGTGAAGGTTTCCGAGGGCTGCAACCATCGTTGTGCGTTCTGCATCATTCCGAAGATCCGCGGCCGTCACGAAAGCCGCCCGGTCGACGACATCGTCGCCGAGGTCGAGGGACTGGTTGCGCAAGGCGTGCGCGAGGTCAACCTGATCGCCCAGGACCTGACCGCTTACGGCCGAGATCTCGTCGAGCGAGCCTCTCTCTCCGGACTGCTTCGCCGCATCGCTCGCGTCGACGGCATCGACTGGATTCGCCTTCTTTACTGCTACCCGAACTTCGTGAACGACGAGCTTCTCGAGACCATGGCCACGGAGCCGAAGGTCTGTCCGTACATCGACATGCCGCTGCAGCACGGCTCGGATCGCATGCTGCGCGCGATGCGTCGCGAGCGCTCGGCGCTGTCGCTCCGGCGCCTGGTGGCGCGAGTGCGCGCGCGCATTCCGCACGTGGCGCTCCGCACTTCGTTCATCGTCGGGTTCCCTGGGGAGACGGAGGAGGATTTCGGGGAGCTCTGCGCTTTCGTGCGCGATCTCGAGTTCGATCGCGTCGGGGTGTTCCGCTATTCGCAGGAAGAGGACACCGAGGCTGGCGCCCTGGCGGAGCAGGTCGAGGAGACGGTGAAGCAGGACCGCTGGGATCGCCTGATGCGGCTACAGCGCGAGATCTCGCGACGCAAGAACCAGCGATGGGTTGGCCGAGTCGCGCCGCTTCTCGGGTGCGGCGAGGATGAGAATGGCCGCCCGTACGGCCGAACGGCTGCGCAAGCGCCCGAGATCGACGGCGTAGTGTACTTCCACGAGGCTCCTCTCGAGCCGGGAGAGCTGGCACCCGTTCGGATCGTCTCTGCAGGCGACTACGACCTGGTGGGTCGGAGGGTAGCGTCGGCCGCGCACCAAGTGGGGGTTGACAGTCCGGCGATTCGCCCTTAAATCGACGGCCCGCCGGATGAGGGAGAGGACGACGACCGTGACCGTGCGCAAAGCCTTTCTCAAGCAGGCAAAAGAAACGCTACTCGACACGAAGGCGCAGGTGCTGCGCGGGATTCGCGACGACCTCAAGGAAGGTCGCGAGGGGCAGAAGGACGACGGCCGCGACACCTACGACGTAGCCAGCGAGGAGCGTGACCGCGAGATCAACTATCTGCTCTCCGATCGCGATCGCTCGAAGCTCAACTCCATCGATCAGGCACTCGAGCGCATCGACGAAGGGACGTACGGAATCTGCGAGAGTTGCGAGGGCGAGATCACCGCGGAGCGCCTGAAGGTCATGCCCTTCACGCGCCTGTGCGTTCAGTGCCAGTCCGAGCGCGAAACCGAGGCGAGACGCAACCGGCGCGCCGACGACCTCGGCGCCTTCCGGCGGCTCGGCACGGGCGACGTCGAAGAAGAGAGCTGACCCGCGTCGGTTCAGCGTAGCAACGGGTTCACGCGGCAAACCCAGGGCCCTAGGCCCAGGGCATAGACGATCACCAGCCCGGCAAAGGCGCTGGCCAGCAGCGTCAACAGAGCGCGCACGGTGTCGAAGGACTGCGCTTTGGCGATGCCGACGATCACCAAGTACGCGCCGTAGAGGGCGGCGAAGTACTTGAGGATCGGCAGACCGATCAAGACGACGACCGCCGTCGAATAGGCGATGGCACGGAACGTCGCCTCGTAGTCGCCTCGCCCTTCGAACAACTGTTGGGCGACCAGCGCCACGATTGCCGTGCCGACGAAGAGCCGAAGCAAGCCAATCACGAGCAGGCCGAAGAGACCCCGAACTCCTCCGCCGAAGACCATGGACTCGATGCCGCCGATCGTCAGGCAGATGGCTGCGAAGGCGAGCGGCGGCTGAAGCCCTCCGGCCGCCGGCAGCGCTTCGAAGAACGCCCGCGGCTCGAGCATCACCCGCTTCCACGTGGCGCCGAAGCTCGCGATGGGATCCTTGGGCTCGAACTCCGCCGCGGCGGTAGCCATGCGTCCGATCCTCCAGCGCGCTACATAGGGGCATGTCGAAGGGGAATCAAGGCGAGGAGCGCGTGCTCCTCGAGCGCCTGTATCGCGCGGCGATCAAGGCCGTCGAGCCGGCATCGCTGGTGCGCGCGCGGCTTCTTCCAGGTGATCCGGCCGCTTCGCGGATCGGCGGACGGCGGGCGATAGGGATCGCCGGGAAGATCTGGCTGATCGCGGCGGGCAAGGCCGCGGGCGCGATGGCCCGCGAGGCGGCCCGCATCGCCGGGCCACGGCTATCAGGGGGTATCGTCGCATCGCCGGATCGCTTGACCGATCTACCGCGGGCGCTGCGCCAGTTCGTCGCGGGTCATCCGCTGCCGAACCGGCAGAGCCTCGAGGCGGGAAGGAGCGCGTGGCAGCTCGCGGCGAGCGCGCGGCGCGGCGACCTGATTCTGGTGCTGTTGTCTGGTGGAGCGTCGAGCCTTCTCGTGTTGCCCGCGCCGGGCATTTCGCTCCGGGACAAGATCTCGACCAGCGAGCTGCTCTTGCGGAGCGGGGCGACCATCCGCGAGATGAACTCCGTGCGCAAGCACTTCTCGCGCGTGAAGGGCGGGGGTCTTCTGCGGCGAGCGGGGGCAGCTCGAGTCGTCGGGTTGATCCTCTCCGACGTGATCGGCGGGTCGCCGGCGGTCGTCGGCTCCGGGCCGACGGCGGCCGACCCGACGACGTTCGCCGACGCGCTGCGGGTTCTGCGACGGCGTCGAATTCTGGACCGCATACCCCGAGCGGTCCGTCGCCATCTAGAGCTCGGGCTGCGGGGCTCACGAGCCGAGACGCTCAAACCGGGGGAACGTCAGGCCCGGAACTTCGTGATCGGCGATAATCGCCTGGCGTTGCGGGCGGCCGAGGCGGCGGCCGAGGCGCTCGGCTTGCGTGCCCGAATCCTCACGGCATCGCTGCGAGGAGAGACGGAACGCGCCGCTGCGCGATTCGCGATCGAGGTGCGCCGCCAGGCGAAGGCGAGAGGATCGTGCCTCCTCGCAGGTGGCGAGACGACCGTCAGAGTCCGTGGGGACGGCCGCGGGGGGCGGAACCAGCATTTCGCGCTCGCGCTCGCCGAGCAGATCGCGGGTCTCGAGGCCGTTCACTGCTTGATCGCCGGAAGCGACGGCCGGGACGGACCGACGAATGCTGCTGGCGCATTTATCGACGGTACGACGATGGAACGAGCGCGCCGCCGTGGCCTCGACCCGCGGGCCTTCCTCCGGCGCAACGATTCCTACGCGTTTTTCGCCGCGCTCGGCGACCTATTCCGGCCCGGGCCGACGGGAACCAACGTCATGGATCTCGAGATCGCCATCGTAGGGCACGTGGCCGGGCGTGACGCGGCGTGCTAATTTCCCGCGATGCCCGGCTACGTCTCGGAGGTCTTCTGCTCGTTTCAAGGCGAGGGCCTGTTCGCCGGCCGCCGCCACGTGTTCCTGCGGCTGGCGGGTTGCAACCTCCGCTGCGGGTACTGCGACACCCCGGACAGTCTGGAACGTACCCCGACATGCACCGTCTACGATCTCGACGGCGGTGCGCGGAGCCTCGCGAATCCGCTCGATCCGGATCGCGTGCGATCGCTCCTCGAGCCGCTTCTGGCAACTCCGGGCGTGCACGCCCTGGCGATCACCGGCGGCGAGCCTCTGCTGCAAGCCGGATTCCTCGCCGAAGCGTTCTCGGGTAGCCGCCTGCCCGTGCCGATCCTCCTCGAGACCAACGGCACCTACCCGGAGCGCCTCAAGGCCGTTCTCGACTTCGTCGACATCGTCAGCATGGATGTGAAGCTGCCGTCGAACTCCGGCGAGCCCGGGTTCTGGAGGGCGCACCACGAGTTCCTCGCCGCGAGTCGTGGGAAGACGTTGTACGTGAAGGTCCCCGTCGACGAGGCGACGCTCGAGCCAGAGGTCGAGAAAGCGGCACGCCTCGTGCGGGAGGCGGCGCCGGGCGTCGCGTTCTTCCTGCAGCCCATACTCTCTCCGGATGCGCGGATGTGCGTTTCGCCCGCGCGGCTGGAGAGATTCTACGACATCGTTTCCAAGCATCTCGCCGACGTCCGCGTGCTGCCCCAAACGCATCGATTCCTCGGGATCCGATGACCGCGGACGAGTGGAGGCGCCAGAAGCTCCGCCGCATCGGCGCGGAGACGTTCGACGTGCTGGTGATCGGCGGCGGCATCAACGGCACCGGCATCGCTCGAGAGGCGGCGCTGCGCGGGCTGCGCACGGTGCTCGTGGAGAAGGGAGACTTCGCGAACGGCACGAGCAGCCGCTCCTCCAAGCTCATACACGGCGGATTTCGCTACCTCGAGACGGGAGATTTCGCGCTCGTGTTCGAGGCCTCGCGCGAACGCGACTTGCTTCGTCGGCGCCTTGCTCCGCACTTGGTGACGCCTCTCCGCTTCTTTTTTCCCGTCTACCGCGGCAACCCGATGGCGCTCTGGAAGCTCCGCGTCGGATTGGCGCTCTACGACGTGCTCGCCGCGTTTCGCAACATCGAGCGCCATCGGGGGGTAGGCCGCGGCAAGCGGGCAGATGTCGAGCCGCAACTTCGCGACGAAGGCTTTCTCGGCGGGGCGCTCTACTACGACTGCTTCACGGACGATGCGCGGCTGGTGCTCGAGAACGCGCTCGGGGCGGAGGAGGCCGGTGCGATCTGCCTGAACTATGCCGCCGTGGAAGCGCTCGACAAGGACGCTGCGGGTCTTCTCGACGGCGCCCGAGTCCGCGACCTCGACGGCGAGACGGGCGTGGTGCACGTGCGGACGCGCTCGGTCGTCAACGCGGCGGGTCCGTGGCTCGACCAGGTCCGCATGCTCGACGACGGTGATGCGAGGCCGGTGTTGCGCCCGACCAAGGGCGTGCACCTCGTTGTCCCTCGCCATCGTATCGGCAACCGGAACGCCATCGTTCTCCGTGCCGTACGCGACGGCCGCATCTTGTTCGTCATCCCTTGGGACGATCACACGATCGTCGGCACCACGGACACGGACTACTCGGGGCCTCCCGATGCGGTCCGCGCCGAGGCGGAGGACGTCGACTATCTGCTCGAGAGCCTGAACTTCTATTTTCCCGCGGCGCGTCTGACCGAGCGAGACGTCGTCTCGACGTTCGCCGGCCTTCGGCCGCTCGTTGCCGGCACGCGGCCCGAGGCGCCGTCGGAGATCTCGCGCGAGGATGAGCTGTTCGAGAGCTCGTCGGGGCTGATTTCCCTTGGAGGAGGGAAGTTGACGACCTATCGCCGTGTGGCGATCAAGGTGATCGATCGCGTCGCCCGGCAGCTACGCGAGAGGTTCGGCATGCGCATCCGCGCGCGCTCGGGCACCGAGTCGCTCCCCCTGCCTGGAGGTCGCGAACCCGGGGAGCCTGCCTCCGACGGCCTGCAACACCTGCGCCGCCGATATGGCAGCCGCTCCCCGGAGCTGCTCGATTTGGCCGCTCAGATGCCCTCGTCGAATGAAGCCCTCGATCCGGGCAGGCCGGAGATCCGGGCGGAGGCGTCGTTCGCGGCCGTGGCGGAGATGGCACGCCGCGTGGAGGACGTCTTGCGCCGGCGCACCGACGTCGCGCTGAAGGCAGCGGACGGCGGAGCGCAAGCCGCCAAAGTGACGGCGGAGCTGATGGCGGAGCAGCTCGAGTGGAACCGGGCGAAACAGGAGCATCGAGCGCGCGAATACCTCGACGGGCACGAGGAGCCCGAATCGCACTGGAGGCAACGGGCTTGAGAGCGCCGGCAAAGCCCACGACACCATCACGGCGCGAGAGCGCCGAGGCGCGCAAGCATCGCGCCGTGCGAATTGCCGCCCGGCTGCAAGAAGCTTACCCCGACGCGACTTGCGAGCTCGACTTCCACAATCCGTGGGAGCTGCTGGTCGCGACCATCTTGTCGGCGCAGTGCACCGACAAGATGGTGAACCAGGTCACCCCGGCGCTCTTCGAGCAGTTTCCTGACGCCTCGAGCCTTGCGCGCGCGCCCCAGTCGAAGATCGAAAGGCTGATCCGCAAGACCGGGTTTTACAGTCAGAAGGCGAAAGCGATCCGTGCCAGCGCCAAAGCGATCGTGAGTCGGTTTGAGAGCCGCGTTCCAGATACGATCGAGGATCTCACGTCCTTGCAAGGAGTAGGCCGCAAGACGGCAAGCGTCGTGCTCGGCACGGCCTTCGGCAAGCCCGCGGTCTTCGTCGATACGCACGTCAAGCGGCTCTCATACCGCCTCGCGCTCACCCGCTTCGACGAGCCGGACAAGGTCGAACAGGATATCCGACGATTGCTGCCGCCAGAGCAATGGACCGAATTTTGTCACCGGCTCATCCACCACGGTCGGCGCGTGTGCTTCGCGCGGAAGCCGAATTGCCAGGGCTGTCCCCTCGAGCCTATGTGCCCCCGAGTCGGCGTCTGATCGCGTAGCCTCGCGCCCCAACAAACGGAAATGGCGGCCATTTTTTGCGCTCGCGGACGCGTGGAGCAGCCGAATCTGCGACTACCGAGGCGCCTCCACGGCAGTGCCACTGCGGAAAAAATCCTTGACAATCGCTAATATACGGCCCTACACTCCCGGCACGGTGCGGTGGTTGCGTTGGCTGGGGGTGAGCGATGGCGGTCTACACACTCATCGATCGTGAAGAGCTCGCACAGATCGTGGAAGACTACGGGCTCGGCAAGCTCTTAGTCACGGACGGAATTGCGCGGGGCTCGGTAAACACCCACTATCTCCTCAACACCGCCCGCGGGAAGTTCCTGCTCAAGATCGACGAGGTCAAGAGCGAGCTTGAGGTCAAGCGCGAGATCGACCTGCTGCTGTTCTTGCGCAAGCACGCCTTTCCGTGCCCCCAGCCGCTACCTGATCGCAAAGGTCGTCAGTATCGAGAGCTTGGGGGAAAGTGCATCTCCCTCTATCGACACATCGAGGGTGATACTTTCGAACCAGGCAAGCTGAAGCTCGGTCAGCTCGAGAACGTCGGTCGCGAGCTCGCGGCGCTCCATCTCATCGGCAAGGGCTATAAGAAGGGCATCGACAACCGGTTCAGCTTCGAACGGATGTTCGAGCTTTACCGGGATGTCCGGGAGAAGCTGCCGAGCTATTTCCGCAAAGTGACTCGGACCCTCGACGAGGAGGTCGAGTACCTGCACTTCTACCTGGAAGGAAAGTTACCGAAAGGGATCATCCACGGCGACCTGTTCTCCGACAACTTGCTTTTCAAAGGTGAGAAGGTTGTCGGCATCCTCGACTTCGAGGCCGCCTGTCGCGGCAAATTCGTCTACGACCTCGCCACGGCCGTCAATGCGCTCTGCTTCGACGACGGCAAGTATCAGCTGCGCCGGTTCGAGGCGCTGATCGCTGGCTATGAATCGCTACGTACCCTCTCGCTCGCTGAATGGGATGCCTTCCCGAACGAGCTGCGCTTCTCGGCGTTGCGTTTCACGATCACTCGCTTGAAGGACTTCTTCCTTCGCCCGCTCGACGATCGCTTGCGTGCAAGCAAGTATTTCGAGGAGTTCTACGACCGACTGCGCATCCTGCGCCGCGAAGAGGACGGCGGCATGGAAGGCCTGCTCATGGCCATGGCCACTGGCTACGACTACCGGAAGTATCAAAAGGTCAAGGCCTTCGAGAAGAAGAGCAAGTAGGGCCTCCTGCTGACTCGCCCGGGCTTCCGGGCTATAGGGTCGGCCGATGAGAGCGCTTCGCAAGCGCGGAATGCGCATACTGCGGCCAGCGGGCTTGCGCGCCATCGAGCCGCACGTTCGCGAGATCCTCGAGCTGATCGGGGAGGACCCAACCCGAGAAGGCTTGGCCAAGACCCCGGCTCGGGTTGCCCGGGCGATGGAGGATCTGACCCGGGGTTACCGGCAGGATCCCAAAGCCGTCATCAACGGAGCGTTGTTCGTCGAGGACTATTCCGAGATGATCCTATGCCGCGACATCGATTTCTTCTCGCTCTGTGAGCACCACCTGCTGCCTTTCTACGGCAAAGCCCAGGTCGCTTACATTCCCAAGAACCACATTCTCGGCCTTTCGAAGATGGCACGCCTGGTAGAAGTTTTCGCGCGCCGCTTGCAGGTGCAGGAGCGGATGACGACGCAGATCGCCACCACGCTCATGGAGGAGCTCGACGCGCTGGGCGTGGGAGTCGTCCTCAAGGCCGAGCACCTGTGCATGCGCATGCGCGGCGTGGAGAAGCAGAACTCGCTGGTGGTGACGAGCGCGATGCTCGGTACCTTCCGCACCCATCAGGCGACTCGTCAGGAGTTCATGACGCTCTTGCAGGACGGCAAGGGCTGACGATTGCTCGGCAGATCGCCTGCCGACGACGGCTCGTGCTCGACTGGATCGTGACGGGCGCCGCGGCGCTCGGCGCCGCCCGAGCGAATTTCGACCGGGGTCAGCGCTTGCGGACGAGTGTCAGGCCGTCCGCGATGGGCAAGATCACGGCGTCGACCCGATCGTCCGCGGCGACGTGATCGTTGATCGAGCGGATCGCGCGAGTGGATTCGGACTGATCCGTCGAATCGATGACCTTGCCGCTCCACAGCACGTTGTCGATCCCGAGCAGGCCGCCGGGCCGCAGCCGCGCGAGGATCTCCTCGTAGTAAGCCGCGTAGGACGTCTTGTCTGCATCCACGAACGCGAAGTCGAAGCGCGTGGCGGACGGCAGGCCGCGGAGCGTCTCGAGGGCGGGGCCGATGCGCAGGTCGATCTTCGAGTCCACGCGGGCCTCGCGAAAGTAGCGCCGCGCGATCGTGGTCCATTCCTCGCTGACGTCGCAGCAGATCAGCCGGCCGTCTTCCGGCAAGCCGCGGGCGATCGAGATCGCGCTGTAGCCGGTGAAAGTTCCAACCTCGACCGCCGAGCGAGCTCCGATGGCCCGAACCAGCAGCGTGAGGAACGCGCCTTGATCAGGTGCGATCTGCATTTGGGCGATCTCGCCGAGCGCCGCCGTTTCTTGGACCAGCCGCTCCATCACAGGATCGCGCCGCACGCTTCGCCGCTCGACGTATGCGTGAAGCTCGGGGGTCATGCGGATGAATTTGTCGGACACGGGAGTGGGTCGGACGGCCGCCTCAGTGCGACGTCTCGCCCTTCTTGAGGTTGCGGATGTATTTCGACAGCTCGGCATTGCCCTCGACCGCCTCCAAGAGCTGGGACTGAAAGGTCGCAGCCGCGGACTCGAGCGGGGCCATGTCGATCGGCAGATCGATCCATTCCCGGAGCTTGAGGAGGAGCGCGAGCGCGCCTCGCGGGTTCGGCGTCCCCGCGATGTAGTGGGGGATCGCCGCCCACAGGCTGAACAGCGGCAGGGATCGGCGGCGGACCGCGTCGGCGAGCGCGCCGACGATTCCGGTCGGACCCTGGTAGGCCGTCGGCGATATCCGCAGGCGCTCGAGAACCGACGGGTCGGTGGCGAAGCCCGTGAGCGGAACCGGATCGCTGTACATGACCTCGGCGAGGAAGGCGCCGAGCAAGCCGACTCGCTCGATTTGCACCTGCTCGATGAGGCGTACGACGTGGTTGCAGAACGTGCGCCACTTGAGGTGGGGCTCCGGGCCGGTCGCGAACACCAGGTTTCGCGCTGCCGAGAACTGCCAGCCGGGCCAATCGAGCTGCCGGATCTGCTGCTCGTCGACCCTGACCAGAGGGCGCTGCACGGTGAAGTCGAAGAACTCCTCGCCGTCGATGGTCGCGAACCTCTGCGCCGACAGCTGCGCAGCCACGTACTGGACCGCGTTAGTCGCCGCCGATCCGGCGTCGCTCCATCCCGAGAACGCGATCAGCAAGGTGCGGGGGCTGGAGAGCTCGGGAACGCTCTCGAGAGTCAATGCGTCCACGTCGCCCATTGTAGTCTCACCCCTCCGAGACTCCAAACTTCGGCGCGACGAAGCCGAGCCGCTCGTGCCAGTCGAGATGAACCTCGATGTCGTCGACGTCGACGGTACAGATGCGGTCGCGCTGCAGGGCCGCGCTGATTTGCTCTTCCGTCCATTGACGACGAGCCGCCGCCGCCCGCAGCGCTTGCTCGAACGAAGCCCACTCGAACAGCAATCGGTACTTAGGACGTCTCATGGGCGCTCCGTCGGTTGCTGGATCTCGCCCGCCACAGCACGGCATCGTCGCGGTCGATTCGCTCGGTACGGCCTTGGAGGCGCATGTGCTCGAGGTGGGCCAGCGTCTCGAAGGTCGCCGGGAACAGCTGCTGCAGCGGGCTCTGCCGCGTCAAGTCGAACGCCTCGAGGGCAACGTCGTAGGCGGTGCGGGGCCGGGCGCGCACGACGTCCAGCATCACTTCCAGACGATACTCGTGGAACTCGATCAGCTGCGCCACGCGCTTGCGGTGGTCGGCATACACGGCTCCATGGGCGGGGAGCACGGTCTCGACGTCGAGCTCGCCGACCTTGCGCAGCGAAGAGAGGAAGTCTCCCAGCGGATCGCCGCCGTTGTCGGTGGTGATACCGACGTGCGGCGTGATCTTCGGCAGCAGATGGTCGCCGACGATCGCGGCCTTCTCCTTGCGAAAGTACATCACGCAATGCCCTGGCGAGTGGCCGGGCGTCCACACCGCTTCGAGCTCGCGCTCGCCGACGGCGATCTTCATCCGATCGGCGATCGCATGATCCGGCGCGGCCGGCTCGTACATCCCTTTCCAGAATTCCCCGCGGCTCGGCAGGTTCACGAAGAGCTCGCTGGGGATGCCGTTGCGCGTGAGGAAGCGGTTCATCTCCGGGGTGCGGGGCTGCGGCAGAAAGCCTGACACCTGCGCCGCCTCGAGCGGGTGAAGGAACACCTCGGCGTGACACAGCTCGCGATACGCCCGCGAGGTGCCGAAGTGGTCCGGATGGTGGTGCGTGCAGATGATCTTTTTGATCGCCTGCGGAAGACAGCCGACCGCCTCGAGAGCGGCGCGAAACGCGTCCATGCTGTCCGGCGTGCTCATCCCCGTGTCGATCAACGCCCATTCCGATCCACCGTTCACCAAATAAACGTTGACTATCGTCGGCCTCATCGGCAACGGCAGGTAGACGAGATGGAAGCCGGGCAGCACCTCCCTGGTCTTGACTTCGGTGGGCTCGGCCATCGACTACTCGTGGAGTGTGTCTTGGATCGTGAACGTCACCTCCACGCGCACGCGCCAGCGGATCACGGAATCGTTTTCGACGAGGGCCACCGCGTCGACGAGCTTCGCTTGACGGATGTTCTTGACGGTCAGGGCCGCCCGCTTGATGGCCAGGCTCACCGCATCTTCGATGCCGACCGACGAAGTCCCGGCGAGATCGATGGTTTTCTCCACCATGACGTTCCTCTCCTTGGGCGCGCGCCGTGAGCGACGAAGCGCGAGAATAGTGTCTCGATCCCGCTAATTCAACACGACCGCTCGCGGCGCCGCCGCGGCGCTGCTGTTCGTTCTCGGCTCGACGAGCCGCGGGGCTGCCGACGAGATTCGCAAATGGCGTGACGCGCAAGGCAACCTGCACTACAGCATCACCGGCTCCGGGGCAGGGGCGGCCGAAGACGAGGATGTGCCGGTGCTACAGGGCCGAGACCTCAGTCCAGAGGAAGCCTTCTCCGTGCGTGCCAGCTTGCGGAGGCGGGAGATCGAAACCAGGCTCAAGAGCGCGGCGCACGCGCTCGACGAAACCCGGGCCGACCTCAAGGCTCGGGAAACGTCGGCCTTCAGCGCTTGGGTGCCGAGCGCGACGGGAAACTCGCGGCAGGCGAAAGCCTCGCTCGACGCCCAGCGCGATGCGCTGCTCGCCATGAGCCAGTTCGATCAGGAAAAGGCGGACGCGTTGCGCAGGCTGCGCCGTCGCGAGCGCGAGCAGCTGAAGACGATCGTCGGCTTGTGGAACGAATTCAATGCGCTGGACGCCGAGATCACCGAGCACTACGGCGCGCCGCCGGACTGGTGGAGAAAGCGACTCGATTGCGCGAGCTGTCCCACCCTCGAGGGGGCGGAGCGGGCGCTCCACGGGGAGCGCCCGACGCCGACTCCGGCCGGCGCAGAAGACGCAACGGCGAAGGGCGCCCACGACGAGGACGACTGGGACGACGAGGACGACCAAGAGGGATGGGAGAAGGCGTCGGAGTGATGCGCGGCGTCGTTGGCTACGTGTAGTAGGCCCGTCGCTTGAGCGCGATCGAGCGCTCGAGGCTGAAGACTTCCGTCCGCTCCCACGCATCGCCCTTCTTCACGGGCTTCCAGCCGCGCAGAATCGTGTCGACGATTCCCAGATCGGCTCGCCCGGGGAAGTCCCGTTTCGCGCGGATCTCCGTCGACGCGAAGAGCGTGTCGCCGGCGAATACCGGCCCGCTGTGGCGGCCGGTCTTATACTCCACGTCGCCCAAAGAATTCTCGCCCACGTCGGGAGACGCCAACCCGAGGAACACGTTGAACGGAATTCCACCATAGACGATGAGCTGTCCGCCGATGTACCGGGCGGGGTTCTGGTCGATCAGGAACTGGTTACTGTGCACTTGTGACGTGTTGTCGAGCTGCGCCGTCAACCCGATGTGCTCGCTGGTGATGGTGCGGCCGCGGGAGTGCTCGATGGTGTCGCCGGGGCTGAGATCCTCGAAATAGCCGTCCGGCGCGGACAGATGAGCGAGCGCGGAGTATCCGCGAGCGGGATCATAAGGCGGCAGCGACAGCACGCACTCGACCTCGGGTGACGGGATCTCGGCATCCGGGACCGTCGCCGAAGGGTCGCTTTTCCAGACCTGAACCTTTCGCTCGAACGTGATCACTACGGCGGCATCTTGGTTTCTCGCCGTCGAGCGGACATGAACGACTCCGCGGTCCGGATCACGAGAGGACGGCTTCACGCCGAGCACCGTCGTCTCGACTTCGATGGTGTCGCCGATCACGACGGGTGCGCCGAAGCGCATGCCGATGTACTCGAGGTTCGCGCGCGCGTTCTCGGACACGTCCTCGACCGTCTGGCTGAAGGCGACGTTCATCACCAGCCCCGGCGGCACCACGAGATCGCGGAAGCCGTAGGCGCGAGCGTAGCGCGCGTTTTTCGACAGCGGGTTGGTCGTCATCGTGAACTCGCTGAACGCGTGGAACAGGCCGGCCGTGATCGTCTTGCCGCGCTTGTGGCGAAAAACTTGGCCTACGCGGAAGTCTTCGAGGAAGTGGCCGGTCTTCTTGCGGATGATCGCCATCGGCTCGAGGTCGTGCGGATCCGAGCCTTATGCTAGCCGGCCCGCAGGCTGTCAATTTGCGATGCCGGCGTGGGGTCCCTAGACGGTGGTCTACGCGGCGTCCGCGGGGGCCAGCCGCCGCGTCATCGGCGCGAAATCGAGCGGCGTCTCGTCGGCCAACGCGGCCAATCGCTTCAGGAAGATTCCCGCGCTCGCGCTTTGCGCGCCCGCGGGCAGCACCAACAGCAGCGGCAACGACTCGAGGCGCGCAGATCGGCGCGCCTTGACGAACAGCCCGGCTCCTTCGCCGCCGAGACGCGAGAAATCGAAGACGATGAGATCCGGCTTGACGATGTCGAGGATCTCGTTGCCTTGCTTGAGGTCCCCGGCGCTGGATACCGAGCAGCCCTTGGCCGTCGCCCACGCATTGAGCTTCAGAACGCTGTCGAGCTCCTCGCCGATGATCGTCACCCGCTTGCCGTTTCCGAGCAGCCCCGAAAGCGCGCTGACGAAAGTGGGCTCCTCGAAAGGCCGGATCAGGCATTCCACGGTCGGAAAGACGACACCCTTGGCGCTTCCCGGCTTGGTGGCATAGAGCAACAAGGCCGACCCGGCGAGCGCCTCCTCCGTCCGGCTACGCAGCAGCCCTTCGAGACCACCGACCTTCGCAGCCAGTAGGTTGACGGCAGTGTATCCCGGTGGGTCGCTGAGGCCGGTACCGTTCTCCAACCCGTGTGCCTGGAATCCCCCCAAGCCACAGGCTTGCGAGAAAGCGTTCAGTGATGGACCCGGCTCGTCGAGCACGATGATCTTGCGGCTGGTGATGACTCGCTCGCGAGCCTGCTGCGCGGCCACCTTGGCCACCGGAGCCGGCCTGACGGCGGTCGGCCTCGGGGCCGCGACCTTTTCCGGCGCCACGAGCCGCGGGCCGGTTTTCAGCGCCTGCACCTCCAGATCGCGCTCGTCGATCGTGCTCTGCAGCTTCTCCGCGAGCACCCGCCACCTCTCGCTCTCGGCCTCCAGCCCCTGCAGGTCGATCTCCAGCGCAGCGGAACGCCGCTGGGCGTTCCCCAGCTCCTCCGCGACTCGCTCGGTCTCTCCCTGCGCGCGGCGCGCGGCGGCTTCCAGCTCGACGGTCTTCGCCGCGGCCTCCTGGATCTCCTCGGTCGCCTGTCGGCGCTGGCTCTCGAGCGCCTCCACCGCTTCGCGAAGCCGCTCGCGCTCCTCCTCTGCCGCTTTGAACTCGGCCGCCAGCCTCTCGCCCCGCGCGGTCGATTCCGCGACCCGCACCTCGAGCTCGTGAATCTGCCGATCCTTCTCGTTCTGCGTGGCCGCAGTCTGGCGCCTCAGCGCCTCGATCTCCTCGGTGGCCGCGCGGGCTCCGGCTTCCAACGACTGCGCACGCACCAGCGACTGCGCGATCGTCGACTCGCTCCCGGCGATTTCACGCTGTAGCGCTTCGAGCCGGGCCGAGAGCTCGTTTGCCTCGGCGGTGCGCCGCCCGAGATCGGCGGCGAGAGCCTGGGTGGTCTCCTGCGCCGCCGCGCCCTCGGCGGCCAGCAGCTCGGCACGCTCCCGCGCCGCCGCCGCGGCCTCTTCGGACTCAGTGATCTTGCGCTCGATCTCCTCGACGCGATGCGCGAGATCACGCGCGGCCTCGCGCTCGTGCTCGGCTTCACCGCGCGCGCTCGCCACCGCTTCCCGCTCGCCCTCGAGCGCGGCTTCGAGCCGGCTCACCGCTTCCTCGGCGGTTCGCCTCGCGGCCTCCGATTTGGCGAGCGTGGCTCGCAGTACGGCACCGAAATCGACCTGGCGCGCCTTTTGTTCCAGATCTGCGCTGGCTCCCTGCAGCGCCTGTTCGAGCTGCTGCTGGCGGGCCTGGAGCTCCTGGCGCGCGAGCTCCTCTGCGACGCGCTGGCGCTCGGCTTGCTCGCGCGCGCGGCGTACCTCGGCGACCTCCGCGCGTAGATTCTCCTCGCGCTGCGCGCTGCGCGCTAGGTCGGCCGTCAGCTCGCTGCCTTGAGACTGCGCTCGCTCGAGATCGGTGCGGAGCGCGGCGATCTCGCGCTCGAGCGCGCGCGCTTGCTCCGAAGCGCCCGCGTGCT
>JBEVNX010000172.1:0-6652 GCA_040507895.1 Binatia bacterium | reverse complement strand
TCAGGGCCGACTTGCGGAGGTCGGACATGGTCCGGCCGAGCTGCGACTGCAGTTGGCGGCGCGAATCCTGGTCGGCGGCATGGGCGCTCTGGATCGTGCTGGTCTGATCGTCGCTGAGGCCGAGCTTCGACTGCAGCCTCTCGACCTGCATTTGCTGCCAGTCTCCCATGGCGTCGCCGGAATCGGCGAGCGTAATCGTTGCGGCGGCGAGCGCCAGCGGTAGCGCGACGAGTGCGGTCTTGCTCACGAGCTTCATCGATATTCTCCTTTGGCGAGCCCCGGCTCGCTCGTCCAGGTAGACGGCGGAGCAGCGTCGGGAGTTAAGCGGCGTCAGTCGGAGTCACCCGGGTCGTCGGAGGACTCGCCCGACCCGGAGTCGTCGGAACCCGACGGATCGCCCCCCTGCTGGGCGTCGTGAACGACTCCGCTCGAGATTCGCGGGCTCGAAGCGGTCGGCTCTCCTTTGGCCATCGGCCATCCGAGGCCTACCATCAGTGCTGTGATCGCCATCCAAGCAAAGAACGATGTGGACATCTGGGGCTCCTTTCGCGGGCCGAAACACCCTTCGCAGGTGAGACGCCGTAGTGGAGCGCTTCGATAAGTCCTATCGCCGCCGGATGCGCTCGAGCCGCTCGCGGATCAGCTTCTCGAACCCGTTCTCGGTCGGCTCGTAGTAGGGCCGCCCCTCGAGCGATTCGGGTCGGTGCTGCTGGCGAACGACGTTGCCCTCATGGCTGTGGGCATACTCGTATCCCTTGCCGTACCCGACGTCCTCCAGAAGCGGCGTCGGCGCGTTGCGCATGACGAGCGGAACGGGAAGGGCGCCGTGGGATTTCACGTCGGCGAGTGCTTCGTTCATAGCCGCGTAGGCCGCGTTCGACTTGGGCGCGGTGGCGAGGTACGCCACGCCCATCGCGAGAGGGATGCGGCCTTCCGGCAGGCCGACGAAGTCGACGGCGTCCTTCACCGCGTTGGCGACTACCAGCGCCTGGGGATCGGCCGTGCCGACGTCCTCGGCCGCGAGGATCACCATGCGCCGCGCGATGAACAGCGGATCCTCGCCTGCCTCGAGCATGCGCATCAGCCAGTACATCGCCGCATCCGGGTCGCTGTCGCGGAGGCTTTTGATGAAGGCCGAGATGACGTTGTAGTGCTCCTCGCCCGCGCGGTCGTAGAGGAGCGTCTTCTTCTGCGCGGCTTCCTCCAAGGCGCGGACGTCGATCGCCCGGGTACCGGCGCGAGCCGCGATGCCGGCCGCCACCTCGAGCGTGCCGAGCGCCCGGCGGGCATCGCCCTGTGCGCTGGCGACGAGGAAGGCGAGCGCCTGCGGAGCGAGCTCGAGTCCGAGCTCGCCGAGCCCGCGCTCGCGATCGCCGAGCGCCCGCTCGACGATCTGGCGCATTTCCTCCTCGCCGAGCGGCTGCAGCACGACCACGCGCGAGCGCGACAGCAGCGGCGCGATGACCTCGAAGGAAGGATTCTCCGTGGTCGCTCCGAACAGCACGACCGTGCCCCGTTCGACGTGCGGCAGCAGCGCGTCTTGCTGCGCCTTGTTGAAGCGGTGGATCTCGTCGACGAAGAGCACGGTCTTTCGCCCGTGCATGGCGAAGCGCTCCTGCGCCTCCTCGATCGCCTGGCGGATGTCCTTGACGCCGGCGAGCACGGCGGAGAACGCGGCCCACTCGACGCCTGCCGCCTCGGCGAGCAGCCGCGCGAGAGTCGTCTTGCCGCTGCCAGGTGGGCCCCAGAAAACGAGCGAGTGGAGCGCCTTCGCCTCCGCCATCTGGCGGAGCAGCCGGCCGGGCCCGAGCACGTGCTCCTGGCCGACGAACTCCTCGAGCGTCCGGGGCCGCATGCGCTCCGCGAGCGGCGCCGTGCGGGCGAGCTTGCGATCGGCCGCGGCCGTGAAAAGGTTGGGCATGGCTCGAGGATTATTCTAGAACACTCGCCGGTGAAGCACATCGGCATCGTCGTGAAGCGAAACCGCCGCGAGGCCCTCGCGCTCGCCCGCCGCCTCGTCACCTGGCTCCGCCGCCGGCGGCGGACCGTGCTGCTCGAAGCCGAGGCGGCCCGCGCGCTCAAGCTCCCCGACGGCGTCACCAAGCAGGCGATGATGGCGCGCGCCGACCTGGTCGTGGTTCTCGGCGGCGACGGCACGCTCCTCAGCGTCGCGCGCCACTCGGGCGCCCGCCGGGTGCCGGTGCTCGGCGTCAACCTGGGGGGCCTCGGGTTTCTCACCGACGTCCGACCCGACGAGGCCTTCTCCGCGCTCGAGCGCGTGCTCGCCGGCCACTACCGGCTCGAGCGCCGCTGCATGCTCGAGGCCGCGATGGTGCGCGGCGGCAAGGTCGCGCGCCGCTTCCAGGCGCTGAACGACGTCGTCATCAACAAGGGCGCGCTCGCCCGCATCCTCGACCTCGAGACCTCTGTCGACGGCGTGGCGCTCTGCACCTACAAGGCCGACGGCCTCATCGTCGCGACGCCGACCGGGTCCACTGCGTATTCCCTCTCGGCCGGCGGCGCGATCGTCGAGCCCTCGCTCGGCGTGATGATGGTCTCGCCGATCTGCCCGCACACGCTGACCCAGCGCCCGATCGTGCTCCCCGAGCGCTCGCGCGTCTCCATCGCCATCCGCTCGCCGGACGAGGAGGTGGTGCTGACGATCGACGGCCAGGAGGGCATGAAGCTCGTAAGCGAGGACGTGGTCTCGGTGCGCGCCTCGAAGACCCGCGTGCACTTGGTTCGCTCCCCGACCCACAACTTCTTCGAGCTCCTGCGCACGAAGCTCCGCTGGGGAGAGCGCTAGTGGGGCGTAGGGGCGAGACGGAAGTGAAGTCGGTAAGCCTCGCCGCTGTGGACGGCGAAGAGTCCGGACCCAGGCGAGGCTTACCGGCTCCGCTTCCGTCTCAATAGTTAGTGACGAACTCGATAGTAGACTAGAGCCGCGATGCTCAGGGAGCTCCAGATCCGCAACTTCGCGCTGATCGACGAGCTGGAGCTCGGCTTCGAGTCAGGGCTGAACGTGATCACCGGCGAGACCGGCGCGGGCAAGACGATCCTGATGGCCGCGCTCGAGCTCGCCCTCGGTGGCAAGGCGTCGACGGAAGTGATCCGCACGGGCGAGGAGGAGGCGACGATCGAGGCGGTGTTCGAGGTGGCCGGCGAGGCGGCCCGCGAACGGCTCGCCGCCGCGGGCTTCGAGGGCGCCGGGCACGAGCTGCTCGTGCGTCGCGCGCTGGCGCGGAGCGGCCGCAACCGCATCCATTTGAACGGCACGCTGGCAACGCTCTCCGTGCTCGAGTCGATCGGCGACTCGCTGATTCGCGTCTACGGCCAGCACGAGCACCACACCCTTCGGCAGTCCGAGACCCACCTCGGTCTGCTCGACGCCTTCGCAGATCACGGCGCGCTGCTGCGCACGATGCGCGATTTCTTCGCCGCCCATCACGATCTGACCGAGCGGGTTCGCCGCGTGCTCGCCGGCAAGGAGACGGCGCGAGCCCGCGCCGAGATGCTGCGCTTCCAGCTGAAGGAGATCGTCGCCGCGGCGCTCACCCCGGGCGAGGAGGAAGAGCTCCGCCAGGAGCGGCAGGTGCTCGGCGCGGCGGAGAAGCTCGCGGAGGCGGCACGCTTCGGCGAACACGCGCTCTACGCGGGTGAGAGCGCGGCGGCGAGCACGGTGCGCAAGCTCTCCGCGCGGCTCGTCGAGTTGGTGGACACGGACCCCCGCTTGGGCGAGATCGCCAAGCTCGTCGACGAGGCCTACACGCTGGTCGAGGAAGCCGGCTGGCGGCTTCGCGAGTACGCCGAGAAGCTGGTGTTCGATCCCGATCGCCTCGAGGAAGTCGACGATCGCCTCGTCGAGATCGGCAAGCTCAAGCGCAAGTATGGCGATTCCATCGATGCGGTCCTCGCTTTCCACGACGACGCCGCCCGCGAGCTCGCGGACCTCGACCTCGGCGAGGAGGGGCTGGCGGCTCTGGAGGCCGAGGCCGCCGAAGCCGAGAAAGCGGCGCGCGCGACGGCCGCGGCGCTGTCGAAGTCGCGCCGCGCGGCGGCCAAGCGTCTCGAGGGGCGCGTGCGCGGCGAGCTCGGCGAGCTCGGCATGAAGGACGCTCGCTTCGAGGTGCGATTCGCGGACGAGGCGCCGCTCTCGGCGGGCGGCGCCGACGCCGTCGAGTTTTTCTTTTCCGCCGACGCCGGCGAGGAGCCGCGCGCGCTGGCGCGCGTCGCTTCGGGCGGCGAGCTGTCGCGCATCATGCTGGCCCTCAAGTCGCTCGCGCTCGAGGACGCGGACGCGCCAACGGTGATCTTCGACGAGGTCGACGCGGGCATCGGCGGCGCAGTCGCCGAGGTCGTCGGCCGCAAGCTCGCGACCCTCGCCCGCCGCCGTCAGGTGTTGTGCATCACGCACCTGCCGCAGATTGCCGCGTTCGCGGACCACCACTTCGCCGTCGAGAAGGCGACCGAGCGCGGGCGCACCCGCTCGACGGCGCGCCAGCTCGGCGCGGAAGACCGCAAGGAGGAGATCGCGCGCATGCTCGGCGGCGTGAGGGTCACCGCCGAGGCGAAGAAGCACGCCGAGCAGCTGCTCGCCCTCGGGCGCAGCGGGAGGAAGCGATGAGGCGAGGCACGCGTCCGCTCTTCACCAACCCGATGCGCACCGCGCTCGAGAACGCGCTCGAAGACTTCCGCCGGGCGCTCATCGAGCGGCGCGTGTACGACAACGCGGAGAATTTGTCGCGGGCATGGAACGGCGCGCGCGACTTCGTCGACTTCCTGCTCGAGGGCCCGGGCGTGCTGAAGAAGTGGCGGCAGCGGCAGCGCTAGCCCAAAGCAAGAATCCCGTGAGGCCCCTCGATCCGAAATACGCGCGGGTCCTATCGTCGGCGCAGCCCGAGCCATGCTCGCCGGGCGCCCCACCCGCCACTCTAAGGCGCGTTGGTCGCTCCCGTTGGTCCGGGCTCGTCTGCATACGAGGGTGCGACCCGAAACCAGCCCCGGGACTCCGCCCCGCATTCGCTGCGCGCGGCGCGGGCGCTCGACGCCGCCCATGCAAATTCAGGATCGAAGGCTAGCCAGGCAAGCGGTGCGGCCGACGAGTGACTTAGGGTGAACGGCTCGCTGCCGATCGAGCCGCTGCTCCCCGAGGTCATCGAGACGCTGCGGCGGAGCTCGCGGCTCGTGCTGCGCGCGCCGCCCGGAGCCGGCAAGACGACGCGCGTTCCGGCGACGCTCCTCGACGTAGGCCTCGCTTCCGGAAAGCAGATCGTCGTGCTCGAGCCGCGCCGTATCGCGGCCCGGGCGGCGGCGGAGTTCGTGTCCCGCGAGCGTGGCGGCGCCGAGGTCGGCTACCGGGTGCGCTTCGAGCAGAAGGGCGGAGGATCGACGCGGCTCTGGTTCGTCACCGAGGGCGTGTTCTCGCGGAGCCTCGCGCGCGATCCCTACCTCGAGGATGTCGGCGTCGTCGTCCTCGACGAGTTCCACGAGCGCCATCTGCAGGGCGACGTCGCGCTCGGCGTGGTGCGCGAGCTTCAGGAGACCGTGCGCCCGGATCTGAAGCTCGTGGTGATGTCGGCGACGCTCGATACCGCGAAGGTGGCGGCGTTCTTGGACAGCGCACCGCTGCTGACCTCGGAGGGCCGCGCGCATCCCGTGGAGATCGAGCATGCGAGAGAGCCTTCGCGCGCTCGGCCGTCGGCGCGCGTCGCGGCGGCGCTCGCGCGCGAGCTCCGCGCCGCCCCCGGCGGCGACGTGCTGGTCTTCCTTCCCGGCGCGGCGGCGATCCGCGAGACTGCCGAAGTGATCGCGCCGCTCGCCGCCGAGTACGGCGTCGATGTCGCCGTGCTGCACGGCGATTTGCCGCTCGATGCCCAGCGGCGCGCGATCGAGTGCGGGCCGCGGCGGAAGGTCGTGCTCTCGACCAACGTCGCCGAGACGGCGCTCACGATCGAGGGAGTGACGGCGGTGATCGATTCGGGGCTCGCCCGCGAGGCGCGCTTCGATCCGCGCCACGGCGTCAACCGCCTGGAAGAGGTGCGCATCAGCCGCGACGCGGCGGAGCAGCGCGCAGGCCGGGCCGGGCGCACGGGCCCGGGCCGCTGCGTGCGCCTGTGGACCGCCGCCGAGCACGCCGATCGGAAGGAGCGGGAGCTTCCGGAAGTCCTGCGCCTCGACCTATCGGCCGTCGTGCTCGAGCTCCGCGCCTGGGGAGTTCGCGAGCTCGGCTCCTTCCCGTGGCTCGACCCCCCGCGCGAGGGAGCGCTCGAAAGCGCCGACCGCCTGCTCGCGCTGCTCGGCGCAATCGATGACGCGGGCGCGGTTACGAACGTGGGCCGGCGCATGCTCGACGTGTCGGCGCCGCCGCGCCTGGCGCGCATGCTTCTCGAAGCGGAGAGGCTCGGCGCGGCAAAGGACGGGGCGCTCGTCACGGCGCTCGCCTCGGAGCGCGACGTACTCGTCGAGCGGCGCGCGCTCGGACGAGGGGACGGAGCGCAATGGGCTGCCGGCCGGTCGGATCTCATGCTGCGCCTCGAGCTCGTCCGGGAGGCAGAGCGATCGGGCTTCGAGCCGCATCGCTGTCGGGCGATTGGTCTCGACGCGGGCGCGGCGCGGGCCGTCGACCGCGCCCGCCGCCAGCTCGAGGCGGGCC
>JBEVNX010000157.1:0-12755 GCA_040507895.1 Binatia bacterium | reverse complement strand
CTGTTCGATGGGGAGTGGAAATTTCTTTTCGACGCGAAGGGCCGACGTTCCCTCTACAACCTGGCAGACGATCCTGCCGAGAACGAGGATCTCGCATCGCGTCGCCCCGAGATCGCCGAGCAACTCGCAGAACGACTCAGATCTCTCTTGCCTCGCGATGAATTCGCCCGCTATCGCACGCCGGTCGCACAGCCCGAGCTCTCGTCCGCTGCCGTGGAGAAGCTGAAGAGCCTTGGCTACGCGCAGTAGCTTTTTCTAGAGCTCCACTCCCATGCGGCGGCGTAGCGCGAGCGCGACGGTGCCCGAGACGACGAGGAACACCGTGATCCATCCCGTCTTCCAGCCGAGGAAGTCGATCTCCAGCGGCGGATAGCGGACCTCGATCCGGCGCACGCCGAGGCCGTCTTCGATCGCCGCTTCGGCGGGGGCGAGGAAAAAGCTCGAAACGCCGGAGCTCATGCGGCGGGTGGGTGCGCCTCGAGGGGCGGCGGCAACGACGACTTCCTTGTCGACGCGCCCGCCGGCGACGACCAGTGTGAGGAACTGACGGCCGGGTGCCTTGGCAGCGACGCGCCAGCTCATCTCGCCTCGCTCGGCGATGCGTACCGGCCCAGTCTCGATGACGATCCCGTCGGCGCTCTGGAGTTCGGCCGAGTCTAACATCGCGCTCGTCCCGAACGCCTCGACGATGGCGCGCTCCTCGGGCTGCAGGGCCCGCGCGCCGTAGCGCGCGTCCAGTTGAGCGCAGATCAGGGCGAATGGCAGGAGCAGCACGGAAAACGGGACCAGCATGTGCCCGAGATAGCGGGCGAGAGCCGCTAGAAATCTCGCCTGCGCTCGCAGGACGACCCGCGGATTGTCCCGGTAGAGGCGCACGGCGAGAAGCTCGGCTTGCGCTCGGCGTCGCGTCGCGCGGATCGCAGCCGCATTCGATGCCCAGCGAAAAACGAAGAGCACCGCGACCCCCGACAGTGCCGACACCGCCCACAACCCCGCCGTCGGCGTCCAGCGGTCGAGCGGGCCGAGCAGCAGATCGAAGGATCGTGTGAGGAGATCGTGCGCGACGATCAATCGATGTAGCCGAGCCCCTCGAGGCGCTTGCGTACTTGCTCTTCGTCCTGCGCCTCTTCGAGGTGGCGAAGCTCGCGCTCGAGCATGTGTGTCATGAAATCTGCCACCGACGCGTAGCCGGCCTGAGCGGCGAATTTCGCGGCTCGCTCGTACAGCGGCTTGTCTATGGCGATCCGGCGTTTGCCGAAAGCGAACATCGGTCGGGCTCCTCTCAGCGCAGCCTCGCGACCGCAACCAACCGACGGTCGCCTGTCGAGGCCTCGTATCTCATATCGTCGTGTGAAACAGCGAAAAATTCTGCCGTAGAGATCAGTGGCCCAGGAAGGGGCGTCCTTTCATCTCATCCGGAACGGGGATCGAGAACTCGGCGAGCACCGTGGGGGCGATGTCGCGAAGCGACGGATCGACTCGTGTGATCGCTCGATTCGTCAGCAGCACTCCGGGAACCTCCTCCGCGGCCATGCAGTGATCGCCGCTCCACTTGCTCGTGTTGTCCTCCACGACGCCCGGCGGGACCTCGCCGAGCGCCGACGGGTTGGACACGCGATAGCCGCGCTTGTAGCCGACGATGAGGTCGGGGGCTAGAGCGCGCTGCCGGCCGCTGTAGACGGCCTCGCTTCGGTAGACGCGGCTGACGACATGCTCGTCGTTCGACGGATCGATCCAGGCGAGGAGACGGGCGGTGAGGTCGGCGAGCAAGCCTTCGCGCTCCGCGGGGGTGACGACGCCGAAGCGCTCGCGCCCGGCCAGGTTCAAGTAGAGGCCGTTCAGACCGAAACCGTAGGCGCGTGTCTTGGACCAGTCGACGTCGGCGAAGAGCTCGCGACCGGAGGTGGCGCCCGGCCGAAGCGCCAGCATCTTCTCGTCGCGGAGCCAGCTGTTCAAGTGGGCCGAGCGCGAGAACGGCGCAAAGCCGTGGTCCGACATGACGAGAAGCGTCGCGTCCGAGTCTCCGTCGATTGCGCGCAGCGCGTCGCCGAGCGCTCGGTCGAGCTCGCGGTACGCGACGAGGATCGCGTTCGACTCCGCGGCCCGCCTCGGAGCGGTTCCTCCCGCGTCGCGAGCAAGCGTTCGCCAGAACATGTGCGAGACCTGATCGACGCCGCCGAAGTAGACGAAGAGAAGACCCGAACGGAAGCGGCCGAGCTCGACCTCGAGGAGCTTGCGACGCTCGGCGTAGACGTCTCTGGATTGCGCGAGGAATTCGTCGTCCGAAAGCATGTCGGCCGAAAGCGCGTTGGTGTCCTCTGCCAACCCCTGCGTGTAGTAGTAGCCGACGTGTTCGTAGAGATCGCGGCTGTAGTCCGGTGGGGTCGAGATCGGCAGGGCGGGTCGTGCGGGGTCGATGTTGACCGGGCTTGCATAGAGGCGCAGCGGCGCGACTGAGGCGACGTGGAAGCGCACGATGCCGGGAATGCTCACCAGATGCGGTACGAGATCGAACGAGATCGGGATCCACGCGCTCCACTCGCCATCGCCGAGCACGACCTCGCGCCCGCCGATCTCGAGCTTCAGGGCTTGCGACCGTCGATCGATCCATACGTCGAAACCGACCTTCGCGTAGTCGCCGTTTGCGAGAAACGGGTTCGGCGGCCCGGGCAGCTCGGCGCGGGCGTGGTCGCCGTCCACCGCGACCGAGCGAATGACGCCGCCCGAGACGCTTCGCGACGGCCCGTCCTTCGGGTCGGCGGTGAAGAAGAAGAACGTGCGCGGTGTGCCCCGAAGATCGGGTGTGCCCATGTCGGAGATGGTCCGCGCCTCGCTGCGCTCCGGCGGAAAATTGGCCGGAATCTTGACCACCGTCGCCGGGATCCCGTGCTCCTCGAGAATGTTCCAGAACGCCTTGCCGTGACGCAGCAGCTCGGTCGTTCCCGAACCGAGCGGCAGAGCATAGGAGCCGAGCTGGAGCTTCCGCGCGTCCTCCTCGACCCGGGAGGTCGAGAGGAAGGGCGCCAGCGCGCCGCCTCCGGGAGGCGCCGGGTCGCGGTGGATGAAATCGAAGATGCCGTGTCCGCCGGGGTCGAGGCCGGTGATGAAGGTCGACCAGGCGACCGGGCTCTGCGGCGGAATCGTCGTGCCGAGCCGCTGGTAATGCCCCTGGGAGGCGAGCTTGGAGAACGCAGGCAGCTCGCCGGCGGCCATGAAGCGGTCGAGCAGGATCGGGTCGACGCCGTCGAAGCCGAGGATCAGCAGACGATGCCCCGCAGTCGGGACCGGCCTCGCGCAGCCGCACGCGAGCGCAAGCAAGACCACAACGAGCACCGCTCTCATGCGCCGAGCGAGACTCCGAGCGAGCGGCCTTCCATGTAGGCGGGGGTCGCGATGCCGTAGAGTGAAAGGATGGTCGGCGCGACGTCGACGATCGACGGACTCTCGACAGGGATCGGGCGACTGCAGAACAGAACGCCGGGGACGAGACGCGGATCGACGCAATGGTCTCCGCTCCAGCACTTCGAGTTGTCGGAGATGATCTCGCCCGCGACCTTGCCGACCGCCGCCTCCCAGGAGACTCGGTAGCCGTCGGCATAGCCGACGATCAGGTCGGGCGACTGATCGAGATACGGTCCGCGGTAGCGGCTCGCCACGTCGACCGCCTCGACGACCACTAGCCGATCCCCGTCGAGATCCCGCAGCCCCTCGAGCCTTGCGGCGATCTCCTGCTTCAGCGAGTCGACTTCGTCGGGGGCGACGATCCCTTGCGCCTCGCGTCCGCGAATATTTAGGTACACGCCGGCAAGCCCTACGGCGTACGCTCGCGTGCGCCTCCAATCGACGTCGCGAAGGTAATCGGCGTCGCCGCGCGCGCCCTCGCGGAGCGCCAGGTAGCCCTCGCGTAGGAACCATGCGTTAAGGTTGACCCCCCGGCGGAACGACGAAAAGCCGTGGTCGGAAAGCACCACCAAGACCGTTTGCGCGTCGAGCTTGGCGCGCACGCGGCCGATCAGGTCGTCGGAGCGCCGGTAGATCTCCTCGATTGCCCGTCCGTATCGGCCGCGATCCCCGGGGCAATCGGCTCGGGGGTCCGGGTCGGTGTAGCGGTAGAACATGTGCTGAATGCGGTCGGTCGCGTCGAAGACGCAAACCACGACGCCGCGCCCGGTCCTGTCGAGGGCGTCGAGGAGCTGCCGCTCGCGCTCGTCTTGAAAGAGGTAGGCCTGCTCGAGGAAACCGTCCTCGTCGAGCGCGCGCTCGTTGAGCGCCCAAGTGTCCTCTGCGAGGCCGAGCGTTGCGAAGGGGCCGAGGAGCTTCGCCAAGTAGCTCCCGTAGTACCGCGGGTGCGAGATCGGCAGGGCGGGGCGCTCGGGGTCGATGTGAATCGGCGTCATGTAGAGGCCGAGCGGCTCGAGGCTCGACAGGCGGAAGCGCACGATGCCGCGGGGCTTCATCCCGAAGCCGGCGTCGAATGCGAGCGGGATCCACTCGGAATGCTTTCCGGGAGCGAGCCGCAGGGCCTGGCCCCCGACCGTCAGCTCGGCTTCACCGTCGCCACGCTCGACCGTGAGCGGAATCTCGAGTGCGCCGCGGCCGGGTCGCAGCGGATGCTCGGGGCCGGGAATCGCTGCGACGAGCCGGCTGCCGTCGCGGCGTAGCCGCACGCGGAGCCCGCCCGTCGTGTCGGCGTCGCCCGGCTGCTCGGAGAAATAGGTGAAGCTCCCTTGCGTGCCGCGGAGATCGGGCACGCTCATTCCGGACAGGCAAGCGCCGTGAAAGCGCTCGGCGGGAAACGTCGCTGGCACGCGCACGACCGAGCTGAAGACGCCGTGGTTCCCCAGGATCTTCCAGAAGGGCGGCGCCTTGCGGAACAGGCGGAGGCGCGGCCGGCCGAGCGGCACCTGAAACTTGCCGATCGCGAGCGAGCGCTTCGCCGGCTCGATCGCCGAAGAGGAGAGAAAGGGTAGATAGCTCCGCACGTCGCGAGCGAGGAAGTCGAAGATGCCGTGGCGCGCCGGATGAACGCCGGTCATGAACGACGACCAGGCCACGGGCGAAAGAGGCGGATGGGTCGTTTGCAAGCGGCGGAACGCCCCCTCCTCTGCGAGGGCAGCCAAGCTCGGCAGCTTCCCCTCCGCCATCCAGCGCTCTGCTAGCGTCGGGTCCATGCCGTCGAAGCCGATGATAACGACGCGGCGGGGTGCGTTTGCAGGCAGCTGCCGCCGACGGACCATGCGCCAGAGCAAACGCAGCGGATAGGAGACGATCGTGAACGCCCCGAGCACGAGCGCCCACAGCAGCATGAAGAACGAGCCCACGAAGGCGAATCCGGCGCCGGGGCCGATGTAGGCTTCGGCGGACCGCGCGACGAGGAGCGATACGAGCAGCGCTGCGCCTAGAGCCGTCATGCTCCGCGATCTATGCATGGCGGTGTTGTCCGACGGGGGCGCATTCTATAGTACAACAACGGAAGCGATGCGATGGCCAAGGTAGCGATTCTCGGTCTGGATTCGATGCCGCCTGCGTACTTCTTCGGAAAGTACCGCGCCGAGATGCCGAACCTCGCGAGCCTGATGTCCCGGAGCCTTTGCGCGCGCCTCGAGTCCACGAACCCGCCGATCACCGTGCCGGCTTGGACCTCGATGATGTCGAGCAAAGACCCTGGCCAGCTAGGCTTCTACGGCTTTCGCAACCGCAAGGACCACTCCTACGACGGTTACCAGTTCGCCAACGCCACGCTGATCAAGGAGCCGCTGACCTGGGACATCCTGGGACGCCACGGTAAGACGTCGCTGCTCGTCGGGGTTCCCCAGACCTACCCACCTCGGCCGATCGAGGGCGCGATGGTGACCTGCTTTCTCACGCCCTCAACGAAGAGCGAATACACCTTCCCGCGCGAGCTCAAGGCAGAGGTCGAGCGCGTCGCGGGCGGCTACGTCCTCGACGTCGATGATTTTCGCACCCCCGACAAGGACCAACTGCTGAAGCGCATCTACGACAAGACACGCAAGCACTTCGCGGTCGGACGCCACCTGCTGCGCACCCGGCCTTGGGACTTCTTCATGCTCGTCGAGATGGGCGTCGACCGGATCCACCACGCGTTTTGGAGCTACGCGGATCCCGAGCACCACAAGTTCGTGCCCGGCAATCCCTACGTGAGCTCGCTGCGTGACTACTATCGCTTCCTCGACCGGGAGATCGGCGAGCTGCTCGCCCTCCTTCCCGAGGAGACGATCGTCCTCGTGGTCTCGGACCACGGCTCGAAGAAGATGGACGGCGGTATTTGCTTCAACGAGTGGCTGATCGCCGAGGGCTATCTAACGCTCGCCGAGAAGCCCGACAAGCCGACGCCGATCGGCAAGGTGAAGATCGACTGGAGCCGCACGCGGGCTTGGGGCGACGGCGGCTACTACGGGCGGCTGTTCCTCAACGTGCGCGGGCGCGAGCCGGCGGGCACGATCGACCCGGCCGACTGCGAGAGGGTGCGCAGCGAGATCGCCGAGAAAATCGCGGCGATCACCGATCCGCAGGGCAGGAACATCGGTTCCAAGGCCTACAGGCCCGAGGAGATTTACCGCGCGGTCAACGGCGTTGCGCCCGATTTGATCGTCTATTTCGGCGACCTCGACTGGCGCTCGGTCGGAGCGGTCGGCATCGGCGCGATCCATACCTTCGAGAACGATACCGGGCCGGACGAGGCCAACCACGATTGGCACGGGATCTTCACGCTGTACGACCCACGCACGCCGCGGCCCGAGCCGAACTTCGAGGACCTTCCGGTGTTTCAGATCTACGACGTCGCGCCGACAGTGCTCGCCGCCTTCGGCATCGCCGCGCCGCCGGACATGATCGGAGTAAAGCGGGGCTGAGGGCTCACCCGATCGCGTCGAGTAGCTGGGTGATCTCGCTCGCCACTCGCTCGGGCGAGAAGCGTCGCACGAAGGCCCCGCACTCGCCGGGATCGGGACTGAGCTCGGTCGCTTCGGCCAGCGCCTTCGCGAAGGCTGTCGCGTCCCAGTTTTTGACGACGCGGCCGAGTGTTTCGCCGCGAAGCTCCGCGGCGACGCCGCAGGAGTCGGTGAGGACGAACGGCGTGCCGAGCGCCGCCGCTTCGACCGCGGTCTTCGGCATTCCCTCGCAATGGGACGGCACGGCCAGCACGTCGGCCGCGGCCAAGAGCTCGTAGCTCTTCTCGCGCGACACCTGTCCCGTGAAGGTCACGCGGTCGGTAACGCCGCGCTCGATCGCCCGCGCCCGGAGCCCGACGGCGGTATCGCCGGCGCCGCGCATCTCGAGCGAGGGACCGGCGACCACCAGCCGATGAGGCAAGCTCGGCAGCAGGTCGATCACGCGGCCGAAGCCCTTGACCGGATGAAGTCGCCCGAGCGCGAGCGCGATCGGCCCGCCGGCCGTGCCGAGCTCGCGATCGAGTTCGCGCCGCGCACGCTCTCGCCGCTCGCGCCGCACGGCGGGCGGCGCCTCGGCCAAGCTCACAACCGCCCCCGCCACGTTGTCCGGTACGTCGCGCAGGATTCCCTTCGGACGGTATCGAGTGACGATCTCGCGGATGGCCGGTGACTGGCAGCAAATGCCGTGCGCCCGGCGCAGCGTCCAGCCGACCAGGCGTCGCGGCACGGGGAAGCGGCGGAAGCCGAAGCCGGCTTCCTTCACAACCATCAGATCTTCGCCTCCGGGCATCACCACGAAGCGGCCGCGCCAGCCGCTCCAGCCGATGGCGAGAGCCGCCGCGGTGGCCTGCGGATAAGCGATCAACGTGTAGAGCACGTCGATCGAGTTCCCCGAAAGGCGCAAGTGACGGGTGAGCGCGAGCGCCGCGGCGAGGAGCCACCGGGTGCGCAATAACGGAGCTCCGACCTCCGCGACGAGACCGCGCGCCCACGCGGGTTCCGCGAGCACCTTGCAGGGGACCGGCTCGCGAGTGGGAGCGACGGCCGTCGTGAGCAGCTCGAACTCGTGGCCGAGCACGCGCAGCGCAGCACCTAGGTCCTCGTGACCGGGGACCCCCATCGAGGCTCGAAGCCCCGGCTGAAACATCGCGATGCGACGGCCAGCCACTTCGCTCACCGTCCCTCGGCGCGATCCCCGAACAGGGCGAGCACCCAGCGGCCGCCCGGAAGATTCACGCGGCGCAGCAACGCGATCTCCTCGACGCCGATCACGCCCGTCAGGCGTGCGCCGATTGCGAACACGATCACCCCAACGACCGTCAGCGTGACGGCCTGGACTGCCGACGTCGGCCAGGCCGCTCGGCCGAGGAGGAGCACCGCGCCCATCCCAGCCGAGGCGGCGAGCACTTTGCTGGCGAAGGCCCACGGATACGGTAGCCCGTAGCGGCGGCGACAGACGAGGTAGGCGACCACCGAAGTCGTCGCTCGCCCGAGGCCGAGGACGAGAGACGCCATCTCGACGCCGGAATACTTCCCGGCGATCACGACCAGCGGGGCGGCCATTACCTGGATCGCCACCAATTTGACCACCGTGGAGTAACGCTCGTCGACCGTGAGGATCATCAGGGCCTGGTTGAAGGCGGTCTCAGTGACCAGCAGAACGATGAGGATGCGCGTCACCGCAACCGCGGGGCCGAACGTCGACCCATAGAGAAGCGGCACGTAGTCGGCGGCCATGATGGCGAGACCGACACTGGCCGGGAGGAGCAGCGCGAGTTGCGTTTTGCTGACGGCGAGGAACGCTCGCTCGAGGTCTACAGAGCGATTCTCCGCGCGCAAGCGTGTGAACATTGGTCGGTACACGCCGCGGAAGATCGACGCGATCAGATTCACGACCATGAACGCCAGGTAGAATCCCACCGCGAAGATCGCGACGAGGCCGCGGTTGCGGAGCACGCCGGCGAGCGCCGTGCGCGCGAAATCGGCACCGCCGAAGTAACGCGAAAGCTCCAGGACATAGTCGAACAGCGAGAACTTCCAGGCCGCGGATACGGGCTCTCGGCTCGCGCGGGGCCGCGGCGCAAGCGAGAGCCGACGCACCACTCGGGCGGCGAACGCGATGCCCGCGACGGCAACCACGCCGGTGCTCACGGTCAACGCGACGACGACCCCTCCGATGCCGTAGCCGAGCACGAGAGCGGCGCCGATGAGGGTCGGATCGAGGACGGACTGGAGGACGATGAGGAGATTCACTTGGCGCTGTGCAAGGAAAGCGTAAAGCGTGTAGGTGACGAGATCGATCACGGCCCGCATCACGGCGAGCGCACCGAGCAGGCGTAGGTAGACGACGCCGCCTGGCCCGAGATGGAGGCGCTCGGCGATTGCCGGCGCGAACAGGTTCAACGCCGCAATGAAGACGGCGAGGATCGCGAAGCGCGCCGAACAGGCGCGGCGGAGCAGACGCTCCACCGCCAGCCTTCCGCTGGCGATTTCGCGCTCCGGCAGCGTCTTCATCAGGCCCGAGGGGATCCCGAAGCTCGAATAGAAGAGCATCGTGTTCAGCAGCCCGAGCACAACGTCGTAACTGCCCGAGGCGAGGCCGAAGCGGCGCCTCACGAGAACCGACGTCAGGGTCGTGCAGACGGCCACCACCGGCAGGAGGAGCGTGTTCCAGTATACCGACGCGGAGACGCGCTCGAAGAGCGTCGGCGGCTCCGCGGGCGACGTGGTCATCGGCCGAGCAGGTCCGGCAGCTTCTCGGAGATGCACTGAGCCCAGAGGGAGTTGAGCTTGACGTTCGGGTGTCCCTCGCCGGGAATCCGGTTGTCCTCGGTGTGCGGTCGCACGCAATCGAGAACCGGGATCCCCTGCTGCCGAAAATAGTCCAGGTACTCTTCCTTCTTCCTGTCTTGCGCTAAGAGAAAGACCACCGCGAACGCCGTCGAACGGCGCCGAGCGAGGCCGGCCATCTCGCTGATCAGACTCTTGGTCGCCTCGACGCCGACTGCTTCGCGCCCGTAGGTCAGCAGGTGCATGTACGCGTCGTCGGCCATGCGCACGGTGACCAGGTAGTCGGCGAGCGGCCATATCGAGAAAGCCTCGGGAGGATGGCGCTCGAGCGTGTCGCCCGGGCCGAGCGTCACATAGGGGGGTGCCACGTGGCCGCGCTTGGCATTGAGCGCGAGGCCGCGCAGCCAGTCATACGTGGCGACATTTCGCGCCTCGTGCTCAGTGATGAAGCCGTAGAGGACGAGGTGCGGCGGCGGGGTTTGGTCGAGAACCTGCTCCATACGGAGCAGCGACTGGAACGTGCCATAGGCGGCCGTGCCGAAGTTCACGATGCGCAGCGCGGGATGGCCCTGTTGGAGCTTCCACGCAAAGGTGTCGGCGTCTGAGAGTCCGTAGCCATTGGTGATCGAGCAGCCGATTAGAACAACCCGCTCGGTCCCGCCGGAAGCACCCGTCGCGCGGCTGTGATCGGGCAGGACCGTCACCTCGCGCATAGCACCACCCGGGAGGTGGGGGGGAAGCACGTAGTGCCCCGGCTTGTTGACCCAGCCGAATGTCGGGTCAGATTCGTGGAGAGCGGGCTCGCCGCGAGGGTTCTCGACGTATCGCCACGTCTGCCGCCCGAGCAGTCGGGGGCAAATTTCCGCGACGGCGAACAATGCCACGAGCCACGTGGCGACCACCGCGAGCACGACGCTCGGACGATGCGCGGGTTCAACCGGGCGCCCGGAACCTCGGGGTTGAATCTTGTTCACCGCGGCGGGCATAGCGCGCGACGTATAGGGCCCAGGGTTCGTGGTGTAAAGGAACTCCACATCCTGACTCATGAAGGGCGCTTGACGGGATTGCCGGAATCCGCCATTCCAGCGCTCACGCGAACGTGATCGCTTTGAGTCCGAGTCGGCGAAGTGCTGCGAAGCGTGCGCGCTCGGGGCACAAGCTGTCTGCCCTGCCGCGGCGAGGACACATTGCGAGGCCACGCGATGAACGAGAGCGGACCGATTCGGAGGATTCTGCGCCAAGCCGGCCAACGTTCGCTGTCTACACGGGACCTCCAGTGTGGTGCCTGAAGCCAGCACACGCGCCTTGCTGCGGATCGAACAAGAGCGGTTTGCGACTCCGTTCGCCAAAGGCCGCTCGTTCGCGGAACTCGCCAACGACCGACGACTGGGCGGCTGCGGGTCAAGGCTGTGCGCGCCTTTTCCCCTCGTGTGCGGTGGAGCCGTCACCGTCGTGGTCAGAGCCCCGAAAGGAAGAGAGAGCCTTGACGAGCGGCGGCCGAGCGGGCGATCAAGTTAGCTTCGTACAGCATGCACCGTCGATCCAGTGCCTCAAAGACCGCCCGTCACGCGCTTGAGTGCGAACTGACGTCGTGTGTTCCAGATGCGGCTGTGCGTGCGGAGATGGCGGCATTCTATCGGACCAACGAATGCTACGCGCGCCAACAGGCATCGCATCCGCCGGAATATTTCAGCCGGCTGCTTTCGGTCATGAACGTGGTCTTGAGCCAACCGCGGGCGCGAATTGTGGAGATTGGCGCCGGAGTGGCGGGCGCCCTGCAGGCGTTCCTTCGGACCAGGCCGCAGGTCAGGGCGATTGCCGTCGAACTCTCTCCAGGCTTGTTGCGCGCCGCGAACGAGAAGGGGAACGAGAACTTGCACGCCGTTGCGGGGAATGCCCTCCAGTTGCCTTTTCAGGATGGGTCGGTGGAGCTGTGGTCGCGTTTGAAGTCATCGAGCATCTTCCCGATGTCGCTCAGGCGCTCGACGAGATTCTGCGCGTCGTTCGTCGGCCTGGCCACATCATCATCGGGCTGCCGAACCACGCGTCTTTGTGGACCCCCGTAGAAGACGCCCTTCGAAGGCGCGATCGGCGTGCGTTTGGCGTCGAAGGCGGCCGCGGAGCGTGGCGGTGGTGGCGACGCAACGCCGCACTCGCATGGCGCAAACGCGTTTCGCCTCATGCCGAGTTTCTGTATCGTCAGCCGATCTTGGATACGGCCCGTGGCGGTGATGCGGATGCCGTGTACTATGCCGCGCCTCTGGATCTTCTGCGGTTTTTTCGCGGTCGAGGCGCCACGCTGGTGACGACCAGCACCGAGCTGCGTCTGGGCTTTGTCGGTCGGCTTCTGCCGGTCGAGATGCAAGGCTCGAGCGTACTCGCATGGTGCGTCAATGGGGATGCGGTAGAGCAATAATAGTGAGGAGAAGGGACCCAATTTGGCGCGCACGTCGTTGACGGCTCTGGTTCCTGGGCACACTCGATGTCGTCAACACGATCCGATGCATGGCCGACTCAGCCTTGTGATGCCCAGGCATCCGACCGCCGACACGGTTAGGGATATCGACGTGGATCCGATGTTGGGGTCTGGCACCACTACGGCGTTGCACTACGGCGGCGGCAGCCAGGACTGCCTAGCCAATACGCGGCATGGGATCGCCGAGACATTGGGAGCGACCGTATGCTCAGGAAACTAGTAAAGGGTGCACTTGACCGCCTGGGCTACCAGATCACACGCAGCAAGGACGTACCCGGTTTTCGTCTCTATTCCTACTTCAAGCAAGACGGCTCTTTTGACTATGAAAAATACCGACAGGTACAACAGGAGGGCAACAGGAGAAAGCTCGATTACATTTGGGTGAAGGAGGACAACATCGAGTTCCTCTCGAGGTACATCAAGAGTGTGATCCCTGATCCGCATTTTGGAATCTGCCACGGAACTCGACGGGGGAAGGAGCAGGAATGGTTTCGCAAGTAATCTCGGCTGTGAGGTGATTGGCACTGCGATCTCGGACACTGCCGCGAGCTTCCCACATACGGTCCAATGGGACTTTC
>JBEVNX010000135.1:0-11492 GCA_040507895.1 Binatia bacterium | reverse complement strand
CGGTCTCGCCGGATACTACGGCGGCTGGGTGGATCTCGCGCTGTCGCGTTTGTTCGAGCTCATGCTGGCGATCCCGACGTTCTTCCTGATTCTCACCGTCGCCGCCGTGCTGCCCCCCTCGATTTACAACGTCATGGCCATCCTCGGGCTCACCGGCTGGGTCGGAGTCGCGCGCTTCATCCGCAGCGAGTTCTTCAAGCTCCGAGGACTCGACTTCGTGGTCGCCGCCCGCGCGCTCGGGGTGCCGAACGGCGCCGTGATGTTTCGCCACATCCTGCCGAACGCACTCGCGCCCGTGCTGGTGACCGCTTCATTCAGCGTCGCCTCGGCCATTCTCGCCGAATCGGCCTTGTCGTTCCTCGGCATCGGTGTTCCAGCCGACCTCGTCACTTGGGGATCGATCCTCGCCGTCTCGGAACAGAACACGTTTGCCTGGTGGCTCGCCGTGTTTCCCGGCTTGGCGATCTTCATCACCGTCACGGCCTACAATCTGCTCGGCGACGGGCTGCGTGACGCGCTCGATCCGCGGCTCGAGCCCTAGCCGGCTAGTCGAGGGGGCGGGCCCGGCGAGCCGGCCGATCGCGCTTTCGCTCTCGTTCGCCAGACGGCTCATCAGCTCGCCGGCGGACTCACGACGGGCGAGGCGAAGCCCCTGTCCGGCCCGCAGGGAGAGGAACTCGGGGCAGTCTTGCTTGGCGGCACCGGCGCGCAGCGGCCCCGTCAAGGCGTTTTGCAACGGGTAGGGAGGGGCCTGTAGAACGGATGCTGGATACCCAGGCGACGCGTGATGTCCGTTGCGCTCGCCATGGGGTGCGCTCAGCGCATAGAGACGGCTGTCGGCCGGTCGGCGCGGCCGATGGCGTCGAGGTCGACGATCTTCGAACCCGAGGGAGCATCGAACGAGAAGAGCCCAGCTCCGAGGCTCGCGTTCAGCGAAACATCCGAGTAGCGGAGATCGATTCTCGCCTGCTGCTCGGGCACTTCGAAGCGTACCCAGGTGGGCATCACCACGCCGGAGATCGTATCGTACTGACCGTAGCTCGCCGTGTAGCGAACCGCTCCGGCCGAGGTCGCCTCCCTGGCGCGCACCGGGAGCAGGGAATCCGGATCGAACCACACGGTGAGGAGTTCCCCGTGCCGCAGCGAGGTCTCGACCCGCCAGGTTCCCTCGGGGCGCTCGAACGTCATGGACGGCTTGCCGCGCCACTCGCGGTGGGGGGGGAGGCCGATCAGCAGATCCACGACGTCGTCGAGCTCGAGATCGAGCCGCGTGAAGCGCGAGAGATTCGCTGCGGTCGCGCGTCCGCGGTAGAATGTCCGGTCGCCGCGATGGTAGGCGCAGAGCCGCGCTCCGTCCGACGCGATCTGCAAAGCCACTCCGAACGCGGACAACATCTCGATGCGCAGGCGGTTCGGGCGCTCGACGGCGACGACTTCCTTGACTGCGATTTTGTCGCTCTCGCCGGCGTAATGCATCTGAGCGAGTGCGCGGAAGGTGCGGACGGCGGCCGAACGATCGTCGATGGCGGCGAGCAGCGCTTCGGGGGAAGGGGCGATCGTCGGCGCGGCCTTCGGGATTGCGGGTTTGGCGCGCAGCGAAGCGCAACCGGCGAGAGCCAGCATGACGACGGCCGCGAACCCGAAGAGCGAGCGCCCGGTCACGCGCCGGTCAGCCGCTGCTCGACCACCCCGATCTTGCGCTTCAGCCGCTCCGTCTGATCGGCATCCTTGGAGCGAGCCAGCGCGTCGCGGTAGACCCGCAGCGCATCGGCACGACGCCCGAGCTTCTCGTAGGCGTCGGCCAGGTGCTCGGTCACGGTCGGATCGTCGCCCGCCAGCTCCACCGCGTGCTCGAGATGCTCCGCGGCCTTCTTGAAGTCGCCGCGCTGGTAGTACACCCACGCAAGGCTGTCGAGATAGAAACCGTCGTTCGGCTCGATCGCCATGGCCTGGCGAATGAGCTTTTCCGCCCTGTCCAACTCCACGCCCATCTCGGCGAACGTGTAGCCGAGATAGTTCAGAGCTGCAGCGTTGTTGGGATTCAGATCGATCGCCTTCTGCATGGCGTCGATGGCTTCTTCCTTCTGCTTGCTCTCGTCGTAGACGGCGCCGAGCGCGAACCACAGCTTGTCGTTCTTCGGCTCGATCTCCACGGTCTTGTGGAGGATCTCGAGCGCCGCTTGGTCGTCCTTCTTCTCGCGATAGAGCGAGGCGAGGAAGCCGAGCAGGTCGACCGAATCCTTCTTGACCTCCAAGGCGCGCTTGATCTCTACGATCGCGTCGTCGATCTTCTCATCCTTCTGCTTCACGTAGGCAGAGTGGATGCGCGAATCCACGAAGTATTCCGACGTCGGCGGGATCTGATCGAACTCGACGCCGGCCTTCTGGTACTCCTTGTTCTCGGCGTAGACCGTGCCCAAATAGTAGCGGACCCTGTCGTTCTGGGGCTCTGCGGCGAGCACGAGGTTCAGCTCCGTCGCCGCTTTGTCGTAGTCGCCCTTCTCGAAGTAGATGAGGCCGATCTTGACGCGGGCTTCCTGCGGATCGTTCTCGATCTTCTCGAGCTCGCGGAATTGCTCGAGCGCGTTGTCGAGCTTCTTCGCGCCCACGTAGAGGCCGGCGAGCCGTCTGCGGGCGACGGCGCTGCGCGGATTCGTGGCCAAGACCTTCTGATAGATCTCGACGGCCTTGTCGTTCTTCTTCTCCATCTCGTAGACGAGACCGAGATCGAGCAGGACCAGCTCCGATTGCGGATTCAACTGCAGCGCCTGCTGGTAGAACGCTTCGGCTTCATCGAGCTTTTGCGCCGCCGCGTTGACGCGTCCCAGGTAGTAGTACCCGAGGATCGAATTCGGGTTCAGCGAGATCAGCTTCTGCAGCGTCTTGACGGCCTGGTCTAACTGACCCTGCTTTCCGTACAGCGCGCCGAGATAGAGGTAGGCCTCCTGGCTCTCGGGATCGGAGTCGAGTACCTTTTCGTACGCGGCGATGGAGCCCGCTTCGTCTCCCGTGGACGAGAGCAGACCGGCGAGCAGCAGCCGCGCTTCGACGTTCTTCGGGTCCTGCTCGACGACCGTCCGGCATTGTTCGAGCGCATTGTCGAGCATGCCCTTGCGCACGTAGAGCGTGGCCAATCGCAGGCGCAGCATCGGAGTCGACGGGTCGTCGCGTACCGCGAGCTCGTACTCCGAGAGCGCCACGTCGTAGGCGTTCTGGTTGAGCGCGATCTGGGCCTTCAAGAAGTGGCCGAGCGCACGATCCTCCGCCGTGAGCTCGGTCGGCTCGGCCGTCAGCGCCGTGCTGGCCGGCGACCAGCCGTGGAGCGGCGGGCGCGTCGGCGCGGCGGGATGAAGCGCGCAGGCGCCGAGGAGGAAGAGCGGTAGTACGACCGTCAGGTGGCTTCGATGGCGCATGGAGCGAGGTTGATCCTTCAGGTGATGGAAATGGAGTCCGGCGGGCCCCCGCGTTGCGGTCCGATCCAGATCTCCCCGCCGACGTAGTGCTCCTTCTTCCAGATCGGAACGATCTCCTTCAGGCGGTCAATGGCGAATCGGCAGCCGGCGAACGCCGCGTCACGATGAGCCGCCGAGACGGCGATGGCGACGCTCGCCTCGCCGATCTCCACGACCCCGACGCGGTGCGCGATCGCGACCGCCTTGGCGCCGAAGCGTTCGAGCGCCTGCTGCCCGATCCGTCGCATCTCGCGGATCGCCATCTCGGGGTATGCTTCGTATTCGAGCCGGGTCACCCGCCGACCCGCGTTGTGCTCGCGTGTCGTACCCAGAAATGTCGCGATCGCACCGGCATCCGCTCTGCCGACCGCCGCGACGAGACGGGCGAGGTCGAGCGGGTGTTCGACGACTTCAAACATCTTGATGTCGCGACGATCCGCCGCTCACAGGGGGGATGAACGCAACCTCGTCATTATCTTGAACCATGGTTTTACTGTCAACGTACTCTTGATTGAGCGCGAAGGCGACGGCGCCGCGGAGCTCACCGAGCGAGGGATACTCGCGCCGAATCTGATCCCACAACGCTTCGACCGTCGTCGGACCCGCGAGCTCCCGCGTAGCTTCGGCGGCTCGCACTCGCTCGCGCACGGCGGCGAAGAATCGCAAGCGGACCCTCATCATCCCTCGAGGAGCCGCAAGGCATGACCGAGCTCGGGCAACGCGAGCTTCTCCATGGCCAGCTCGACGGCCGCTGTGGAGCCGGGCATCGAGAACACAATCTTGCCGGCGACGATGCCCGCCGTGGCTCGCGAGAGCATCGCCGCAGCGCCGATCTCCTGGTACGAAAGGGCGCGGAAGAGCTCGCCGAAGCCTTCGATCTCTTTCTCGAGGAGCGAGCGTACGGCTTCGAAGGTCGTGTCGCGTGGCGCGATGCCAGTGCCTCCGGAGAGGAAGATCGCCTGGATCGTGGAATCGGCGAACAACGGCTGCAGCGCTTCGCGAATGCGCACCGGATTGTCAGGAACGATGTCGTAACGCAGCACTTCGTGACCGGCGCCCGCCAGCAGCTCCTTGAGCCGCGCTCCGCTCCGGTCGTCGGATCGCGTGCGTGTGTCGCTGATCGTCAGCACCGCACAACCGGCATGCCGGATCGCACTCTCTCGGTGCTCGTGGACGCTCATCGAGCCCTCGATCGTAGCAACCGCCGGGAGCGACGCAAGGCGGAGCGTCTCGGCCTGTGAGCCATGATCGCTCGCCCGCGCGGCATCCGGGCTACGCCCGAGCGTTCTGTCACGCGGGTCCGGCTTCCCGCACCTCACGGGTGACTTGGGATTCGAAGTCTTTAAAGTTCTTCTTGAAACGCTCGGCGAGATCGCGCGCCTTCTGATCGTAAGCGGCGCCGTCCTTCCAGGTATTGCGCGGTCGCAGGATTTCCTTCGGCACGTCCGGACATTCCGTCGGAATGAGAACGCGGAAGTTGACGTCCGGCTCGGTCGGGATCGAGGCGAGCTTGCCGTTCAGAACGGCGCGGATCATCGCCCGGGTAAAGGCGATCTTCATGCGGCTGCCGACGCCGTACGGCCCGCCGCTCCAGCCCGTGTTGACGAGCCAGCAGTCGACCTTGTGCTCGGCGATCTTCTTGCGCAACAGCTCCCCGTACACGGAGGGATGGTGGACCATGAAGGGCGCTCCGAAGCAGGCGCTGAACGTCGCTTGCGGCTCGGTCACGCCGCGCTCGGTGCCGGCGACCTTGGCGGTGTAGCCCGAGAGGAAGTGATACATCGCCTGCTCGGGGGTCAGTTTGGCGATGGGCGGCATCACGCCGAAGGCGTCCGCCGTCAGCATGATGATGTTCTTCGGATGGCCGCCCTGGCCGGAGAGCTCGGCGTTGGGGATCTGCGCGATCGGATACGAGCCGCGCGTATTCTCGGTGAGCGATTGGTCGTCCAGGTCGATGGACCGCGAGGCCGGGTCGACGGCGACGTTCTCCAGGATCGTGCCGAACGTCCGAGTCGTCTGGTAGATCTCCGGCTCCGCTTCGCGCGACAGCTTGATCACCTTGGCGTAACACCCGCCTTCGAAGTTGAACACGCCGCGCGCGCTCCAACCGTGCTCGTCGTCGCCGATCAGCTTGCGCTCCGGATCCGCCGAGAGCGTGGTTTTTCCCGTGCCAGACAGACCGAAGAAGATCGCGACGTCTCCGTGGTCGCCGATGTTCGCCGAACAGTGCATCGACAGCACGCCTTGGAGAGGGAGCAGGTAGTTGAGGATCGTGAAGATCGACTTCTTGATCTCGCCCGCATAGCTGGTGCCGCCGATCAACACCTCGTTGCGCGCGAAATTGAGCAGGATGAACGTCTCGGAATTGGTCTTGTCCTCCTCGGGAACGGCATGGAATCGCGGCAGGTCGATGACAGTGAAGCGCGGGCGATGCGCCGCGAGCTCGTCGGGCTTCGGCACGAGAAACATGTTGCGCGCGAAGATGGAGTGCCAGGCGTTCTCGGTGATCACCCGGATCGGCACCCGATACTCGAGAGCGGCGCCGACGAACACGTCCTGCACGAACACGTCGCGCCCACGCAGGTAGGCGAGCATGCGGCGCCGGATGCCGTCGTAGCGTCCGGCTTCGAATGGTCGGTTCACCTTCCCCCACCACACGTGCTTCTCGCTCGACGGCTCTTGGATCACGAACTTGTCGTTCGCGGAGCGTCCGGTGTGGTGCCCGGTGCGGACCACGAGCGGGCCTTCTGCGGAGATCAAGCCCTCGTGACGGCGGACCGACTCCTCGTAGAGGGCCGAAGTGGTCAGGTTCCAGTACGCGCTCTCGATGTGCTCGATCCCGTGCTGATCCAGACCGTGATCGCTAGCAAGGCCGTGATTCATCGGGCTCTCCTCCCGGCTCGGTGCGAGTTTCCGAGCAAAGTTCCGAAATTCTGTCACGCGGGGGGCGGCAGTTCAATTGAGCTGCGACGCCGCTCCACAGGCTGTTTCACTCCGGTTCCGCATTGGCTATGTTCACGCCTTTGTCATGAGCGTGCGCGTGTACGTCGAGACCTACGGTTGCCAGATGAACCTGGCGGACAGCGAGTTGGTGCTCGGCCAGCTCGCTCGGCACGGATACTCTGAAGCGCGCTCGCCGTCCGAGGCCGACGTGATCCTCCTCAACACTTGCGCCATCCGAGAGCACGCGGAGGAACGTGTCGTCCGCCGGCTCACGCAATTGCTGCCGCTGAAGCTTCGCGATCCGGGCGTCCGCATCGGCTTGCTCGGATGCATGGCCCAGCACCATCGGGCACGGCTTCTCGAGCGCGTGCCGTTTCTCGACCTGGTGCTCGGTCCCGACGAATACCGTCGCTTGCCAGCGATCCTGGAGCGGCAAGGATTCGAGGATCCCCAGATCGAGGTGAGACTCGGCCGCGACGAGACCTACGCGGACATCGCACCCGCGCGCCGCGATGGGGTGCGCGCGTGGGTGAGCGTGATGCGGGGCTGCGACAAGTTCTGCACGTTCTGCATCGTCCCCTACGTGCGCGGCCGCGAGCGAAGTCTGCCGCTGCCTCTGTTGCTCGAGCAACTGGAGGAGGCCGCGCGCGTGGGGTTCCGCGAGGTGGTGCTCCTCGGCCAGACCGTCAACGCTTACCGCGACGGCGACCTTGACTTCGCCGACCTGCTGCGCGCCGCGGCCCGCATCGAGGGAATCGCTCGCATCCGCTTCACTTCGCCGCATCCTGCCGACATGAGCGAGCGCACCGTCGAAGCGATCGCGAGCGAAGAGAAGATCTGCCCTCAAGTTCATCTTCCCCTGCAGTCGGCATCCGACGCCGTGTTGGCTCGAATGGAGCGCGGTTACACCATCGACGAGTACGACGCGTTGCTCGACCGGCTGCGGGCGGCCCGTCCGGGTATCGAGTTTTCGACCGACGTCATCGTCGGCTTCCCCGGCGAGACCGAAGCCGACTTCGAATCGACCGTCGCATACCTTCGCCACGTGCAGTACGACCATGCGTTCCTGTTCTCCTATTCGGCGCGCGAAGGGACGCGCGCGGCTCGCTGGCCGGAAACCGTCTCTCGCGAGGACAAGCAACGCCGTCTGCGAACGGTAATCGAGATCCAAGAACGCATCTCGGCCGAGCGCAGCGCGCGTTGGCGCGGTCGGCAGGTCGAGGTGCTCGTCGAAGGTCCTGCCCGACGCGGTGAGGGCTGTGTCTCCGGCAAGACCGCTCACTTCAGGACCGCGGTGTTCCCCTCCCGGACGCACGCGCCGGGCGAGACCGTGAACGTCAGCGTCGTCGATTCCACGGCTCACACCCTGCTCTGCCAAGCGGGGGAAGGTCCCGCTCAGGAGACATCCCCCGGTGCCTGATCTGCGGAAGCTCGCTCTCTCGTGCGGGCTCGCATGGCTGCCGCTGTCATGTGGCGTGGTGCCTTCGGTGGGGGTCGCTCCAGCTCTCTTCGCCACCGCCAGCGGAGTTCATCGGTTCGACTTCGAACACGACACGCTCCATGAGCCGCCCCAAGGGTTCGAGCCGCGTCTCGGCCGTTGGGCCGTTGCGGATTCCCCGACGGCACTCTCGGGTGCGCAGGTGCTCGTCGGTGCTGGCGGGGATGCGGGGCTGCTGGCCGTCAAAGAGGCGGAGGGAGTGACTGCCGCTGCTGGAGAGGTCGCCGTCCGCGTATTCCTGGGATCATCCGGCGCCGGTCTTTCGTGCGACGCCACGTCGGAAGTCGCCGCTCAGGTCCTGAAGCTAGAGCCACGCGAGCGTCGGATCGCCCTGTATCGCAAGACGGGCGATTCCATGAAGCTGGTCGATCAGGCGCCGGTCACTGCGCCGAAGGGCGAGTGGGTGCGAATCGGAATCCGTTGCGAGAGCCATCGCACGGTCGGCTACGTAGACGAGAAATCCGTCGTCAGGATGGGGGAAGGGCTCGGATCCTTCGATCTGGCGCTGGTCGCGGACGCGGGCGTCATCGCCCAGTTCGATGACCTCGCGTATTGGGCGAGCAAGTAGTGCTCATGCGACCGCCACCTCCGTCGGAACGAACTCCCGTCGCTCGGCATTCCAGGTGACCGCCAACCGGTCGGCGACACGTCCGGCCATCACGGAGACGACGAAGTAACTCGCTCCTGGGTAGGCCGGTTCGTCCCAGGCCAGGGCGCGGGCCTGGTCTTCCTTTGAGAAATACGCGCCGTGCTCGGGATGGGAGTGGTAGAAGAGGCGGATCGGGGCGCGGTCCTGCTCGGCCTCGCGAAGGACGACGTAGAGCTGCTGAGGGTCCATGAAGTAGGCAGTGCTCGAATCCCGCGGGTACGCGGCTGGGTCCTCGGCGTGCAAGCGATCCTGAATGTTTTCGATCCGGCGCACGCGCTCGCAGTCGCCATCACCGAGTACCACCCCGCAGCACTCGCGCGGGTACGCCTCCGCCGCGTGGAGATCGATCTCCTGCAGCGTCTTCTGAGTCACCCGGATGATCACGGCCGCGGTTCTAGCGGAGTTGCCAAGTCGCGGAAAGACGCTGATGGCGAAGCCCGACGGCGACGTGGTACTCTGCCCTGTGCAACCAAACCGACGGGGGCGTATGGTGAGGAACGGGAGCAGAGGGGTCTGGTGGAGCCTCTCGATCGTGTCGGCGCTAGTCGTCCAACTGGTCTACTCCACGGAAGCGTCTGCGCAGGCTGGTCTCTACGTCACCCCTTCGCTGACCCTGAGCGAAGGCTACGACGACAACATTCAGTCGGTGCCGCAGGGTAGCCCGGACAAGGAGAGCGACTTCATCTTTCGCACCGAGCCCGGAATCATCGCCGGCTACAAATCGGCACCATTCAGCCTTCTCGCGGGATATCGGGTTGCCGCCGACGTGTATGCCGAGCACTCCGACTTCGACGCCTTTCCGTCGAGGCAGGAGGCGACTTTGACGACGGACTACGTCCCGACCCCTCGGCTCAGCCTGTCGGCGAGGGGCGGATTTCAGCAGAGCGAGTATGCTGGGCAGCTGAATTCGGCGGTCGTCGGCGATCAGACGGGGCTCCCTCCGACTGGCATCGAGAACGGTAGGTCGCGGACCGAGGTGTACTACGCAGGAGCATCCACCACGTACGAGCTCACGCAGCTCAATCAGGTCTTGGCGGGCTACGACTTCGTGCACAGCGATCAGGTCGGCTCTTCGACGAACGACTCACACTCGGCCGACGGGATGTTCACTCACCGCTTCAGCGAGACGGACTCCGGCGACCTCGGATACGTCTACCGGCACTTCTCCTCCTCAGAAACGGATACGCCATCCGAGGTGCCCGTGCCCACACCCGACGACTCCACGATCCTGGTGCTACCTTCCGTTACCGATTCCCATGCCGTGACCCTCGGCTGGACTCATCGGTTTTCGCAGCTCACGGAGGTCGTCCTGCGAGCCGGCCCCCGATTCAGCAACGACAGCAGCCTCAACGCGGAGGCCTACGCGTCGATCTCGCGCACACTCGCTCGGGGTTCGGCGAGATTCGAGTACGTCCGCTCACAAACCAGCGCGGTGGGGGTGTCGAGCGCGCTCGATGTGCAGACGTTCAGCGGCATATTGGACTACAATCTCACGGAGTCGTTGGGCACCGCACTGAACCTGGCCTACTACCAGACCTCGAGCGACGGCGACATCAGCGACGTGTTCGGCGTTACTCTGTCGGGCCACTACAGGCTCCTCGAGTGGCTGTCGATCGTCTTGAACTATAGCTTCACCTACCAGGATGGGGTGCTGTCGACGCTGGAAACGACGTCGTCGGACACCACCGTGGCTCGCTCGAGCGGCAAGATCTACCACAACATCGTTTCGATCGGTCTCGAAGCCTCGTCGCCGTTCCGGGTCTACTAGAAGAGCGCCCAACCCCGCGTTCCATACTCGACGATCGACAGGTCTCGCGCCCAAGCGCTCGCGAGTCGCCGACCAGGGGCGCTATCATTAATCATACTTGCGCCCGCATCCACCGCCACGGTAACCTGTCCAGTTATCCGAACCCGTCCAAATATCGAGCGTTCCGGACTGTAGAGTCAGGGGGCCAGGGATATGACGTGGATGATGACCTCTTGTTGGAGAGCACTCGTCGCCGTGGTCACGGCCACTGTGCTCGTGGCGCCCACGGCGATGGGGGAAGAACCGCCTGGAGAGCGCGGAGGTTATCAAATTGGGGCCGGTGATATGCTCGACATAGCGGTTTGGAAGAACCCCGAGCTCAGCCGCCAAGTGACGGTTCGCCCGGACGGCATGATCTCGCTACCGCTGGTGAACGACGTCCGCGCCGCGGGTTTGACGCCGACGGAGTTGCGTGAGCTGCTCGCGAAGAGGCTCTCCGAGTACGTGCCGTCGGCCGAAGTCTCCGTGATCGTCAGCAGGGCCAGGAGCTACAGCATCTCGGTCGTCGGATCGGTCACCAAGCAGGGGCGGTTCGTGCTCTCGAGTCCGACCACCGTCCTCGAGGCGATCGCCTTGGCGGGAGGCCTGACCGAATTTGCTTCGCGAAGGAGCATCACCGTGCTGCGCACGGAGGGAAACGGGGCGACAACGCGAGTTCCGTTCAACTACAACAAGGCCCTCGCCGGAGAGGCGAGCGAAAATCTCCTGCTACAAGCTGGTGACGTCGTCGTCGTGCCGTAGGGCAGCGACCTCGTGAGATCCATGGCTGCTGAGCAACAGAATCCAGGCCTCGACCGTCTGCTCGGGATGTGGAAGCGGCGCAAGTGGCTGGCGATTCCAGTCGCCATCGCCGCCTTCACGGCGGCCGCGAGCATCGTTGTCTTCCTGCCGGACGTCTACCGGTCGACCGTCACGGTGTCGGTAGAGAGCCAGCAGGTCCCTCAGGACTTCGTCAAATCCATCGTGACCAGCGTCGCGGAGCGCCGCGTGCAGACTATCGCGCAGTCCATTCTCACCCGCGAGAAACTAGACGGTTTGATCAAGCAGTTCGGACTCTATCAAAACCTGGAAGGGAAAGAGTCGCCCGAGGAGATCATCCAGCGCATGCGCAAGGACATCTCGGTCGACGTGAAGACCGAACAA
>JBEVNX010000035.1:0-8587 GCA_040507895.1 Binatia bacterium | reverse complement strand
CCGAGTCGGTGACCGTGGCAGGAAGCCTGCGCAGCAACAATGGTGACGTCCTGCGTCTAGCTGCGGTGCGCGGCGTGGGCCTCGTGCAGCTACCGACTTTCATCGTCGGACCAGATCTGCGGCGGGGAACGCTCCAGGCCGTTCTCGTGCCGTACGAGGATCGCTCGACTGGGATCTGGGCGCTGTATTCGCCAACCCGCCATCTCTCGGCGAAGGTACGGGCCTTCGTCGACTTCCTGACTGCGCGCTTCGGGCCAGAGCCGGAGTGGGACGTCAGCGAGGCTGGCCCCACGAGCGTGCGGCGGGGGTACTCGCGCAGCTCGACCTACCGCTAGGCGCGACAGGTCTTCTGTGCTTGACTGCCAGCGAACGCCTTCCGAAGAGAGCGCCGCAGGATCGGCCCTCGGTGCTTGTGACGTAGCCGGCCTGGACGTGGGCGGCATTCCTCCCTGCAATTCACCCTTGACGCCCGGTGCGCCAGGCATGTTTCAAGCGTGGCGGAGACTCTGCATTGGTGAGCCATGAACAGCGACGGTACGGCCTTCTACTCGCGAGAGTCTCGGCACTATCGCTGACGCTACTCGAATTCGCTTGCCTACCGACGGATGCCACGGCAGGGGATCTGGAGAACATCCAGTGGAAGCTCACGAAGTATTCGGTGGGCGGCGTGCTCAGGGAGCTGCCGACAGCGGCCAACATCTATGCGGAGTTCAAGGAGGGCAGGGTGAGCGGCAAGGCCGTCAACGCCTATAGCGGCTCGTACAAGGTGGACGGGAACGGCAGCCTGACGATCGGCGACCTGAGCACGACCCTGATGACCGGACCGCCCGAGTCGCAAGCGGTCGAGAATGCTTACTACGCGGCGCTTCGCAAGACCGCTTCTTACACGGCGGCCGGCTCGACTTTGATACTCCATGACGCAGAGGGGGCCGACGTGCTTGTCTTCTCCCGGATCAAGATCGCTCTCGTCGGCTCGTGGAAGGTGACGGCCTACAACAACGGCAAACAGGCGGTCGTCTCGGCGATTGCGACGAGCGCGATCACCATGAGCTTCGCAGCCGATGGCACGGTCGCGGGCGACGCCGGCGTCAATCGGTACGACGCGCGATACACCACGAGCGGTATCGACGGGATCGAGATTGGACCGGTGGCGACGACCAAGAAGGCCGGACCGGCCGAGCGGATGGAGCAAGAGCGGGACTTCCTCGCCGCGCTGTCCGCATCGAAGGTCTACCAGTTCGGCGGCGAGACGCTCGAGCTGCGCAGCACGTCGGGCGCGCTGCAGGTGAGCGCCGAGCACGCCGATTGAGAAGCGGAGCGGAATGAGCTGATGGCCGCAGAGCATCCGTCGATTTCCCGGATCTTCGCCTCGCTCCGATCCGTCATGCGCTTTCGACGCTTCGAGCTCGACCCGACGAAGCGGCTGCTGGCCCGTGTCGCGAGCATCGAAGACTTGCGCGCCGCGGCGCGCCGGCGGCTTCCTCGGGGCGTTTTCGACTACATCGACGGAGCCGCAGAGGACGAGATCAGCCTCGCAGCCAATTCCGACGCGTATCGGCGAATCCGTTTTCGGCCCCGTGTGCTCCGCGACGTTCGCGATGTGGATCCCTCGACGACCCTGCTCGGGAAGGCGTTGTCGCTTCCGCTCGTGGTCGCTCCAACGGGGTTCACGCGCATCGCCCATTCCGCCGGAGAGCTCGCCCTCGCGCGCGCGGCCGCACGAATCGGGGTCCCCTACACGCTTTCGACGCTCAGCACGCGGTCCATCGAAGAGGTGGCGGCGGTGAGCACGGGTTCGAAGTGGTTCCAAGTTTACGTTTGGCGCGACCGCGGACTCGTTCGCGAAATGGTCGAGCGCGCCGCGAGCGCCGGCTACGAGGCGCTCGTTCTCACGGTCGATACGCCGGTGCTCGGCAACCGGCAGCGCGACGTCCGGAACGGGTTGACGCTGCCCCCGAAGCTCGACCTCTGGACGATTCTCGATGGCGTCGTCCATCCGGGATGGACCTGGGACTTCGTGCGTGCCGAGCCGATCCGGTTCGCAAACGTGGTCGGCCGCGCGGTGGGCGACGGCGCGGACGCCGTGTCACTCGCGGACTACATCAACACTCAATTCGACCCCGGACTGTCGTGGCGCGACGTGGAGTGGTTTCTTTCGATCTGGAAAGGCCCGCTCGTTCTCAAGGGAATTCAGACGGTCGAAGACGCGAGGCTCGCCGCGGAGGCCGGCGTCGCGGCCATCGCGCTATCGAACCACGGCGGACGCCAGCTCGACTCGGCCCCCGCGCCGCTCGACCTCGTGCCTGCGGTCGCAGACGCGGTAGGCGATCGGCTCGAGATCATCTGCGACGGGGGCGTGCGCCGGGGTAGCGACGTCGTCAAGGCGATCGCCCTCGGGGCTCGCGCATGCATGGCGGGCCGCGCCGTCCTGTATGGCTTGGGCGCGGCCGGTGAGAGCGGTGTCGACCACGTCTGTCGGTATCTCGCGAGCGGCATGCGCCGGACGATGGCACTAATCGGCTGTCGCGCCATCGCCGACCTCTCGCGGGACTACGTCACCGAGTGGTCCAAGGGCGACACGGCTGACTCGGTCTACAGCCACGCGAGCGGCCAAACCGATGGATCACGGTGGAAGGACTTGGGCCATTGAGCACCGGCGCCGAGGTCGCTCGGGCCTCGGCGCCCCCGCGTGGCTGACGCCGATCCGTGAAATATGCTGTAGGCTCGCGATCCGGGAGACGAGATGAGCGAGACGACCTTGCTTGAAGACGCGCTCGAGCGCCCCGTGCTCGACGACCTGATACGACGCGGCTTCAGCCGCCGCGGCCTATTGCGCGTCGCCGCGCTCGTTGCCACCAGCTCGACGCTGCCGTTCGCGTCCGAACAAGCGCTCGCACAGCTATCGGATGCCGGCCGACTGCCTGACGACGCGGTCAAGATCAACGCGAACGAATTCCCCGAAGGACCGTCGAAGCGCGCACTCGCATCGCTCGCCGAAGTCGCGCGCCGCGGCAACCGCTATGCGTATCCCGAGACCGACGCCCTCGTGAAGACCGCCGCAGAGCTCGAGGGCCTTCGCCCGGAGCACTTCGCCGTCTACCCGGGCTCGAGCTTGGCCCTTCATCATGCGGTCATCGCGTTCACGTCGCCGCAGCGGGCACTGGTGACGGCCGAGCCCGGCTACGAGGCGGCGGTGCATGCGGCGGAGTTCATCGGCGCCAAGGTCATACGAGTACCGCTGCGAGCCGACGGCTCGCATGACTTGCCCGCCATGCTCGCCGCCGCGAAGACCGAGCCTGCGGGACTCTTCTACGTCTGCAATCCCAACAACCCGACCGGTACCGTCACCCCTCGCGCGCAAATCGACGCGCTGATCGCCGGCATGCCCCAAGGGTCGACCGTGCTGCTCGACGAAGCCTACATCCACTTCTGTGATGAACCGCCTGGCGTAGACCTCGTGCGGGCCGGGAAGGACGTAGTCGTCCTGCGCACGTTCTCGAAGATCTACGGAATGGCCGGCTTACGTGCCGGCTTCGTGCTCGCGCGCCATGACCTGCTCGAGCGCGTCACCGCTTACCAGGCCGGGGCCCTGCCGGTGACGGCGATGGCGGCCGCCCATACGATGCTGCAAGAGCGGGACCTCGTGCCGACGCGAAAGCGAGGCAACGCGCGGCGCCGCGCCGATATCATGAGCTTCTTCGATGCGCACGGATTCACGTACACCCCTTCGGTGAGCAACAAGCTGATGGTCGATGCGCGGCTGCCTACCCAGCAAGTGGTCGACGGTCTGAAGCGCCTCGATGTTTACGTCGGAAGGCCGTGGCCGGTCTGGCCGACTCACGTGCGGGTCTCTATCGGCTCGGCCGACGACATGCGCCGCTTCAAAAAAGCATTCCTCGAGGTCGCGACGTGACGATCGTCCGGCTGGGCGGCTTTCGGGAGCGAGCGGAGCGCGACGTTCATCGATCGCTGGAAGTGGGGAGCGCCTTCACCGCCCGCACGCTCTCCAGGAGCGGGAAGTACTCGTCCTCCGCCTCGAGCTCACGGCGAGAACGCTCCTCGCACGTCGGGCCGCTCAGGAAGGCGATGCCTGCCAGCACGTTGCCGCGGCGCTAACAGGCGCTTCCCCTCGCGCTGTTCGATGCCCGACTGGCGACGGACCGCAGCGCAAGTGTTAGGAGTGCGTGAATGCCTGACCTCACTGTGAACGGGCGGAGCGTGTACTATGCCGAGAGCGGCGCTGGCGGGCCTACGCTCGTCCTCGTTCACGGCTCGGGCGGCGACCACACGACGTGGAAACCGCAGCTCGAAGGGCTCGCATCCGCGGCGAGGATCGTGGCTCTCGATTTGCCGGGGCACGGCGCGTCTTCGGACGAGGGCTGCGATACCATCGAGGCCTATGCCACGGTGGTTCGGCAGTTCTTGACCGCTCTCGGGCGCGGCGCGGTGGTCCTCGGAGGCCACTCGCTAGGCGGCGCGATCGCGCAGACTCTCGCGCTCGACGCGCCCGAGCTTCTGCACGGCCTGGTGTTGGTCGGCACAGGTGCCCGTCTCAAGGTGTTCCCGGAGCTCTTCGAAATCCTGGCGAGGGACTACGCGGAAGCCGTCGCCTTCATGACCGAGCACGCGTGGAGCTATTCTTCGCCCGCGGATCTCAAGGAGCTCGGCCGTAAAACCGTTAGCGCGACGCGACCGTCCGTGACGCGCGGTGATTTCACCGCCTGCAACCGCTTCGACGTGATCGGCCGACTCGGCGAGATCCGGCACCCCACGCTCGTCGTCGTCGGGGAGGACGATCGGCTCACGCCGCCGAAGTACGCCGAGTTCCTCGCCCGGATGATCGCGGGCGCGGAGCTCGAACGCATTCCGCGTGCGGGGCACTACGTCTCTCTGGAGCAGCCGGCGGAAGTGAACCAAGCGATTCGCAGCTTCCTCGGCGGGCTCGCCAAGGCGTCACGCTAGCCGAGTGAATCCTCGATCTCTCACGGTGCTCCTCCGTAGCCATCCGTGAGTGTTCCGAGGAATGCAACGACCGCGTCGATCTCGTCTTCGTTGAGTCGTGGCGCCTCACCCGGATTGCGGTCGTAAGGCACCTCCCCCGTGTTGACGTTGCCCCGATACAGCGGCGAGAGATCGTCGAACTTGTTTCCGCCCGGGTACCACCGCTCGGGATTCGTGTCGCGGGTCACGTAGAAGTCGACGAGCTCGCGAAGAGTCTGGAACTGCCCATTGTGAAAGTAAGGGGCGGTGATGGCCACGTTGCGCAGCGTGGGAACTTTGAACGCCCCGCAAAGCGTCGAGTCGGCGAGGTCCGTGCGCGCCGGCCCGCACAACCCGAGATCGAAGAATGCGGGGTCGCGGTTAGCTGGAATCGCACGGTTACGCGGCACTCCGAGATTGTCGTACGTAAAGTCCGTGAACAGCGGACGGCTGCCGCTCGCCGGATGGCAAGCGGCACAGTTTCCCTTTTCGGGGTCGTTGAACAGGTCGAAGCCGAGTCGTTCTTGCTGTGTGAACTGAGCCTCGCCGCGGCGCACGAAGTCGAACTTCGAATCGAACCGCTGGAACTCGTCCGTTTGTTCGTAAGCGGACAACGCCTCGCGAAGGTGCTCGAAGGCGCGGTCCGGATCGTTAAACACGTCGGCGCCGAAGATTCGTCGAAACTCCTGCGCGTACGGGGTAGCCGCCACCTTGGTCATCAGCGTCACGACGTCCGGGTTGGCCATCTCTGCCGGGTTGAGCAGCGGCCGCACGGCCTGATCGACGAAGTCGGTCGCTCTCCCGTCGCGGTTCAGCCCGCCCACCGTGCTCTGCGCCGAGAACGGAGGCGTGAACATCGCGTAGGCGAGGCTCGGCGAGTTGCGGAAGCCGGCCGCGCCGCCCGCCGAAACGGCCCCGCCGCTAGGGTCGGCGAAGCCGTGTGCCTCGTCGTGACAGCTGGCACACGCCAGGCCCGGTGGTTCGGAGAGGCTCGTGTCGTCGAAGATCTGTTCCCCGAGCTGCGCCCCCTCGCGGTTCGGCGTCCCGAGCTGCGCGATCTCCTGACGCGGCTCGCCTCCTCCCGCGTCACCGCCGCCGCAGCCTCCGACCGCGCACAACCACGCCGCGCCGACCACTCCGAGCCGGCGCAGTCTCTTCCCGTTCATCGCTCTTCCTCCTCCTTAGTGCGCCAGTCCGCTCGGTGAGGCGTCGCGCGCCGCACGGTCGCGCCTGCGCAGCGCTTCGCTCGCTTTCTTCACCAGCTCCGCGAGCTGCTGGGCCTCGAGGCAAAGCGTGACGAACCCCACCTGAAGATGCACTCGGCCGTTGCCGCAGGCGCACACCCTGATCCAATCGGAATCCTCCATTGGAGCCTCCGTATATGGTGAAGTTGATAATCATTTTCATCTTCTTCGAGCCCCGTCAAGCCTGGCGGAGCGAAGAGAAGACAAGGGGCGCCGCCCGCGCCCGCTTGGGGAAGAGAAGGCGGGAAGCTCACGCGGCGCGCGTGAAGCTCGCCGATGGGCCCTGCGGCTCTCGGAGCCGCTGGCGGTGTGGGACTACCGAGGCCCTGCTGCTTCGACGGTGAGGCTGCGGTGAAAGCGGACCGAGCGGGTGCTCACGGCGTCGTCGACTGCGATCTCCAGGTCGTATGTCCCGGCGGGCCGGTCGGCCGGGATCGCGTAGTCGAAGCTCGTGAAGAGCGTGTCGGACTCCTTGGGCTGCCGAAGCACCGTCGGTGAGATCGGTTCGACGAGCGTTCCCGTGGGATCGCGAAATGCGAGCGCGACGGTCACGTCGATGCTCTGGTCAGCCGTCACGCCGAAGCCTTGAATTTCGCCACGGCCGCTCACCGTTTCACCGACGCGGAAGCGACTGTCCGGTCCTGCAGCGGGCTCGCTCCACTCGAAAAGGACGAGCCTGAAGCCGTTCAGCTCCTCGGGCGCATGGGGCATGGTCTCCTGCGGGGCAGACTCGGGAACCCGGGGCGAAGGGACCTCCGTCGGCGTCGTCGCCGGCTCGTCGGAGAGCCTCATGGGTAGCTGGAAGCCGCGGGCAACGATCCACGCGACCGCAGCCACGAGCAGCAAGCGCAAGAAGGCGCCGCCCGGGACGCTCGGGGTCGCTCCGCCGCTTCGGGTCGTGGCCCGCGGCGCGGACTTTCGAGCCTCCGGGGCGTCGCGTCGAAACGCGGAAGCCGTGACGCCCCCCAGCTTTCCGAGCGGCTGCCGGCATGAGAAGCAGGTCGAGGCGAAATCGACGTTTCGCACGCCGCATGAACCACAGATCATGGTCGCACCTCGAGCTGCGGGGTTCCCAGGCTCTCGGGCCCGGCGGAGCCTTCTCGGCCGCAGCGCGCATCACGAATAGAAGTAGAAGAGTCGCGCTCGGAACGGAAGCAGGACGGGCGGAGGATCCTGAGGGGCGAAGATCGTCACTGACGAGAGGGCTTCCAGCCGCTGCGCGCGGCGAAGCGGGCGTCGGCGAGAGCGCGCGAGCCTGCGAACAGCAACGCAGAGATCCATGGCCGCGTAGCCATCGCTCGGCGGGCGAGCAGTGGATCGACGAGCAGCGCCTTGCTCCAGGCCTCGGCCTCCGTTGCGCTCGGCGCCAGTACGGTCGCCTGCGCCGCGTTCTCGAGCGCTTTCCCGGTTCGCGGATCCACGATGTGCCCGACTCTGTGGCCTGCCACGCGCCCGTCTTCCCCGAGACTGTCCGAAGTGGACAGCGCCATGTCTCGCAAGATCATCGGCCCACGGAGAATCGCGCCGTATTCGACCCAAACGGGCCAGCCTGATTCTTCAGCAGGGGGGCCGAGCGCCGCGATGCTGGAGCCGCCGAAGTTGATGAGCGCGCTCTTCACACCCGAACGACGCAGCATCTCAACCATGCGGTCTACGGCGTAGCCCTTGCCGATGCCGCCGAGCTCGAGCGTGGCGTGCGCGGGCAGCTCGATCTCATCGGGCGGCTGCATGCGGATTCGCTCGTATCCGACGTTCCTCCAGGCTTCGGCGATCTCCGCCGCCGATGGCCAGCGGCCGTCGTGGCCCGCTCGCTGCCACAGCCGCACGAGCGGCGCAACCGTGACGTCGAACGTTCCGCCGCTCGCAGCGGAGAGCTCCGTCGATTGCTCGAGAACGCGGAAGAGATCGGCGGGCACGGGTTGCGGGCCCATGCCGGCGCGGCGGTTGAGCTCGCTGAGCGCGCTATCGCCGCGAAAGGAGCTGAGCTCGGCATCGAGGCGGCGCGCCTCACCGACAGCTCGGCGAAGGCAGGCGCGCCCCGTCTCCTCGCTGGGCGCGTCGAGAGTGATCTCGAGCATCGTGCCCATGACGTAGTGAGCTTCCCGGACGCGCGCCGTGCCTCCCTCTGGACGCCGCGCGGATGGAGCCGGGGTCGATTCGGGCTCGCCAGGGGTGTCACCGATCACTTCGAGCACGGCGATCGCTTTCTTCACCGCGCGGCCCACCGCACGAGCGGAGAGCGTGGCGCCGGTGATGTTGCGAATGTCGCGCGAGGGCATCAACGGGTCGCTCTCGCCCTTTCCCCGATACTGGTCGAGAAATCGGCGGGTGCGGATCTCGTCGCCGTAGGCCTCGCGGTAGAC
>JBEVNX010000186.1:0-15499 GCA_040507895.1 Binatia bacterium | reverse complement strand
CGAACTGCTGCCGGATCTTCTCGAGCAGATCCTTGCCGAGGCGGCACACCGCCACGAGCTCGACGTCTCCCCGGGAAGCCAACTGCGGCATGTGGTTGAAGGTCGCCCACCAACCGGCCCCGATGACGCCGACGCGTAGCTTGCTCATTTCATCGTCTCAGAAGCTCAGTCGCGCGCGGCGGAGATCTCCTGCAAGCTCACCACGCGCCTCTCCTCGATCGACCGGTACGCCGCCATCACGGCACGCATCGTTCCCAGGTTGTCTCGACCCGAGTTGCTCGGTTCACGCTTCTCTTCGACCGCGCACATCAACTCGCCCATCGTCGCGGAAAAGGCATCGGGGAACCACATGCGCGAGAACTTGGGCTCCGTCCACCCGGCTTCACCCCTGCGCTGGAGCTTCAGCGTCGAGTGCGTCAGGCGGGGCCAGCCGATCTCGCCCAGCATCACGCCCTGCGTCCCTTGGATCCGATACGTGATGCCGAAATCCGTGGACCAATCGACGCCGTCGTCGAGGCTCGAGGCCACGAACCCGTCATCGTAGATCAGCGCGTAGTGCGCAATCGTCTCGCCGAATTGCTCCTGCCCCGGAATCTTGCGCCCGTACGCCCACACGTCGGCGGGATCGCCGAACAGCGCGCGCATCTGGTCGATGTGGTGAACGCTCATGTGCAAGACCATCAACCGGTCGTAACGCGGGTCCCTGTAGTATGGCTGCCACGGCATCGTGATGTGCATCGTCATGCTCGCGAGGAGGCGCGTGCCGAGCAACCCTTCCCGAATCCATCGCCTCGCGGCGTTGATCGACGGATCCCACCGCCCGTTCTGGTTGACCGCCAACGTCACGCCCGCGCGCTCGGCAGTTTCCACCATCATCAGCGCGTCTCGGTACGTCACCGCCAACGGCTTTTGTGCCAGCACGTGCTTGCCCGCGCCGATCGCCTGCATCACGGCGGGCGGCTGGAGATCCGGCGGCAGCGCAACGTCGACGATGTCCACTTCCGGGTCGTGCACGAGGTCCTCGACGCTGCGATGAACCCGCTCGATTCCCTTCGCTGCGGCGACACGGCGCGCGTTCGCCTCCGTGCGGCTCGTGATCGCCGCGACCCGAAACCCGGCAGCCTGGTAGCTCGGCACGTGCGCGTTCTCAACGATGTTGCCCGAACCGACGAGTCCGATCCCAAGCCGCCGCGGCTCCTTCGGCTGCGGCCGCTCGTCCAGCGCATCACCGCTCGCTGCCGCGCTCATGACTCGACCGCCACGCGCCGCCCGCCCTCGCGGCTCGACTCGTAACAGGCGGCCATCACGGTCGCGATGTCACGCGCGTGCGAAGGTGGAATCACGCTCTTCCGCTTGCCGGTTGCCGCGTCGCGAAACGCCGCGATCTCTCGGAAAAAGAACGACTTGTTCGCGACGATGTGCCAGGCCTCCCACGGCGTCGGCTCCCCGGCCCACGGCACCGCGAACGTCGTTTCGTTCCAACGTGTCCAGCCCTTCTGGAACCCCGCCCGATCCTTCTTCAAGTAGAGCTCGTAGCGCTCCGGCAGCATCTGTAAGTGGAGCGTACCCTCCGTGCCGAACAGCGAGAACTCCCACGTCTCGAGCCAGTCGTTCGCCTCCCACGACGTGAAGTCGAAGGACATCAGCATACGGTCGTACTCGAGCGCCGCGACCGCGGCGTCTTCGAGTGAATCCCCTGCGGAAATCCCGCCGAACTTCGAGATGTGCGCGGTCACGTTGTTCGGCATGCCGAACAGGTGGAGGATAAGGTCCATGATGTGACAACCGTCCTCCCAGAAACACCCGCCCAGATCCCCCGGCAGATTGAACCAGCGGTGCGTCGCATCCCCGGCGGGCCCCGCCGCATGCACGCGGCTCTGGACGATCTTCCCGAGGACGTCCTCGTCGATCAGCCGGTTGGCAAAGTCGATCATCGGCGAGAAACGAAAGTTGTATCCCACCTGCACGGCGCCCTTGGCATTCGCCGAGGCCTTCACCAGGCGCTCCAGATCCCCGGGGGTCGAACCGCCCGGCTTCTCCACGAGCACGCTCTTGCCTGCTTCCAGACAAGCGATCGAGTAGTCGACCATCTGGTAGGTCCAGGGCTCGACGATCACGCCGTGCACGTCTGCGCTCGCCAGCACGTCCTCCCGCGACATCACCGGCGCTTCCACGAAAGCCGACAGCGCTTTCAAACCATCCTGATTGGCGGGGTCGGGATCGGCCACGCCGACGAGCCGGATCCCGTCGATCCGCCGGGCGACGTCGAGCCGCACCGAAACGTGTGGATGAGTGATCCCGAGGCAAGCGATCCCGAATGTCGTTGGCATGGGTGTCCCTCTGAGCGATGGCGCCCGGAGCCTACCACTGCTCGTCCGCACTCGGGTAGACGAGTCGGCGGAAGTCCCTCGTCGGCGCTCCGTACGAAACGGAGCGCGCTCGAAGAGGGCCGGTTCAACAGGCTGGCGTCGGAATGGTCGCTTTCAGCGGCCGTGATGGCTTCGGGCGCCGGCTCAAGACGCTGCTCCGAAACTCGCCGAGGCATGCCCTCCAGAACCGGCCGAAGCTGAAGCCGCCGCGGGAGAGTGTGGAGCGGTGGGACCATGCGACGACGAGCGTCGCGCCCACGAAGAGAAGCTGGTGCACCGCGCAAGTCGCCCACAGCAGAAGAGCCGAGCGGCCCTGCTGAAGCTTCGCCAACTGCTCGGTCTGGAACTCGACGTGGCGGGCCTCGTCGCGGAGGATCTGGTCGCAAATGCAATGCAATAGGGTCGACTGCGATGCTTCTCGCAGCGCCGCATAGTAGACCTTGGCGATCATCTCGGCGGTGACCAGCACGCCGATCGAAACCTCGAGCGTGCCGACGAAGTTGCGCAGCCTGCGAAAGACGCTATCGGTCCAGCGGCGCCGAATGCAGGGTATGCCGTTCAGCTCCATGAAACGGCCGAGATCGCGCGCATGGCGCTGCTCCTCGGCGATCAGCATCCCGATGGCCTCCACGTAGTGGATATCGCACGAGCGCGCGGCCCACGCGCGGGCGTAGCGCATGAGATTCCGGCCTTCGGAGCTCTCGCCCAGCTGAAAGGCCTGGATCGAGCTCCGGATCGCGGCTCGCTCCTCGTCGCGGAGCTCGGCACCGAGCTCCCAGGGAATCGGCAGCAAGTGAGAGCGGTTTTGGAGAAAGTACTCGATCCACTCGCGCGTCGGCCGCGCCTTCGGGATCGCCATCAAGCTCTTCCGGGCAGGGCGGTCAGCGGCTCCGCGCCGCCGATGGCCCCGAAGCGGCGGTCGCGCCGGTGGAACTCTTCGATCGCCACGCGGAGGTCGTCGGCGTCGAAGTCCGGCCACATTCGGTCGGTGAACCACAGCTCGGCGTAGGCGCACTCCCAGAGCAGGAAATCGGAGAGCCGTTGCTCGCCCCCGGTGCGGATCAGCAGATCGACCTCGGCGCCGCTCGAACCGTTAGACAGCGCGCTCGAGATGAGCTGGCTCAACTGCTCCGGAGAAGACGGCGACGGGGGGTCCACCAGACCGGCGGCGGCGCGGGCGATGGATTCGCGAGACGAGTTGTCGAGAGCGACCCTCTGGTCGAGTCGGCGACCGCCGGCGGTCGCCTGCTCGGCGCGGTGGATCTCACGCCGGAGCCGAGCCGGGAGGCGGTCGCGCCGGCCGATCACGCTGAGTCGCGCGCCGCTCTCGACGAGCCGCCGGGCCTCGGTCCGGAGGTAAGCCCGCAGCAGCCACATCAGCCCCTCCACTTCCTCCGCCGGTCGCTTCCAGTTGTCCGACGAGAAGGCGAACAGCGTAAGCGTCGTCACGCCGAGGCTGGGCGCGCTCTCGACCACGCGCCGCACCGCGGCCACGCCGGCGCGGTGGCCGGCGGTGCGAGGCAGGCCGCGCCGTGTCGCCCAGCGGCCGTTGCCGTCCATGATGATCGCGACGTGAAGCTCGGGGTCATCTGGCAAAGTACTTTGCATCACAGAGCTCCTCCGCAAAAAAATTTCACGCCGGCGCCAGGATCCGTCCGATTCCCCGGGTGGGCTCGCCCTTCGCGGCGACGGCCGCGTCGCGCACCACTTGCTCGAGAACCGCCAGATACTCGAGGTAGCGCCTCCGGCCACCCGGAGTGATCCGGCAGAGGGTCTGCGGCCGGTTGTTCTCGAACCCTTTCGAGATCTCCACGAGCTTCGCCTCCTGGAGGACCTGCAGGTGGCGGCTCAGATTGCCGTCGGTGAGCGCACAGAGCTGCTTCAGATCGCCGAACAAGAGACCCTTCGGATGGGCGGTGAGCGAGGTGAGCACGCTCAATCGAGCGCGCTCGTGAATCACGCGGTCGAGCCCCTCGTACGCGAAGCGGCCGGCCGGCCGATCGTCCTTCCTAGACTTCGCCATCTTCCTCCTCGGTGGAATCCTGGAGGACGAGAGCCGCGCTGAGCAGCTGGCCCACTGCGTAGGGGAGCCCCATGGCCCAGGGCGAAAACGCTCGCGCGCCGCTCGCGAACGCGAGGCATGCGAGCCCGGTCGTGAGGTACCAGACGCCGACCGCGAAGATGGAGCGCGGAAGGAAGCGGCAGGAGGCAAAGACGCCGAGGCTGAACAGGATCTGCCAAAGGCCGGGGAGCATCCAGAGATTGTCCGGCGCAAAGAGAAAGAGAACCGCGGTGACCAGCGTGCCGGCCGCCGCGGCGGGGAGGAACTGCTCGACCGCCGTGGCGATCATTTCCTCGGCGAGGCCGGTGTGCACGCGGCGGGAGCGTGCGACCATCTCGACGCCGATCAACGTGCCCGAGAGCGCGGCGGTCGCCACCCAGAGCGTCAGGTACGAGGCGACGTCGCTCTCGGGATGCTCCAGCCAGAGCGCCTGGGCAGCGGCGGCGACCGCGGCGAACACGCCGGTGGCGGCAAGGGTCGCCGGCCCGTAGCCGCGGAATTCCGCGCTTCGCGCCATCTGGTGGCGAATGGCGGTGATCTCGGTCAACGCTTCGTCGAGGTCTTTCACGTCGTCGAGTACTTTGCATTGCAAAGTACGCGGTCTCGAGGAGCGAAGTCAAGGAGTTTTTGAGTAGCCGGCGTCACCCTCGTTCGCAAACGTGGGAGGAGAACAGGGCCCGACTATGGCTTCGCCGGAGGTGCGGCACCGGGAGCCGCGCCTCGCTGCCGGCACTCGAATCCCTGGCTCTTGAGGTCAGCCTGGCCGCGCAACGTCCAAGTGCCTTTGGCGCTGCGCTCGAAGCGGCCGGCCAGGTTCTGGCCGGCCTTGATGAGCACGACCTCGAAGCTCGAATCGGAGCTCCAGCGCTTGAAGGCGACGCCGAACGACGAGCTCTCGGTGCGCGCGCCGAGGCACTGGAGATCGATCGCAGGCCCGCCCGCGCCGAGGCGCGTGACGAGGAGTGTGGTGGCGTCGTTCATATCCTCGGCGCTGACGAGCAGAGTCTCGGCGGGGTTCAGGAAGGTCGCCTCGCTCCCGTAATGGACGGCGACGAGCCTCCCGTCGTTCGGGTCGAAGAGCACGAGCGACGGCGAATCGTGCTCGTACTCGATCTCCACGGCCTGGTATGCCGACCGGCCGAGCGCACCGAGATAGAGGAAGCGCTCGCCGTCGCACTCGCCTTCCCGCGAACAGCTCTGCCAGTCGGCGAGCACGAGCTTCGCCCCTGTCTTCGGGGCGAGCGTCAGCGTCGACGCGTTGCGCGACACCACGCCCTTGCCGCGAGCGAGGTTGGTCGATTCCCATTGCCGCTCGCAATCGCGGATCTTCGCGTCGTCGCCGAGGCAGCGTCCCTCCGGGATCTTCGGTCCATTCGGTTGCTCGAAGAGGCCCGCCGCAGGCGGCAGGTTGACGATCTGCGAGGCTTCATAGGGACCGAGGATCGTCATCGAGACCGGCTCTTGCACGACGAAGGCACGCTTCAAGCTCGGATCGCTGAGCCAGAGCATGCCCTTGGGTCGCGATTCGTGAAGGTAGGCCGCCGGCGCGCTCGCTGCGAGCAGCGACGCAGCCAAGGCTGCCGCGATCGTGCCGCGCGGCGCGGCGCGAGAAGGAGCTGCGGAGTGAGCCGCGGCTCGAGCCGCCTTCTTCCTGCCCATGTCGCGTAGCCAGTAGCGTGGATCGGGAGGCCCGTCGAGATGGAGCGCCTTTGTGTCCGGCGAGGGACGCGGGTCGCCGAGCTCAGACGACGCCGTCGATCCTCAGGCGTTGCAGCTCGCCGGCCGTCAAGCCCAGCAACTCGCCGTAGACCTCGCCGTTGTGCTGTCCGAGGAGCGGCGCAGCCTTGACCTCGACCGGAGAGTCTTCCAGTCGCACCGGGCAACCCGGCATCGTGAACTCGCCGCGCATCGGATGATTCACGGTGACGATCATGCCGCGCTCTCGCAAATGTGGGTCGTTCAGCAGCTCGACGCTGTCCAGCACTTTGCCGCACGGCACGCCGGCTTCGCCGAGGATCTTCATTACGTCATGCTTGGTGCGTCCTCTCGTCCATTCGCTGACGATGGCGGTCAACGGCTCGAGGTTACGGATGCGCGACCGAGCATTGCTGAATCGCTCGTCGTCGGCGAGCTCGGGCCGGCCGATCGCCTCGCAAAGGCTCTTCCACATTTCGGGCGTGGTACAGAGGACGAACACGTAGTCGTCGTCGCCACCCGGGGCGCAAGGGAAGACGTCGCCGAGGATGCCCGGAAGGCGATTACCGGTGCGCGGCACCGGCTTCTGCGTCACATAGGTGGCCATCATCGGGACACGGCAGAAATTCAGCACCGCCTCTTGCATGGCGAGCTCCACCTTTTGTCCTCTTCCGGTGCGTTGGCGCTGAATGTAGGCCGCCAGCACGCCGATCGCAGCGTGCATGCCTGTGCCGGTATCGCCGATCGTCGGCCCTGGCTTCAGCGGAGGCGTGCCGGGAAATCCCGTCAGCGACATCGCGCCGCCGGACGCCTGCGCGATCATGTCGAAGCTCTTGTACGAGCTGTATGGCCCGGTGGTCCCGAAGCCCTTGATCGTGAGATAGATGAGACGCGGATTGATGCCGCGAAGCGTTTCGTAGCCGAGTCCCAGCCCCTCGAGAGTTCCGAGCGAGTAGTTCTCGCTCAGGATGTCGACCTTTTTCACGAGCTGCCGGAAGATCTCGCGTCCCTCGTCGCTCTTCAGGTTGAGCGTGATGCTGCGCTTGTTGGCGTTGAGCAGCAGGAAGTAGTGCGAATCGACGCCCTGCTTTTCGGTCAGCAGCCATCGCCCCTGCTCACCCATCTTCGGCGATTCGACCTTGATGACGTCCGCGCCGAGCCATGCGAGCATCTCCGTGCACGAAGGCCCCGCCTCGAACTGCGTCAGATCGAGGACTTTCACACCCGCCAGAGCTTGTTCCATCGATGCTCTCCCGATGCGTCGCGAGACTCGAAACTGCGAGCCCCGTCAGAGTGACCCGTATACGGCCGCCTCGAATGCCCGAAACAGGTCGACGGCCCGCCGATCGAAGAACGGAAAGATCTGCGTCATCAAGGCGCCGGTCACGTTCCGGGTCTGGTCGATCCAGAAATAGCAGTTGCTCAACCCGGCCCAGGACAGGCTACCGGGTGAACGGCCTTCCCGCGTCCGCTCCGTGTTGATCAAGAAGCTCAGTCCCCATTTCTGCTTCATTCCAGGATAGAAGTCGGCATCGTTGGAGTAGTCGGGCATGGCCGTCTTCAGTTCCACGAAGTCGATGTCGTCCATCTGGTTCTGCGACATCGTGCGAACGGTCTCCGGCGCGAGCACTCGGTGGCCGTTGAACGTGCCCCCGTGCAACATCATCTGCGTGAAGCGCAGATAGTCCTGCATGCTGCCGTACAGCCCTCCACCACCTTGCTCGAACTCGGGGTGCTGGTTGAACTCGAAGGGGAACGTGGCGAGCGAGCCGTCGGCTTTTCGCGTGTGCAGGCTTGCGAGCCTCGATCGCTGAGATGACGAGAGCAGGAACGACGTGCTCTTCATTCCGAGTGGGGCGAACAGGTTCTCCTCCAGAAACAAGCCGAGCTTCTTTCCACTGGCGGCCTCGACCATCTTGCCGGCCCAATCGATGCTGATGCCGTAGACCCAGCGCTCGCCCGGATCGCACACCAACGGGGCCGCGAGAGCCGCATTCTCGCTGGTGAAGATGCTCGGCGTGCCGGTAGCTTGCTGGTAGCGAATGATGTCGGCGTTCCAGATCTCGTAGCCGAATCCGGAGGTGTGGGTCAGCAAACGCCTGAGGGTGATGGGGCGTCTGGGCGCTCGCAGCCTCGGCTTTCCGGTTGGGTCGAACCCTTCGAGCACCTTGGTCCGCGACAGCTCCGGCGCGATGTCGGCGGCCGGCCCGTCGAGAGTGAGACGGCCCCGCTCGACGAGCTGCATCGCGGCCGCGGCGGTCAGCGCCTTGGTCATCGAAGCGATGTAGCCCACCGTGTCGGGCGTCATCGCGGCGTCACGGCCGAGCTCACGTGTCCCGAAGGCGCCTTCGTAGAAGACGCCCCGATCGTTTGCCGCCACGGCCACGACGCCCGGCACTTCCCCGGCCGCCGCTGCCTGACGCAGAACGGCGTCAATCGCTTGTGTCTTCATCATGTCTCCGCGTCGTCGAAGGGACTCGTTCCATAGCGCGGTCATCTTCGTTCAGATAGCGCGAAAATATCAAATCGCCGCGGGCGCGTTCGCCCCGACGGGATGCGACTCGTTCGGCACTCGTCCGATTCGTCGAAGACGTGAAAGTCTCGCACTTCTTCGCTATATGACTTTGCAACATTGGAGTTGAAGGCAGTCGAACACTCCACTGACTCCCATCGGCATGGACTTCCGGCTTCCTCCCGATCTGGTCGAGTGGCAGCAGAACGTGCGTGACTTCGTCGTGCGCGAGCTGCAACCGCACGACGAGGAGATCGAGCGCACCGGCGTGATCCCACCGGGGCTCGTCCAGAAGATGGCCGAGCGTGGGTTGTTCGGCGCCAATACGCCCCGCGCTTATGGGGGCCTCGGATTGTCGATGCTCGGCGGCTGCCTGGCCACCGCCGAGCTAGCCAAGGCGCACGTGGCCCTCTACTACCGATCCGGCATCAACGCGCACATCGGCTCGAAGGCCATCGAGCTCGACGGTTCGGAGGCGCAGAAGAGGCGCTGGCTGCCGGAGCTCGCTTCAGGACGGACGATCGCGGCGCTCGCGCTGACCGAGCCGGAGGCGGGCTCGGACGCGGCGAGCATTCGCATGGCTGCGCGCCGTGACGGCGACGCGTACGTGCTCGACGGCCGCAAGATCTACATCACCAACGCCGCGGAGGCGGGTCTCTTCACGGTGTTCGCGACCGTCGACCCGACGGCGGGGGCTCGCGGCATCACGGCTTTCCTGGTGGAAGCAGGAACGCCGGGCCTGACCGTGGAGCGTCTCATCGAGATGGCGGGAGGCCGCGGTGCTTCGCATGGCGAAGTGGTCTTCCGCGAGTGCCGCGTGTCGGCCGCCAATCGGATCGGCGCCGAAGGGCAGGGGTTCGCCTCCGCGATGCGCTGCCTGGACACCGGACGACTCCACTGGGGCGCCTACTGCGTCGGCGTCGCCGAGCGCCTGCTGGGCTTGGCGACCCGCCGCGCCTCGGAGCGCCGTCAGTTCGGCCGGCCGCTGCGCGAGTATCAGCAGATCGAGTTCGCGATCGCCGACATGGCGGCATCGCTCCACGCGGCTCGGCTGGTCGCGTACGAGGCCGCCTGGCGCTACGACCAGGAGCCGAAGGATCGGCAGCTTTCTGGCGCGCTCTCCAAGCTCATCGGAGCCGACATGGTCGATCGGGTCGCCGACCAGACGTTGCAGATCTTCGGGGGTGCCGGTTATTCGAAGGACTATCCCATCGAGCGCATCTGGCGCGAGGTCCGGGTGGTGAGGATCCTCGACGGCACCTCGGAGATGATGCGCCGGATCGTGGCACGATACGTGTTCCGCCCCGCCGGCCCCGGTCCGGACGACGGCCGGAAGCATATCCGACCTTGAAGCCCTAAGGTGTCGCGCGGCGCTGCGAGCGTGCAAGAGCAGCGTCGCGGAGCGAGCGTCCGGATGGTTCGGCGCCGCACGAGCCGGACATCGCTCGATCTCGCTCCAGCCTGCGCTACTCCTTCTTCGAAACCTTCGCGGGCTTCAGCGCATCGACCGTGGCGGCCGCCTGGTGCCGGACGAAATGGCGCAACGCCTCGAGATCGTCGTCGGAGAGCTCTCTGAACTGCGGCATGCCGAGCGGAACCCTCGCGCCGCCGTGCACGACGGCCTTCGTCGCGCCCGGGTCGAGCATGATCGGCGAAGCGCGGAGATCCGGCGTCGCGCCTCCCGCCACAGCCCCCGAGCCGTGGCACAGCAGGCAGTGCGCGACGTACAGTTCGCGGCCCTTCGCCGCGAGCTTGTCGTCGATCGCGAAGTCGGCCGGCACGATCGGCTCAGGGAACACCGGTGGCTCGAACGAGGGCATCTTTGCCTGGCCGTCGAGTGCGAACGTGAACAGCCGGCGGGTCTGCGCCCGATAGGCCCAGCCAAATTTCGCACTCGCGCTACCGCCGCCGGCCCCTACGCCCGCGCCACCCCAGCCCACCAGGATCGACACGTACTGCTTTCCCTCAACCTGGTACGTGATCGGCGGCGCCGAGATGCCTGAACCGAGGAACACGCTCCAGAGCTTCTTTCCGCTCTTTGCGTCGTAGGCATCGAAATTGCCGTTCGCGCGTCCCTGGAAGACGAGGTCCCCGGCCGTCGCCATCGTCCCGGGATTCCAGAAGCCTTCCTGGGGCACTTCCCAGACCTTTTTCTGCCTGACGGGATCCCAGGCGATGAGAGCGCTTACACCCGTGTCTCTCGGGATGTTGCTTCCGAAACCGGTGTCGACCGCGACGTCGAAGCTGAACTTCGGCGATCGCCAGTCGATGAGCTCGTTCTTCTCGTCGTTGAAGCGCGCGGAGAGCTCGATCTTCGGAATGTAAGCGAGCCCGGTTTTCGGGCTGTAGGACATCGCGTGCCAGTTGTGGGCGCCGAAGGGGCTCGGCCAAATGGTCGCATCGCCGTTTTCGTAGCGAGAGCCTTTGACTTCGATCGGGCGGCCGGTCTTCAGGTCGATCGCGCTCGCCCACGTCGTCTTCGCGATCTTGCCGACCGATACGAGCTTCCCGTTCGAGCGATCGATCACGTAGAAGAAGCCGTTCTTCGGCGCGTGCATCAGCGCCTTCACGGTCTTGCCGTTGATCTTCAAGTCGGCGAGCGCGATATCCATGCTCGAGTTGTAGTCCCAGGTTTCGCCGGGGACCGTTTGATAGTGCCACTTGTACTTCCCGGTGTCCGCGTCGAGCGCGACGATCGAGCAGAGGAAGAGGTTGTCGCCACCGCCGGGGCTGCGCACCTTCTGGTTCCAGGGAGAGCCGTTGCCGGTGCCGATCAGGATCTGATTGAACTCGGCGTCGTACGTGAAGCCGTTCCAGGTGTTGCCGCCGCCACCGTGCTTCCACCACTCCCCCTTCCAGGTCTTGGCGGCCATCTCCTGCGCCTCGTCCTCGAAGCCGTCGGCCGGATTTCCAGGGACGATGTAGAAGCGCCAAGCTTGCTTTCCCGTCTCGATGTCATAGGCGGTGACGTAGCCGCGCGCAGCGCCGTGCTCGGTCCCGCCGTTACCGACGAGGACCTTGCCGCGAAACGCCTTGGGGTAGCCCGAGATGTAGAGCGGCTTCGATACATCGGTCGTCTGTGTCGTCCAACGCTCCGCGCCGGTCTTCGCGTCGAGGCCGATGAGCCGTCCATCGTTCGTGGCGATGACGAGCGTACCTTTCCAGTAGGCGACCCCGCGGCTCGAGCCCCAGAAGATGCGCAGCCGATCGCCGGAGTGCTCGATCGTCTTCGGGTCGTACTCCCAGAGGATCTTTCCGGTCTTCGCATCGACCGCGCGACCCACGCTGAAGGTGCCCGTGAAGTAGAGGACGCCGTCGACGACCAGCGGCGTGGAGAGCAGCGAGCGATCGGTCGGGAGATCGAGCGACCACGCGAGACCGAGCTTGCCGACGTTCGTCGTGTCGATCTGAGCGAGCGGGCTGAAGCGCTGCTCGCTGTAGGTGCGGCCGTACGACAGCCAGTTGGCGCCCTGCGACTCGTCGCCGAGCGCCCGGTCGTCGACCACGGTCTCGGCGCGGGCCGCTCTGGCCGCGAGCACCAGGCAGAAAGCCGCAACGGCAAATCTACGTCTCGAGCTCATACCGTTCTCCTCAGAGCCTCAGTTGCGGGGAGCTGAGCCGGAATGAACAATTTGCCCGCAGGTCCCAAATCAAGCGTCGAAGGTCGGCTCAGCGGTCACCGCCGCGGCGGCCCACTTTGCTCGAACTGTGGCCCGGCATGAAATACGGACCCGCTCGGCCGCCGGCGCCTGCTGCAACAGGCTCGGTGGCCTCGTCGACGATCTCGATTTCACCGCTTTCGATGAGCCGCTTGAGCGGCGGATGATCGGCGGCGTTCGCGGCGATCTGTCCGGTCTTCCCGGGACCCAGGTGCAGCTTCTTGCCGCGCGGCAGCGGGACGGCGATGGCTTTCGAGGTCTTGTTGCCGATGGTCGGCATCGAGGCGCCTGTGTAGCATGCCCTGGCGCTTCATTGCGATCCGGATTTGGCGCCGGCAGCCGATTCAACCGCGCGCGAGAATCGTGGTGTCGGCCTGGCGTCCGAGGTCGACGAGCCGCAGGCCCCCGTTCTCCGCCTCGACGCAAGTGATGGAGGCGTAGTCGGGCCGGAAGCAGACCACATCCTCGCGAGAGAGCGCCGCGCCGACGGCGACGTTGATCGCGATGAAGTGAGAGAAGACGACGCAGTCGTGCGGCAAGCGTTCGAGCGAATCCAGGAGTGTTTGTCGCCACGCGAGATAGTCCGGTGAGCCCGCGGGGGCGAGATCGTTCAGATCCCGCCATGTTCCGCTCATGACTTGCCGGAGCCACTGTTGCCGGGCCTGCAAAGGGAGCGGCGGCGAAGGTAGCTCGGCGACCGGCTCGAAGACTGCCGCCGATCGCAGCCACAACCGCTCGAGCGGACGAGCCGTTTCGCGACAGCGACGGAGCGGGCTCGTGTAGATCGGCACGCGCTCCAGTGCTCGTGCGAGGGTTCGGGAAGCTTCCTCGGCTTGCCGTTGACCCGTGACATCGAGCCCCGGGTCTGCGTGCTCTCCCCATCCAGCAGCGGGACGGGCGTGTCGGATCAGGTGCAGTCTCGCCATGGAATCGCCGCTCGGAACATTTTCCGGCAAGAGCGGGTACGCAAGGTTCAATCCCTTGCGCACCCCACTCGCCGCTTCGAGCTCAGGCAGCCCTCCTCGTGACCTCCTCGCGGGGAGTTCCGCGCTCCCGTTCGGGAGCGGCATGAGCTTTCCTCGCGCAGCGGCTCGGCCGCATCGGGGCGAAGCGGCGGCTGGCGCCCGGGCAACCACGTCTCCGGAGGTTTGCTGATTCTTGCGGGAGAGCCGGCCACAGGCGTGACCGCGATGCAGGATCTGGACCTTTGGCGGCCCGCGTGCTGCTACGCTCCACGCCGTGACGACGCGCTGCTCGAGTCAGTCCATCCTCAAGCCGCCATCGACGTTCAACGTCTGCCCGGTCACGTAGCTCGCGTCCGGCCCGACGAGGAACGCGACGGCCGCAGCCTGTTCTTCGGCTCGCGCCTGGCGATTCATCGGTATGAAGTTTCGCACCCCCGATTTGATGGTCGCGAAGTCCGTCCCTGCCCGTTCCGCCGTGCGTCTGAAGGTGCCGTCCATCATGTCGGTGTCGGTCGATCCGGGACAGACGCAGTTGACCCGAATGTGGTCTTTGGCGAGCTCCAAAGCCATTTGCTGGGTCAAGCCGATCACCGCGAACTTGGTCGCGCAGTAGGCGCCGTACGCGGCGAACCCCATGCGCCCCGCGGTCGACGAAATGTTCACGATGGAGCCGCCCTTGCCGGCGCGGATCATCGCCCGGGCGGCTGCCTTCGAGGCCAAATAGACGCCATTCAAATTCACGTCGACGGTGCGATACCAAAGCTCGTCATCCATCTCGACGATCGGCGCAGCGCCCGCGCCACTCGCGACGCCGGCATTGTTGACGAGCGCGTCAAGGCCGCCGAGCTCGTCGACCCCCGCGCCGATCAGTGCCTCGACTTGATCCGCCCGGCTGACGTCGCAGTCGATTGCGACCGCTCGACGCCCGAGGGCGCGGACCTCTTCGGCCAGCGAGCGGATGCCCTGCCAGGCTTCCGCCTTTTCGTGGTCCGGGAAGGTGGCTGGATCCCGCCGCACGGCCGAGACGACCACGTCTGCACCCTCCTCCGCCAGACGCAGCGCGATCGCGCGCCCGATCCCTCGCTTCCGCCCCGCGCCGGTCACGACGACGACCTTCCCGTCGAGCATTCCCATGGAGTCACCTCCGATCCGGCCTTCTCCCCGGAAGACCGCCGCGGTGCAAGCCGGCCGCGCGGGCGGCATCTCCGAGACGCTGAACCCGGACCTCAGCTCGCGCGCTGGTCCGCCTAGGGCTCGGCCCGCGGCTGATTTTCCTCGCGCACGTTTCGCACGACCCGTCGAGCCGGCACCGCGGCGACTGTCCCGTGCTGCGGGCAGTTAGCCAATGCGCTTTGCGCGTCCGGACTTCTTCTCGTTCACGAAACGCCCGACCGCAGGACCTGTCCCGGCGAGCTCCCCGTGTAACGTCCTTGGTCGTGAACGATCTCGCCGTTCACGATCGTCTGTTGAATGCCCCTCGATTCGATCACTAGCCGCCGCCCGCCGCCCGGCAGGTCGTGGCGCATCTCCGTCCGGCTGGCGGAGCCGACTCGCTCCAGGTCGAAGATCACGATGTCGGCCGCCATCCCCGGCGCCAGGACCCCTCGCTTCCGGATGCCGAAGAAGCGTGCGGGCTCGGAGGTGAGGCGCGCGACGGCACGCTCGAGGCTCAGGACCTGGCGATCGCGCACCCAGTGGCCGAGGAGGTGTGTGGCGTAGCCCGAGTCGCAAAGCATGTCGACGTGCGCTCCGCCGTCGGAGAGACCGATCATCGTGCGCGGATCGACGAGCAGCTCCGGGATCCGGCGCTCGTCGGCGTTGAACAGCGCGCAGGAGAACTGCATCGCGAGATCGTCCTCGAGGCCGAGATCGAGGAACGTGTCGAGGCCGTCGCGGCCGCGCTCGGCGGCGACTTGTCCGACCGTTTTCCCCTCGAGCGGCTTGAGCGTCGGCGTCAAGACCTCGTGTATCTCCAGGCGCTCCCACCGTCCGGAGAAGATGCGCGGCTTCTTGAGCTCGTCGCGGGCGGCGGCGCGGAACTCGGCCGAGCGATAGATCGCCTTCTGCTCCTCCACCGTCTTGTTGAAGAGCGGCTTCCAAGCCGTCGTGTCCGCGAAGATGAACGGATTGCGCAGATCGATCTGCACCATCAGCGGACGGCAGGTGACTTGCGGCACTCCGCCGCGGCGGATCAACGGGTCCGCGCGCCGCAGCGAATCGAGGCAGGCCTCCGGGGC
>JBEVNX010000154.1:0-22818 GCA_040507895.1 Binatia bacterium | reverse complement strand
GCGTCGCGGCCGTCGTTGCTCGTGCCGGTCTTGCCCGCGGCGGCGAATTCGAGACCGGCGGAACGGGCTTGGTGCGCCGTCCCGCGGTCCACCACTCCCTGCATCATGGCCGTCACCAGATAAGCGACACGCGGCGAGATCGCTTGCGAGGCGCCGAGCACTTTGCGCTCGATCGGATGACCGTCGACGTCGAGAACGGCCCGTATCGCGCTCGGCTCTGCTCGGAATCCGAGGTTCGCGATCGTCGCGAACGCCTCGGCAATCTCGTACATCGTGACCTCGACCCCGCCGAGCACCATGGAAGGGACCTTCGGGAGCGACTCGGGCAAGCCGAGGCGCACCGCCACATCGTGGATGTGATCGAGTCCGACCTCCTGCGCGATTCGCGCCGTCGCCGAGTTGAGCGACAGCTCGAGGGCCTGCCGCATTGTTACTTCCGCGTGATATTCTCGGTTGTAGTTTTCGGGCGACCAGTGCCGGCCGTCGTAGAGCCAGGTGAGCGGCGTATCCGCCACCCGTCGCGTGGGTAGGAAACTGCGAGCGCCCTTCTGCTCCTCGTCCTCGAGGGCGGCCACGAACACGATCGGCTTGAATACGGATCCGGGCTGGCGCACCGCTTCCGTCACGCGGTTGAACTGGCTCTCAGCGTACGAGCGACCGCCGACCATCACCTTGATCTCGCCCGTGTGCGGCTGCACGGCGAGCAGCGCCGCTTGCAACGTCTCTGGCTTCTTGGCCATCGCCGGATGGCGCTTCTCAAGCGCAGCGAGCCCGGCCGTCACCGCCTCCTCGGCCGCGCGCTCGAGGGAGGGGTCGAGCGTGGTGAAGATGCGAAAGCCTTCGCTCGTCAGCGTGCTCGAGGAATATTCGTCCTCGAGCTCGCTTCGCACGTAGTCGACGAAGTAGGGCGCTTCCGTGGCTTCGGCGATCGGCGCTCGTGCGGGAAGCGGCTCCGCGAGCGCCTGGCGGAATTCCTCCGCGGTGATCTCCCCGCCGTCGACGAGCGCGCGTAGCACCTCGTCCCTGCGCCGCTTCGCGGCCGCCGGGTTTCTCACCGGCGATAGATGCGCGGGAGAGCGTATCAGCCCCGCGAGCATCGCGGCCTCGCCGATCGCCAGATCCCTCGGCTCCTTGCCGAAATAGAACTGCGCGCCTTCCCAGATGCCGTAGATCCCGCGCGATCCGCGCTGGCCGAGATAGATTTCGTTGAGGTAAGTCTCCAGAATCTCGAGCTTGCCGTAGTGCCACTCGGCGAGCAGCGCCATCACCGCCTCGGTGATCTTTCGCTCCATCGTCCGCGAGCCAGTGAGGATGAAGTTCTTGATGAGTTGCTGGGTGAGCGTGCTGCCACCCTGCACCACGCGGCCGCTCTTGAGGTTCGCCACCAGCGCGCGAAGCACGCCGCGCCAATCGATGCCATAGTGCTCCAAGAAACGCTTGTCCTCGGCGGCGAGCACCGCTTGCACGAGGATTCTGGGCACCTCCGCAAGCTTGACGACGTGGCGCTCCTGCGCAGCCTTGTCGTAGATGCCGGCTAGGATCTCGGGCTCGAACTCGAGCGACTCCGACGACTGCCCCGTGTCAAGCCGCGTGATCGATGCTCCGGCTTGTCCGGAGACCTCCAGCCGCGCCGGGAAGCCATGCAGCGTTCCACTCGGGTAGGCAAAGTCCCGCAGGTAGACTTCCAGCCGCTGCGCGGACGGCTGGTAGCGATACTCGCCGGCCCGCGTCACTTCGCCGTCGACGCGGCGGTAATCGAGACGCTCGAGTCGCGCGACCACGCCGAGCGGGGAGACCTGGCTTCCGGCGTAGATCGTGAACGAGTCGGAGTAGATCTTGGAGGGAATCTCCCAGCGCCTGCCCTCGAACCGCTCGACGAGTCGCTGATCGAGCCGGCGGAGCACGCTCCACACCCACCATCCTCCACCGGCTGCGATGGCGAGCAACACGAGTCCCGCGGCGGCGAGCCGGCGAGCTCGAGGACTCACGCCGCCGGCCCTCTTCCTTCAACGACAGGAAGCCGGCGCATGCGCGTCCGCTTCATCGGCACCGGCGATCGACATGCGAGGGGCTACGACTGGTCGCGCTTCAAGGCCAGGAAGATCGTGCTGTCGCCGCGTTTGACCAAGAGCAGCAGGCTTTTGCCTTTGTCCGCTCCCCTCGCGGCCGCGCGAAACGCCGCCGAATCCTTCACCGCCTTGCGATTCACTTCGAGGATCACGTCGCCTCGCCTCAGCCGCGCCTCGTCCGCGGCACTCCCCGGAGCGACGCCGGCCACCACGACGGCGTGGGTCGACGCATCGAGACCGAGCGATTCGGCGATCTGCGGTGTCACGTCCAGCACCGTGAGGCCGAGGTCGTCGCCTTCGTTTGCAGCATTCGCCACCTCGACCTCGTCATCTTTCAGTTGCTGAACCTTGACCTCGATCGACCTTTTGGTCTTGCCACGCCTCACCTTCACCTTGACGACTTTGCCGACGGGCGTACGGGCAACCAGCAGCGGCAGATCGACCGAGTCCTTCACGGGGCTGCCGTTGAATTCGACGATCACGTCTCCCACCTGGATTCCGGCCTCCCGGGCGGGCCCGTCCTTCATGACGTCGGCCACCAGGGCCCCCGAAGACTCGGTCAAGCCGAGCGAGTCGGCGATCTCCGGTGTGACCTTCTGCACCAACACGCCTAGCCAACCGCGCGTCACGTGCCCCAGGCTTTCGAGGTCGGGGAGCAGCTCCTTGGCGATGTTGATCGGGCTCGCGAACCCGATCCCGATGTTGCCGCCGCTACGGCTGTAGATCGCGCTGTTGATGCCGACCACTTCGCCGCGAAGATTGATGAGGGGTCCCCCCGAGTTGCCGGGATTGATGGACGCATCGGTCTGGATGAAATTGTCGTAGGGCCCTGCGCCGATGTGCCGCCCCTTGGCGCTGACGATGCCCGCCGTCACCGTGTTCTCCAGACCGAATGGATTGCCGATCGCCATCACCCACTCGCCGACCTCGAGCCGGTCGGAATCGCCGAACACGACCGGCACCACGGCGGGCGCCTTGTCGATCCGGATGAGGGCGATGTCGGTCTTCTTGTCACGGCCGAGCAGCTTGGCCTTGTGCTCCGTGCCGTCGGAGAGTCTGACGACGATCTCCTCGGCGTCCTCGACGACGTGATTGTTGGTGAGAATCGATCCCTGCTTGTCGATGACGAATCCCGAGCCGAGGCTCTTCTGCTTGAACGGACGCCTCGGCAGCTGTCCCGGACCGAAGAAGCGTTCGAACGGCTCCCAGGACGGATCCCCGGGTGCGTTGCGCGGCGTACCTCCGGGGCCGTGGCTATCGGCCTCACCGTCGGTGGAGGTGGTGGAAATGTTCACGACGGCTGGAAAGTTTCGCTTCGCCAGATCGACGAAGTTCGGCAGCGTCAATCCGGCGCTCGGCTCGCCCGGCCTCGCCGCCGGCTTTTCTTCCTCGTTGCCGAACAAGTTGATCGCACTCGCCGGAGAGGAATGAAGCCAGACGAGCAAACCAGCGAGCGCAGCCCCCCCTCCGGCCGCGGCCCGCCACCGCGATGTGCGCACTTTCTCCTCCTGTGGAGCTACTTCCGAGCTTTCTCGACGAAGCGGATCCGCAGGTCGTAGAGGACCTTTTCGAACAAGCGAGCTTCGGCGGGGTCGACGTTGCCGCGCGTTTTTTCCTGGAGCATGCTGATGATGTCGATGAACTCACGCACGGCATCGAGATCCATCTCGGTCTTGTCCGTCAGGGGGTTGGGAATCTCGCCGAGACACATCAGGGCTTGCGTGCTCAGGCTCATCAGGAACGTGCTGAGCGTGATATCGAGTGGCTCGTGAGTGTGTACCGGGGGCTCAGGCGCGAGAGTCGGCGTGCCGGCGTCAGCCGAGAATACAGGCTCCTCCGTCTTCGGCGCGTCCTCTCGCACATCGCCCGTATCGGTGAAGCGCCGGCGATCCTTGACCTGAAAACCCTTGGACTGCTCGCTGTCCTCGGCCACGTCCTGCCTCAGCGCTGGAAGCCGAGCTGCATCCGACGAAGCCGCTCGATGCGCTCCTCGATCGGCGGATGAGTGCTGAACAAGCTCTCGAGGAATCGACCGGACAGGGGGTTGACGATGAAGAGATGCGCGGTTTGCGGGCTTGCCGCCAGCGGAACGCGGCCGGACTGAATGGCTAGCTTCTCGAGCGCCGAGGCGAGCGCCCTCGGATTCCCACACAGGCGCGCTCCGCTCTCGTCGGCCCCGTACTCTCGCGACCGCGACACGGCAAGCTGGATGAGCATGGCCGCGAACGGCGCGAGCAGCGCCATGATGATGAGCGCGAAGCCGTTGCCGCGATCGTCTCGGTCGTCGCGACCGCCGACCCCAAACATCGCTCCCCAGCGCGCCATGCTGGCCAACCACATCACCGCCCCCGCCAGCGTGGCGGCGATCGAGCTGACGAGAATATCCCGGTTGAACACGTGGCCGAGCTCGTGCGCCAGTACCCCTTCAAGCTCTTCCCAGCTGAGCAGGCGGAGAATCCCGCTCGTCACGGCGACGACGGCATGCTGCGGATTTCTCCCGGTCGCGAACGCGTTCGGTGAGTCCGTCGGGATGAGGTAGACGCGCGGCATCGGTACGTTCGCCTTCTGGGACAGGCGACGAACGATCGCGTAGAGCTCCGGTGCCTCCGATTCTTCGATGGGCTTCGCTCCGTAGCTCGCCAGCACGATCTTGTCGGAGAACCAGTAACTACCCAGGTTCATGACCGCGGCCATCACCAGCGCCCAGGTGACGCCCTGGCTCCCGCCCAGCAACTGCCCGAACAGGAGCATCAGCCCTGTGAGCGAGCCGAGGAGGAATGTGGTCTTGAGGGTGGAGGACATACGCGAGATCGACTCTCCGTGGGTCGCTTCCAAGTCGGGAAGCTAATGGCGAGGTTTTATCTTGTCAAGCAGACGTCGAGGGCGTGCTCGACCGCATCGATCACACCCGCCGGTGGATTCTCGTCGGTGGTCGACCACGGTTCGAGCACCACCGCTCGTACGCCCGGACACAGCGGCCCCCAGCGGCGCGGATCCGTCGGACCGAACAACGCCACGCCGCGCGCACCGACCACCGACGCGAGATGGCTCACGCCGGAGTCGTTTCCGAGATACGCGTCGGCAACGCTTAGGAGCGCGGCCACTGCGACGAGGTCCATGCCGCTCGCCACCTCGAACCCCTTCGCACTCCAGGCCTTCGCCTCCGTCGACCCTTCCGCGGCACCTAGAAGAAGGACGATGCCGCCGCCACGTTCTAGCCAGCGGTTCGCGACTCGCTCGAAGCCCCCGCGCGACCATCGCTTCGCGAACCCGCCGCTTCCTGGATGGACCACCAGGAGCGGCCGGCGCCGACTGCCCCATCGGGCCGCCGCGACCGCCAAGACCTCGGGCGCCATCTCGAGATGGGCGTCGAAGGGCTCTTCGGGTGCTCGTGACACTCCGATCGAGCGAAGAAAATGTTCGGCGAGATGCATGCGCTCCGACGGGCGGAACGGATGCACCCGCGCCGCGCCTCCCGTCCACCGGGACAGATTGCGCTCGACCTCGGCGACGCCCGCCCCGGTGAACGACTCGATCGACGAGAAGGCGCCGAAGAACGTAGCCGCCTCCGGCGGCGGCTCCCGCGAGAAGAGCCAGCTCGCTTCCCGCCGCTCGATCGACTCAGCTGCGGCCAAGCCCGCCGCCGCCACCAAGGGCGCGAGGTTTCCCTTGCAGAGCAGCACCGGCGCCGACCCATGGCGCCGCGCGAGCTCGCGAAGTGCCGGCACGAGACACACGAGATCGCCGAGCGCCCCGGGAAACACGACGAGCACGCGAGAGCTCACACCGCTCCTCGCGACGCCAGCGGCCGAAGAGGCTCGCACGCAGCATCGAGTTTGACACTCCGGAACCTCGCCGATATCATTCCGCGGCGTCGACCTTCGTTCGCCTCCCCCTGATGCCGAAGCCCTGCCAGGTTGCACAAACGCCCCTCGAGCTCGTCGGGTCGACGCCGGTGGTGCGGCTGCGGAGGATTCCAGGCCCCGAGCACGCGGAGGTGTGGGCGAAGGTCGAAGCGATGAACCCCGGCGGATCGGTAAAGGATCGCATTTGCCTCAACATGATCGAGGCGGCGGAGCGCGACGGCCGCCTCAAAGTCGGCGACACGATCATCGAGCCGACCAGCGGTAACACGGGGATTGGCCTCGCTCTGGTTTGCGCGGTCCGCGGCTATCGACTGATCCTCACCATGCCCGACACCATGAGCGAGGAGCGGCGGAGTCTGCTCGCCGCCTACGGTGCGACGCTGATCCTCACGCCCGATACGCGCGGCATGCACGGCGCGATTCACAAGGCGGAGGAGATCCTTCTCGAGCATCCCGAGTATTTCATGCCGCAGCAGTTCGTGAACCCGGCGAATCCGGATATGCACCGGCGCACCACGGCCCAGGAGATCCTCGAACAGCTGCCTCGCCTCGACGCGTTCGTCACCGGCGTCGGCACCGGCGGCACGATCACCGGCGTGGGTGAGGTTCTCAAGCAGAAGCGTCCCGGCACGCGCGTGGTCGCGGTCGAGCCGGCGGCCTCTCCGGTCATCTCCGGCGGCAAGCCCGGTTACCACAAGATCCAAGGCATCGGCGCGGGATTCATCCCCGAAAACTTCAACCCGAAGGTCGTCGACGAAGTCTTGACCGTGACCGACGAGGACGCCTCGCACTTCACGAGGCGCCTCGCCCGCGAAGAGGGCATGTTGCTCGGCATCTCGTCCGGAGCCAATTGCTGCGCCGCGCTGCAGGTCGCCAAGCGGCTCGGCCCCGGCAAGATCGTGCTCACGGTGTTCTGCGACACGGGCGAGAGATATCTCACTACCGAAGTGTTTCAAGCAGAGGGAATATGAGCGCGGAGCGGAAGCTCTCCGAACTCAGGCGCTCCCTCGGCGAGATGGGACGCGTGTTGGTGTGTTTCTCCGGCGGCGTCGATTCGAGCCTGATGACGCGCGTCGCCCACGACGTGCTCGGTGACGGAGCGATCGCGCTGACCACCGTCTCCCCGACCAACCCCGACGAGGACACCGCGGAGGCCATCGAGCTCGCGTGCGAGCTCGCGATCGAGCACGTCGTCGTCCACGTCAACGAGCTCGACATCCCGAACTACCGAGCGAACCCGACCAATCGCTGCTACTTCTGCAAGTCGAACCTCTACGAGATCGCCGCGGCCGAAGCCCTCCGCCGGGCGATTCCGTGGATCGTCGACGGGGTCAACGCCGACGATCTCGCCGACTACCGTCCAGGCCTCCGGGCGGCGGCCGAGCGCACGGTCCGCCACCCGCTGGCCGAGGCATCGCTCGGCAAGCCGGAGATCCGCAAGCTCAGCCGAGAGCTCGGCCTGCGAAGCTTCGACAGGCCGGCGAGCCCGTGTCTCTCTTCGCGCTTTCCCTACGGCACGGCGATCACGCCGGAAGGACTCGCAAGGGTGTCGCAAGGAGAGAAGTGGCTCCGCGCGCACGGCTTCCGCGAATGCCGCGTGCGCTATTACGGCGACCGAGCGCGCGTGGAAGTGCCGCGCGAAGAGATTGCTCGCCTCAGCGCCCCTCCGCTACGTGCGGAACTCGAAGCGCATCTGCGATCCGTCGGCTTCACCGAGGTCGAGATCGACCCCCGAGGCTTCCGCAGCGGCAGCATGAACGAGGCGTTGCGCATCACCTGAGTTTACGGCTCGTCGTTCGTCTCGACGGCGGCGCGCTCGTCCCGGAGGCGCGGAGGACGCCCCGAGTCGCGCGTTTCACCCTTCCTTGTCCTCGTACCTGTCCTTGAGCCCATGCACCACCGCGGAGTCGGCGAGCGTCGTCGTATCGCCGAGCGCCCTCCCTTCCGCGACGTCCCGCAAGAGGCGCCTCATGATCTTGCCGCTGCGGGTCTTCGGCAGCTCGGCCGTGAAGATGATGTCGTCGGGACGCGCGATCGCGCCGATCTTCTTGGCCACGTGCTCCTTCAGCTCTTTCATCAGATCCGGCGTTCCCGGGCGCCCCTCCTTCAGCGTCACGAACGCCGAGATCGCCTGCCCCTTGATCTCGTGCGCCTTGCCGATGACCGCCGCCTCGGCGACCGCGGCGTGATCGACGAGCGCGCTCTCGACTTCGTAGGTGCTGATGCGGTGTCCAGCGACGTTCATCACGTCGTCGACGCGGCCGAGCAGCCAGTAGTCGCCGTCGGCGTCGCGCTTCGCGCCGTCACCGGTGAAGTACATCCCCGGGAAGCGGCTCCAGTAGACCTGGCGGAACCGTTCGGGGTCCTTGTAGAGCGTCCGCGCCATCGAGGGCCACGGCTTCCTGAGGACTAGGTAGCCGCTGCTGGCCGGATTTCCTTGGTCGTCGACGATCTCCGCCTCGACGCCGGGGAACGGCTTGGTCGCCGAACCGGGCTTGAGCGTGGTGATCCCGGGTAGCGGCGTGATCATGATCGAGCCGGTCTCCGTCTGCCACCACGTGTCGACGATCGGGCAGTGACGCCGGCCGATGTGATCGTAGTACCACACCCATGCTTCCGGGTTGATCGGCTCCCCGACCGAGCCGAGCAATCGCAGCGAGGAGAGATCGCGCCGGGAGGGCAGCTCCGTGCCCCACTTCATGAACGAGCGTATGGCGGTGGGCGCCATGTAGATCAAGCTCACCCGGTAACGTTCGACGATCTCCCACCAACGATCGCGGGCTGGATAGTCGGGCGTACCCTCGTACAGGATCGAGGTCGCGCCGCTCGAGAGCGGCCCGTAGACGATGTAACTGTGGCCGGTCACCCAGCCGATGTCGGCCGCGCACCAGTAAACGTCGCTCGCGCGCCAGTCGAAGATCCATTGGAACGTCGTCGTCACTCCGAGCAAATAGCCCGCGGTGGTGTGTACGATGCCTTTCGGTTTGCCGGTCGTGCCGCTGGTGTAGAGGATGTACAGCATGTCCTCGCTGTCCATGGGCTCCGCGGGGCATTCGCTCGATGCCTTCGCCATGGCATCGTGCCACCAGACGTCGCGCCCCGCCCGCATCGGAACGTGCTCGCCTGTGCGGCGCACGACGACGACGTGCCGGATCGAAGGCGTCTCGGCGACCGAAGCATCCGCATTCGTCTTGAGCGGCACGACCGCGCCCCGCCGGTAGCCGCCATCGGCGGTCACCAACAGCTTCGCCTCGGCATCGAGGATGCGGTCGCGCAGCGCTTCGGAGCTGAATCCACCGAACACCACACTGTGCACGGCGCCGATTCGTGCGCACGCCAGCATCGCGATCGGCAGCTCCGGGATCATCGGCAGGTAGATCGCCACACGGTCGCCCTTGTCGACGCCGAGCGCCTTGAGCACGTTGGCAAACTTCTGAACCTCACGATGGAGATCCGCATAGCTGACGGTGCGCTCGTCATCCTTCTCGCCGAGCCAGCGATAGGCAATCCGGTCGCCGTGGCCCGCGGAAACGTGTCGGTCGAGACAATTGGCGGCGACGTTGATCTTGCCGCCGACGAACCACTTCGCCCAAGGTGGGTCCCATCGCAGGACCTCGTCCCATCGGCGAATCCAGTCGAGCTTTTCGGCGGCGAGCCTCGCCCAAAAGCCCTCGAGATCGCTGCTCGCCTCGCGGTATGGCGTGTCGCTCGCTATGACCGCGCTGCTGCGGAAATCCGCCGGCGGAGAAAAGGTTCGTTGCTCGTCCAGCATCGCCTCGATCGTCTTGCGGTCAGCCATGACCTTGGACCCCCCGTCTCGTCTTTCGTTGTGCCCTCGCTCCCGTTGGTCGCGAGCGCCGCTTTCACCCAACCGCCCGGCCCGCTAACGCAGCAGCGTCGTCAGCAGCGCGAGATAGTCTCCGAGGTTGCGGGTGATCAAGAAGTGCCAACGAGCGAACTCGCGTGCATCCTTGCCCATCTTGGCCGCTAGCTCCGGGTTGTTGAGCAGCGTGCGGATCCGATAGGCGCATCCTTCCACCGAGTTCACCGTGTAGCCGGTGACCTCGTAGATGAGCTGCGCCGTGATCCCCCCCGCGAACCCGCCGATCACAGGCTTTCCCTTCCACATCGCCTCGGCGACCATCAAGCCGAACCCCTCGCGCGTCGATTTCTGGATCACGATGGTCGCGGCCCGCTGCAGCGCGTTGATCTCGATGTCGGCGGTCTCGGGAAGGCGGAGGAGATGCACGTCGCGATCGTTTGCGGCCGCCTCCTCCAATTCGGCAAACAGCCGGCGCCCTTCCTCGTCGGACGTCGGCGTACCAGCGAGCACGAGGCGGCAGTCGTTCTGCTTCTTGGCGATGCGGTACGCTTCGATCACGCCCACCGGGTCCTTGAATCGGTGGAATCGCGAAGCCTGAAGGAGGATCGGCTTGTCGCGCGGGATGCCGAGACGATCGAGCGTCGCACCGATCTCGAGTTCGGAAAGCTCGCGGTTCTTGTCGGACAACGGATCGATCGACGGGTAGATCAAGAACTGCGGGATCGGCAGGCGCTGCGCGAACTTCGGTAGCGAGAACACCGCGGCGTCGTACTTGACGAGAAATTGGCGCAGCATCGCCCACGCTTTGCGTTGCGGACGCGCGATGTCGAGGTGGCAGCGCCAGACCCACTTGCCTTCCTGTGGCCGAATGTCGATGAGCGGTACCGGCTGGTGGTCGTGGATGACCACGACGTCGGCGTCGAACGACAGTTGCTGCGCGTTCTCGCGGTTGGTGGCTACGAACTGCTGCAGCATCTCCTCGCTGAAGCGGTCCTCCTCGCCTTGCAGCATGTTGTAGAGGACCTGGCAGGCAGCCTGGAAGCCCTCGCCGCCGCGCATGACCTCCCAGCGGGCGTCGATGCCGAGCTCTTGCAGGAGCGGCGTATGCCGTTCGAGCATCTCGGCGACGCCCGTGCCACTGCGGTTCGCATTGATGCGCAGCACCCTGCGGGAGCGCAGCTTCTCCGCCATCCGGCGCAAGATGTCCACGGAGCCGGGCGGCGAGACCGTGCGGTAGTCGTCGAGCGTGACCGCCATGAACCGATCTAGTGAGCGGCGCGCTCGGCCGACTCGCAGAGCTCGACGAGGTTCTTGCGCACCCCTTCGAGGCTGGTGGCGTAAGGATTGATCGCGGCGACCCGGCCCGCCAGCTCCTTCACGCCGAGACCGTCCTCGATCCACGAGACGAAGTCGTTGCGACGCTTGCCCTTGCGCGTGATCGCCGCGAGCACGTGGAAATAGACGGCGCTCGAGTCGACGCGCTCGAGCCCCTCGCGGAACTCGGTCAACGTGCGCGCCTTGATCCCCGCCGGCACCGCGAGAATCCGAGACTGCATGAAGAAGAAGAGCTCCCCGTACGCGATGCGCGGGACCGAGCCGACATGCGAAAGATGGTCGTCGAGAATCGTCACCAGCTCGTTGCGCAGGGCTTCCAAATCGCCCACTTCGAAGGGGTCGATCACCGCCAGTCGTTCGCCGAGGACGCGATCGCGGAGCTGGATCGCCGCCCAGTTGGCGAAGTCGTTGGGGTACGGACCGGAGATGTAGGGATGGCGCAGGAAGTAGCTGTGTGTGTGAAAGTAGATGCTGTCGAGCGGGACTTCTTCGAGGCCGTCGAGTAGCTCCTGAACGTCCGCCGCGCGCCGCCCGAGCATCTCGCGCAGCTCCCAGCAGGCCATGAACTGGAACGGGTGCTTCGCTTCGCCGTTCTTACCGCTCAAGCGCCTTCCTCACAGGGCGCAAGTCGAATGACCGCGCGCTTCGACGAGATTCGATTCTATTACACGCTGCGGCTCGAAAAATCGACCGTCTCGCGCAGCATCTCGCAGACATCGGACGCGGCTCGTGCGCCTTGACGCACGCATTCCCCGACCGACACGCCGTTCAGGTAGTTCCCCGCGAGAAACAGCCCTGGCACGGCTCCGACCGCTGCCCTCGCCTGCGCCACCCGCCCGGCATGTCCGAGACCGTACTGGGGAAGCGCCCGCGGGTGCCGCTCGATCGTCAACACTCGCGGTCGGCCGCGAGCACCGAGAATCTCGGCCAATTCACTCGTGACGAGCTCCACGAGGGCGCCGTCGGATAGCGAGGCGGCCTGCGGGTCCCGCGCGCCGCCGAGGAACGCGGTGAACGACGCCTGACCCGCGGGAGCACGGCCGGGAAAGATTGAAGAATTCCACAGACAGCCGAGCGTACGGATCCTCTCTTTCCCCGAGACTAGAAAGCCGACGCCCCGTAGCGAATGGGAGACATCGGCGCGCGGCCAAGCCAGGCTGACGACCACCAGTGGAGCGGTCGTGATCTTCGCGAGCGTCCGGCTCGTTGCCGGCATCAGCGCTTCGAGCAGCGGCGCGGCGCGCCCGGGCGAGCAGGCGACGACCACCGCGCGGGCCGCTAGAAGCCGTCGGCCCGCGGCGTCACGAACCTCGACCTTGAATCGTCCGTCCACCGGGTCGCGCGAAATCGCCTGCGCCTCGGACCCGAAGCGCATGGCCTCACCGAGTCTGGCGGCGAGCCGGGCCGGCAGGCTCTCCAGACCGTCCCGGAGCGACATCAGCGTTCGCCGCTGCTCGTTTCCGTGCCCGCGCCGACGGAGCCCTCTCGCCAACATTCCCCTCAGCACGCTCCCGTGACGGTCTTCCATCGCGACGAGCAGCGGCAGCACGGCGCGCGCGGAGAGCTTGGCGGGATCGCCCGCGAACGTGCCGGATATGAACGGCACGACCAACGCATCGACAACCTCCGCGCCGAACCGGCGGCGGACAAAGGCCTCCACGGATTCGTCATTCGCGTCCGCGCGGCGAGGTATCGCAAGCTCGGCGAAAAGCCTCCATTTCGCGCGAGCGGAGACGAGCGGCGTTCTGAGCGCGGCGACGACGCCGGTCGGCAGCGGGTGCAGGGAGCCGCGGCGATAGACGAATCGCGGGAGCTCGGGCGGAGCACGCAGGATCTCAGCGCCGAGCCCGACCTCTCGGACCAAGTCACTCAGGTCCGCCGTCTCCTGAACGGTGTTCGGCCCCGCCTCGAGCAGGAAGCCATCGACGCGCCGCGTGCAGAGCACGCCGCCGGGGCGATTCGAGCACTCTAGGCAAAGCGCGTCGATACCAGCCTGGCGAAGCCGCGTGGCGCAGACGAGCCCCGTGATTCCGCCTCCGATGATGATGGCCGCGGGCTCGGCGCCTGAGGACATGTCAGCCTTCCTAGCAGGAATGCTTGCTTTGCCGACCCTGGGTGCTGTGGTAGGAGCCGCTCACGGCAAAAGGAGAGGTCATGGCTAGGAGGATGTGGTCGATCGCCATCGTAGGCCTCGCATTACCCCTGCTCGGCATGGGCATGCTCGGCGGCGGCGGATCCGGCGGCCTGGAGCGCAATTACCAGGGCACGTTCGTCGACCGCGACGGCACCAAGGTCGAGGCCAAGTGGATCAACGCTGGCGGCGAGCTCGCCCTGTCTGGCGAGCTCGGCCGCGGCGACCTGCGCATCTCTTTCGACAACATTCGGTCGATCACGTTCTCCGGAGACCCGCTCAAGGGCTTGGTGGCGAAGGTCTCGCTCCACAAAGGCGACCCCGTCGACGTCAAGGTACGGAGCTCGCTCGCGTTCTCCGGCCAGACGAGTCTCGGGCTCTATCAGATCCGCGCGCGCGACCTGCAGGCGGTTGAGTTCGCAGCCGAATAGGCACGCGGTCAGCGCCCCACTGGCGGCCGCCGCTCTGTGGATCGCGCTCGCACCCGGCTTCGCCTACGCCTTCGAGCTCCGGGCGTGGCCGCTGGTCGAGATCCATCGCACCGAGACCGAATCGAGCGGCCGCGTGCTCGGGCCGATCCTCGAATGGCATCAGAGTCAGAGCTCGAGCTCCTTCGCGCTTCGTCCCCTCTTCGAGACGTCACGGTCCTCGGTCGACGCTCCCACGCGCGGCTCGCTTCTCTATCCTCTCGCGTCGTGGCAGAGCACGAAGGACGAGCTGTCGGTGCGCTTCCTCGGCCTCGGGTCCTACCTGTGGCGTGCTGCTCCCCGAATCGATCAGCCTCATACCCGCGAGCTTCGCTTCTTTCCGATCCTCTTCTACCATTCGGGCCCGGACACCGGCAGGTCGCTCTCCGTCGTGCCGCTCTATGCCAATCTCGAGCAGTTCTTCGGCTACGAGCGGGTGCGCATGCTTCTCTTCCCGCTCTACTTGAGAATCGAGCAGCCTCTCTACGAGCGAACCTGGCTGCCCTTTCCGTTCCTCTCTCGCGTCGGCGGGCGCGCGGGCGACGGTTTCCGGGCGTGGCCGATCTACGGACACACCGTGCTCGGCGCCGACTACGAATCGCGCTACGTCGGATGGCCGTTTTACATCCGCGGCGTGGAGCACCCCGGTCGCCCGGACGAGACGGTCACGCGGATCTCGTGGCCGCTGTTTTCGTCCCTCGATGGGCCGCTCCTTCACAGCCGCTCGTATGGATTCTTGCTCATCCTGCCCCTCTACACTCGTACGATCGACCTCAAGAACGACACGGAGATTCAAGGCTTTCCCTGGCCCGCTTGGGTGCGGCAGACCGATCTCAAAACCGGCCGGCGGCTGTCGCTGCGGCTGATGCCGTTCTACGCAGAGCGCCGCACGCAGACGATGGAGTCCGCCTTCTATCTGTGGCCGTTCTACCGAAGGCATACCGGCCTCGGAAGCCTCGCGGGCTACGAGCGGAGGGACGTGCTGTTCTTCCTCTACCGCGATCAGACCGAAGGCGAGGGCGACACTCGTCTCGAGACCCGCGCCCTGGTGCCGCTGTGGATTTCGCGCACCCCCGGCGATTCGCAGGCGCTTACTCTTCTCGATGGCATCCTGCCGAAGAACGAGACCCTGCAGAGGGCCTATGCGCCGCTCTATCGGCTCTACGGAACGAACGCGGCCCGTAGCGACCTGTTGTGGGGGATGTGGACCTGGGGCGATGGTAAGATTCGCCCCCCATGGTATTGGTCCGACGACTAGGAGTCCGTCCCGGCAATCCGGACCGAGCAGACGAGTCGAGTGCCCAGCATCGCGAGCGCAAAATTCCGGCGAATAGCCCCTGCGCGATTCCGAGGAATGTTGCGAGCGCGAGGCGCCGGCGATCGGCTCGTCGGCGACGGGAGGATGACCGGGACGAGCTCCTAGCGGGGGCTGCATGGCGGAAGCGATGGAAAGCGCCCGGACGACCCCCCCGCGGGGTGCTGCGGCGGCAGTCGGCCGCGCCGCGCTCGATCTCCTGCAGATCCTCGGTGAGTGCGCCCGGCTCTTCGCGGCCACCGTCTGGCACTGCCGCTCCGCGCCGCGTCATCTCGGCAAGATCCTCACTCAGCTCACGCGGATCGGCACCGAAACGTTCGCCATCGCGGGGCTCGTCTCGCTGTTCGTCGGCATGGTCATGGTCGTGCAAGCGGCCGACCAGCTCGCCAACTACACGCAGGAGGTGCTCGGGTCGCTCGTCGGCCTCGCGATGACGAAGGAGCTCGGCCCCGTGATCATGGGGTTCATCGTCGCCGGCAAATCGGGCTCGGCGATCGCCGCCGAGATCGGCTCGATGAAGGTCAACGACGAGATCGCGGCGCTGCGCACCATGGACATCGAGCCCATTCCCTTCTTGGCGATGCCGCGCTTCCTCGCCACGACGCTGGCGCTTCCGACCCTGGTGCTCTATTCGGACGTCATAGGCATCGCCGGCGGCGCGCTCGTCGTTGCCTTCGACCCGACGATCTCGATCACCGTCTCGCAATTCCTCGACAATCTTCGAGAATGGCTCAACTTCACCGACATCGTCGTTGGCCTCGTCAAGGGCTTGGTGTTCGGCATGCTCGTGTCGATCATCGCCTGTGCGTTCGGCCTCCGCACCACCGGCGGCTCGGAAGGCGTGGCGCGCTCGACCACGTCCGCCGTCGTTTGGAGCTTCGTCTCGATCATCATCGCCGACTTCATCATCGTGCGCGTCGCCTTTCTCCTCTTCCCCGCCACCCCGAAATGAAGAGCGCGGCGAACACCCGGGGCGGCGTGAGCATCGAGGTCCGCGACGTGTGGAAATCGTACGACGGCCACGCGGTGCTGCGCGGCGTGCGGCTCGACGTGGCGAAGGGCGATACGCTGGTGATCATTGGAGGCAGCGGCGAGGGCAAGTCGGTGCTGATCCGCCAGATCATCGGCCTCGAGCATCCGGATCGCGGCGAGATCCGGCTGAACGATCTGGCGGTCGAGGAGTACCGGCGGCTACCGATCGAGGAGAAGCCCTTCCGCGTCTCGATGGTGTTCCAGAGCTCGGCGCTCCTCAATTCGCTCACGGTCGCCGAGAACGTGAGCCTCGCGCTTCGCGAGCATCGCATGGCCGCGCGAGACGAGATCCGCCGCACCGTGCGCGACTGCTTGGCACAAGTCGACTTGGAGGGCACGGAAGGCAAGATGCCGAGCGAGCTCTCCGGCGGCATGCGCAAACGCGCGGCCATCGCGCGCGCCCTGGCCGTCGATTCCGATCTGATCCTCTACGACGAGCCGACCGCGGAGCTCGATCCGCTGCTCACCGAGGAGGTGGGCGCGCTCATTCGCAGGATTCAGGAGCGCCGGCATCCCACGCAGGTGGTGGTCACTCACAACCTGCCACTCGCGGGCGAGATCGCCGACCACATCGCATTGCTGCGTCGCGGCGAGATCGTCGACTACTGCACCGGCCGAGAATTTTTTCACAGCCAGCATCCGCAGACGCGGGAATTCCTGCGCGCGGCGCGGGTCGTGTGAGACAAGGAGCGAAGCATGGCACTGTCCACGGAGCAACGGGTCGGTCTTTTCTTCCTCGGCGGCGTTCTGCTCTTCGTCGGCTTCATCGAAGCGACGGTCGGCACCGGCCTGCTGTCGCGAGGCTACCGCGTCTGGGCGGACTTCGCCGACGTCCAAGGTCTGACCACCGGAGCGCAGGTGCGCGTCTCCGGCGTCAAGGCGGGTAGCGTGCGCGAGATCCGGCTCGAGCCGGACCGCGTCCGCGTCGCGCTCCAGGTCGATCGCGGCATCGATCTTCACCAGGACGCCGTCGCCCGCCTCGACTTCCAGGCGCTCTCCGGAGCGCGGTTCGTGACCATCGACCGGGGCTCGCCGGGCGCGCCGCGACTCTCCGCCGAAGCGACGATCCGCAGCGAATCGGCCGCTGGAATCTCGCAGATGGTGGACGAGCTCGAGAAAGTCGGCGGCAGCCTTCGCAGCCTCGCCGACTCTCTGAATGAGAATCAAGACCGTTTGCTGAAGACCGTGAGCGAGATGCTCGAAGAGAACCGCCAGGGTCTGCAGCAGACCGTCCGAAACTTGGGCGGCATCACGGACAAGCTGAACAGCGGCCAAGGCACGCTCGGCCGATTGCTCAACGATCCGACGCTCTACAACGAGGCCACGGCCGCCCTCGGCTCGCTCCGCGAGTCCTTCGGCGACATCCGCAAAGTGACGGGGCGACTCGCCCGCGGCGAAGGAACGCTCGGCCGCCTGCTCCTCGCGGACGACGGGATGTACGACGAGCTTCGCGAGACGGTGGCGAGCGTCAACGTCACGATGCGCAACTTCGCCGACGTGTCCGACCATGTGCGGCACGGCGAGGGGACGCTCGGCCGGCTGATCGCGGACGACTCGCTCTACAACCAGGCGGAGGGCGCTCTCGGCGGCGTGACCCGAGCCACGCAAGGGATCGAGGATCAGGCGCCGATCTCGGTGCTCGGTACGTTCATCGGGACGCTCTTCTAGGAGACGAGCTGTCGGGCGCGCGCGAACACGGCGCCGAACATCGGCTCCGTCAGCCGCCCGGTGAACGTGTTCTGCTGGCTCGGGTGATAGCAGCCGAGAAGCGTGCGCCCGCTCGCCAGCGCAACGACGGCGCCGTGACCGAATCGAGCCGCGCCTCCCGGCCGGTCGCCGGCGGCGCGCAGCATGCGCACGACGTTGGTGAACGCGAAGCCGCCGAGAGCGACGAAGACACGCACGCGATCCAACCGTGCCAGCTCTTCAACCAGGTACGGCAGGCAGCGGTCGCGCTCTTCGATCGTCGGCTTGTTGCCGGGAGGCGCGCAGCGCACGACCGCCGATACGAATGCGTCGTGCAACTCGAGACCGTCGTCGCGCGACACGGAGGTCGGCTGGTTGGCGAAGCGGGCGCGGTGGAGCGCGCCGTACAGCCAGTCGCCGCTGCGGTCGCCGGTGAAGATCCGGCCCGTGCGATTGCCGCCATGGGCCGCTGGCGCGAGTCCGATCACCCACAGGCGTGCCCGGGGGTCCCCGAAGCCCGGCAGCGGCCTCCCCCAATAGTCCCACTCCCGGAAGCGGCGCGTCTTCTCCCGCGCCATGCGCTCGCGATGCGCGACGAGGCGCGGGCATCGGCGGCAGCCGACGATGCGCCGCTCGAGCGCCCGGAGCGTCAAGCCTTGAGCAGCGCTCCGCAAGTCGCGAAGAATTTGCCGGTCTCTCGGATCGGCGCCGAGAACGTCTCCGCCTCGCCGTCCGGGACGACCGCCACCAAACGCAGCGTGCCGCCGGCGGGCCTCGAGTCCTGGAGGTCCGGCGGGCGATACTCCGTGCGGTAGTCCCAAGCGGGTTCGAGGGAATCCCCCGGCTCCAGTTCGGCTGCTCGCACCTCCTCCATCCCCTTGCGGAAGAACACCTGCTCAAGGCCGGTGCGTATGCTCTGCCCGTTCTCGAGGGTCACGCGCACGACGTGACCGGGCGCCGCGGACTTCGCGAACTTGCCCATCATGCGAAATCCGAGCTTGCCGTTCGGCAGGCGCGTCAGGATCGGCATCGATTTGCCCTCCAGCGAACCGACCACCGCCGCCCGTCGATCGCTTCGATCAGCGCATCCGCGGCGAGATGGGTCATGGCCTCGCCGGCAGGGCAGCGACGAAGCTCCCCTGGATGACGGTCTCGCCCTTCTGGTTCTTCGCGAAGAGCTCGCCCTCGATCCGCTTCTCGCCGTCGGCCTCGTACTTCTTGGTGACCTTGCCACCGCAGGTGATGGTGTCACCGGGCCAGACCTGGCTCGTGAACCGCACCTTGAAGCGCTTGAGGCCCGAACGGCCGACATAGTCGGTCAGGCACTTGCTGACGAAGCCCGCGTTCAGCATGCCGTGCGCGAATACCGTGGGATATCGCGCCGCCTCCGCGAACGTCTGGTCGTGGTGAATCGGGTTGAAGTCGCCGGAGGCGCCCGCGTATTTGACGATGTCGGTGCGCGTCAGGTTCTTCACCTCGAAGGCCGGCACTTCGTCGCCTTCCTTGACGTCCTGGAAGTAGAGCTTCTTCGTATCCATCGTCGGCTCCTCAGTCCTTCTTCTCGACCGGCTTGGCGGTCTCGATGATCGTCGAGCGCGCATACAGGCACACTTCGCCGTTCTGGTTCCTGTACACGGTTTCGAGCGTGACGAGCGTCATCTCGCCGCCGCGCTTGCCGGGGCGCTTCTCGACGTTCGAGATCCGGGCCTGCGCCGCCAGCGTGTCTCCGGCATAGACCGGCCGAACGTACTCGAACTCCTGCTCGCCGTGGAGCACGCGGCGCATGTCGAGACCGTGATCGATGCGGCTCGTGGCCTCGTCCCAAAACGCCTGCGTCATCGTGAACGTCGGCGGCGGCATCACCCCGCCGGCCTCGCGCCGAGCGTACGGCTCGTCGTAGTAGATCGGGTTGTCGTCCTTGATCGCGCGTGCGAACTCGCGAATCTTGCCGAACTCCACGCGCATCGACGTCGGCTGGCCGCTGCGGCCGATTCTCGGATCTCTCGCCTTCTGATCTTCCATCTCGTTTCCCTCCGTCACAGATCGATGAGCTCGGCGACGCGCGCGCGGTTGAACGTACCGTCGCCGAACGTGAACTCCGACGCTTTCGCCCGCTTGAAGTAGAGGTGCAGGTCGTGCTCCCACGTGAAGCCGATTCCACCGTGGATCTGAATGGCCTCGCCGGTCACGGTGCGGTAGGCGTCGCTCGCATAGGCCTTCGCCATGGCCGCGGCGAGAGGCGCCCGTGCCGCATCGTTCCCGACCGCCCACGCGGCATGGTAGGTCGCGGCTTTGGCGCTCTCGACGAGCGCCAGCATGTGCGCGCACTTGTGCTGGATCGCCTGGAAGGTCCCGATCGGCCGGTCGAACTGCACGCGCATTTTCGCGTACTCGACGCTCATCTCGAGTACGCGCTCGGCGCCGCCGCACATCTCCGCACAAAGCGCGACCTTCGCGCGATCGGTCACGCGCTGTAGGATCGCCCAACCGCTACCCCGCGCACCGACCAGCGCGTCGGGGCCGACTCGCACTTGGTGGAGCTTCACCTCGCAGAGCTTTCGCGTCGCATCCATGCTCTCGAAGGGCGTGACCGCGACACCTTCCTTCGGCACGTCCATGGCGAAGAGCGAGATCCCCTCCTCTCCTTTGCCCGTGTCGGTGCGAGCCGCGACGAGGATTAGGTCCGCAACGTGCGCGTCCGGCGCGAAAAGCTTGGTCCCGTTCAACAGAAAGCCGCCGGCGTCGGCCGTTGCCGTCGCCGCGATCCCCTCGGCATCCCAACGCGCGCTCGGCTCGAGCACCGCGAGCGTCGCCTTGAGCTCGCCGGCGACGAGCGGCTTCAAATAGCGCGCCTTCTGAGCTTCGTCGCCGCCCTCGAGAAGCGACTGACCGCCGAGGAGAACGGTCGAGAAGAACGGTCCCGGCATCACGACCCGTCCCATCTCCTCGAGCACGACGACGAAGTCCACCATGTCGAGGCCAGCGCCACCGACGTCCTGCGGGAAGACGAGGCCCATCCAACCGAGTTCGGCCATCTTCCGCCACACCTCGACGGAGTAGCCGAGCTCGTCCTCCATCATGCGACGCGAGTACGGGATCGGCGATTCCTTGGCGAGGAAATCGTGCGCCAACTTCCGCAGCATCTCCTGCTCTTCACTGAAGCCGAAATCCATGCGTTCCCGCGCGCACCGACTCAACGGTTACACGACGCCGGCCTGACACAGCGCCGCGACTTCGTTCTGACGGTCACGAATTCCTTCCATCCCGTGCTTCGTATACCGAATCGCATGGATCATCGAGTAAAACGGCCTCGGCAACCGGCGCGAGAGATCCACCAGTCGGAGTCCTGCAGCGCGAGTGTCATGAAAGTGGTGCGGCTATCACACGGAAACGAAGGGTGTCAATTTTGAAGATGCCGCCCCGTTCGCGGGCGCGTAGTGCGCCCTCATCGCGCGATCGCGAATCGGCTGAGGCCCTTGAGGCCGCAGGCGAGCCGCCGCGGTTTCGCGCCGCTCGGGGCGCCTCCCGCGAACATACGCGCGCGCAACCTAAACACTATCCCGCAGTGGCCCCCGCCGCGTAGAGGAGATCCGCGTAGTACTGCACATTGACGCCGACGAGGAGAATGCGGGGGGAGAAATTGGTTTGGGCGTAGATGGCGGTGTGCGGGGGATTCGAGCCGCCGAGCTTGACCGACATCCGTTTTCCGCCGGCGACCTCGATCTCCAGTTCCGCCGACGAGGCGGTCAGACCGAAAGCCTGCAGGTCTTCCGGTCTGGGCTTGGCGGCGATTTCTTCCGCCTCTTGTTTGTCGGTCAGATTCTCGACGAGCGCCGAGATCAGGTCGGGGGTGACCTTCGCGTTCTGCGGCTTGACGATCTGCCAACGCTTGTCGCGCCGTTCGCAGCGGATCTCCTTGCCGTTGCGCCGCAGCGTGATCGCCGTGACCTCGTCGCTAAATACGTTCAGCACCTTCTCACGCGCCCGCTGCATCGCCGACGGAGGCGGCGGGTTGCGCTCGAACGCGAGATAGTATCCACCGAGCAGAGCGAACAAGACCCAGTAGGCGACCGTGCTCCGCCAGGTCAACTCATCCTCCGCCGCACGAACACCGCCGCGCCGATCAGCAGAAAGATCGCCGGCTCGATCACCACTCCGAGCAAAAAGACCATGTAGTTCTGCCGGCTCGAGACGAAGAACTGTTCCTTGCCGCCGACCTTGCGTTCGGGACGAACGCCGATCAGCGTGTCCTCCAGCGCGAGCCAGTTCACGCTGTTGACCAGCAGATCGCGGTTGCCGAGCAGATCGATGAAGAAATTGTTGGCGAAGTCGGAGTCGCCGTAGACGATCATCCGGCCCGCGTTGCGCGACTCCTCGTCTTGGACCTCGTCGTGAGACGCGCCAGCGAGCCGCACGGCGACCGACAGCCCGGCCGGGAACGGCCCGCGCTCGTCGCCTCGCTTGGCGTCGAAATCGAGGTCGTCCGGCACTTGCCCGCCGCGTAGGGGAATCGACCAGCTGCTCTTCGACGTCATGAGCAGGGGGATCACGTCGATGTCCTCCGTGTCGCCAGGCAGCGCCTGGACTGGCCCGAAGAGCGAGAACACCGGATCGGCGTCGAGCGCCAGGGTCACGGCGGAGTCCTTGGAACGATCGGGGATCTTCGCCGTGAGCATCTCGCTCGCCGCCAAACGGTTCGCCGGCTCACTGACGACCGCGGCTTGCAGATCGACCCGATAGCGGCGCAGGAACGCAGCGGTCGACTGGGCGTTCTCGGGGTCCACCATCATCAGCAGCGAGCCGCCGGCTCGCAGATATTGGTCGAGCTTCTGCGCCTCCTCTGGTCGAAGGTTCCCCCTCGGGCCGGCGACGATGATCGCCGCTGCATCCTTGGGGATCGGCTCGTCTCCGAACAGCGACAGCGTTTTGACGTGATAGAACTCCTGCTCGAGCACGTTGCTTAACGTGGTGTAGCCCTTGTTGCGGTCGGAGTCGGTGATGTCGTGCTCGCCGTGTCCCGTGAGCAGGTAGACGGTCTTCTCGTAGTCCCGCGTGACCTGCAGAATCGTCGCCATGAGAACTTCCTCGCGGATG
>JBEVNX010000112.1:0-19460 GCA_040507895.1 Binatia bacterium | reverse complement strand
CCTTGTTGCTGAAGGTGCACACCAGCAACTACCGAATCGTCGGCTTCGCCGCCGAGGTCGCGCTGCGCGAGCTCGTTGCCCTCGGACGGGCGCACCACCTGCCCGTAATGGAGGATCTCGGCAGCGGCGCGCTCGTGGATCTCTCGGTGCTCGGCCTTCCCAAGGAGCCCGTGGTTGCGGAGCGGGTCGCGGAGGGCGCCGACGTGGTGACCTTCAGCGGCGACAAGCTGCTCGGCGGCCCACAAGCAGGCGTCCTCGTCGGCCGGGCCGCCGTGATCGAGCGCATCAAAGCCAATCCGCTCCGACGCGCGCTCCGGCCAGGGAAGTTGAGCCTCGCCGCGCTCGCCGCCGTCCTCAGAGTCTATCGCCGCGCGCCCGACCTGTCGCGCGCGTTGCCGACGCTTCGCTGGCTGACGCGCCCGATCGTCGAGATGGAGGTCGTCGGCCGCTCGGCGATCGCGCTGCTTCGGGAAGCCCTCGGCGCAGAGTTCGAGATCGAGCTTCGTGATTCGCACTCGGAAGTCGGCAGTGGGGCGCTGCCGACGGAAGCCCTACCGACGAAGGTGATCGCGATCGGCCACGGGCGACAACGCCCGGACGCGATCGCCGCGCGCTTCCGCGCGGCGCGCCCGCCGATTCTCGGTCGCGTGCACGAGAACCGCTTTCTCCTCGACCTCCGCGGCGTCTTCGACCCCGCGGTGTTGGTGCCGCGCGACTGATGCCTTTCATCGTCGGCACGGCGGGACACATCGATCACGGCAAGACGGCGCTCGTCAAAGCCCTCACCGGCGAGGACACGGACCGCCTCAAGGAAGAGAAGGAGCGCGGCATCTCGATCGATTTGGGCTTTGCCGAGCTCGCGCTACCGGACGGCACGCGCGCCGGAGTCGTCGACGTGCCCGGTCACGAGCGCTTCATCAAGAACATGCTGGCCGGCGCCCACGGCATCGACCTGGTACTGTTCGTCGTCGCCGCCGACGACGGCGTGATGCCGCAGACCGAGGAGCACCTCGACATCGTGCACCTCCTCGGCGTGAAGAGCGGGATCGTGGTGATCACCAAGAAGGACCTCGTCGACGACGCAAGGCTGGCGGAGGTCCGGGAGGAAATCGAGATCCTCCTGCTCGGTACGGTGCTCGAAGGCGCACCGACTTGCGAGGTCTCGGCGGTCAACGGCGAAGGCATCGACGCTCTGCGTGCCGAGATCGCACGGCGGTTGCAGGCCGTCGAGCCGATACGATCCGACAATCCGTTCCGCCTTCCCGTCGATCGCGCCTTCGTCATGAAGGGTCACGGCGTCGTCGTCACCGGCACGGCCGTGGCCGGGCACATCGCCGCCGGTGAGCCGGTGCGCGTTCTGCCCGGCGCCAACGAAGCGCGCGTGCGCACGGTCCAGGTGCACGGTCATGATGTGCCACGCGCCGAGCGCGGCGAGCGCGTCGCGCTCAATCTGGTCGGAGTCGAGAAGCTGGGTGTCGGCCGCGGTCACGTCATCGTTCATCCGTCGATCACGTCGACCACCGACCGGTTCGACGCGTCGGTCGAGATCCGTCCGCTGGCCAAGAGGCCGCTGCCGAACCGCCGCCGAGTTCGCGTTCACCTCGGCACCGCGGAGGTCATGGCCCGGCTCGTGATCCTCGGCGGCCGCGCGGAGATCGCGCCGAAGGAGCGCGCGTACGTGCAGCTCGTGTGCCAAGCGCCGATCGTCGCCTTCCGCGGCGACCGGTTCATCCTCAGGAGCGAGAGCGCGCAGCGTACGCTCGGAGGGGGCATGGTCGTCCATCCGTTCCCACCCCGCCATCGCGCCGTCGACTCGAGCGTGCCGTCGCTCCTCGAGCGCGTCGCCTCCTCGGATCCGGCCGCGATCGTACTTGCGCTGCTCGAGATGGATCGCGTGTTTGCCCGTACGCCGACCTGGCTCGCGGAGGCCGCCGGCCTGCCGGAGGCCGCAGTCCGGTCGATCGCTTCGCATTCGCGGATCACCGCGCTACCCGGCGCCGGGGCGGTGGAGGGGCTCACGACACGAGAGCGCTGGACGGAATGGCTCGAAGCTCTGCTCGCCGCGCTCGCCGTGTACCATCGCGATCATCCGCTGCTCCCCGGCATGGACATGGAGCTGCTGCGCTCGCAGCTCCCGTATCCGGTCGCGCCGCGCCTCTTTCGTGCCATCGTCGATCGCCTCGCGGCCGACGAGACGATCGTCCGCGAGGAGAGCCTCGTCCGCCTACTGACGCACCGCGTGAAACTCGCGGCCCCGGAGCGCGCCGCGACGGCGGAGATCGAGGCTCTGATCGAGACCGGCGCGTACGCCCCGCCCGACACGAAGCAGCTGTCGGAGACCCTCAAGCTGCCGCCGAAACGCGTGCTCGAGCTACTGGCGGCGCTCGAACGCGAGGGCAAAGCGTCGAAGGTGAGCCAGGACCTCTTCTATCACGCTTCGACGATCGCGCGCCTGCGCGAACGGATCGCCGAGCGCATCCGCGCCGGCGGTCCGCTCGGAGCCGCGGAGTTTCGCGACATGATCGGCGCCAGCCGCAAGTTCTCGATCGCGCTGCTCGAGTACTTCGATCGCACCGGTTTCACGATCCGCGTGGGGGATCAGCGAAAGCTCCGCCGGGGCTGAGCGCCGACTCGTTGTCTACTCGGTCGGCGCAAACTAGACTCGGCCTATGACCGAGCCTCACAAGCTCGACCAGGCCGACCAGAGACCGCGTATCCGCTTGACGGAGAAGGTCAAGGCCGCCGGTTGAGCCGCAAAGCTGGGTCCGGCGGACCTGGCCGACATCCTCGAGCGGCTGCCGAAGCCGTCGCATCCCGACCTGCTCGTCGGAGTGGCCACGTCCGACGACGCCGGCGTGTATCGCCTGCGCGACGATCTGGCGATCGTCAACACCGTGGACTTCTTCACGCCGATCGTCGACGACCCGTACACCTTCGGTGAGATCTCGGCCGCGAACTCGCTGTCCGACGTCTACGCGATGGGGGGCGTGCCGAAGACCGCGATGAACATCGTCTGCTTTCCCTCGAAGGAGCTCGACGTCGCGGTCCTCGGCGAGATCTTGCGCGGCGGCGTGGAGAAGGCGGCGGAGGCCGCGGTGGTCGTGGTCGGCGGCCACACGGTCGACGACCCCGAGCTCAAGTACGGCATGGCGGTGACCGGGATCGTCGACCCGCGGCGCATCATCCGCAACGTCGGCGCGCAGCCGGGTGACGCGCTCGTCCTCACCAAGCCGCTCGGCACGGGAATCCTCTCCACTGCGCTCAAGCACGGTGCGCTCGGCGCCGAGGCCTACGATGCGCTCGTCGCGTCGATGGCGATGCTCAACCGCGCGGCGGCGGAAGCGATGCTGCGCCGCGAGGTTCATGCCGCCACCGACGTCACCGGTTTCGGCCTCCTCGGGCACGCGCACGAGATGGCGCGCGGCAGCGGCGTCACGCTCGAGATCGACGCGTCGAGCCTTCCCTTGCTCCCGGAGCTCGAACAGCACGTCGTCGCCGGCCACCTGACCGGCGGGTGCAAGCGGATCCGTGCCTACCTCGACGGCAAGGTGGCGGTAGCCGCGTCAATGTCCGCGACGCTTCGCGAGGCCGCGTACGATCCTCAGACTTCGGGTGGCCTGTTGATCGCGCTGGCCGCGAAGGACGCCGATCGGCTGCTCGACGATCTGGCGGCGGCGGGCGTGAGGGGCGCCCGCGCGGTCGGACGCGTGCATCGGCAGCGCTCGCACTGGGTCGAGCTCGGTTGATCGATCCGTCATTCGATGCGCGCGAGATCGCAGCCGCGCTCGAGCCCGGCGGCCCGATCGCTCGCGGCCTACCCCGCTACGAGCACCGCCGCGAGCAGATTCGCATGGCCGAGCGGGTCGCGCACACGTTCGATCACGGCGGCGTGCTCGCGGTCGAAGCGGGCACGGGCACGGGGAAGTCGCTCGCGTATCTCGTCCCGGCCATTCACTGGAGCCGTCACAGCGGCGAGCGCGTCATCGTCTCGACCCAAACCATCAACCTCCAGGAGCAATTGGTGGGCGTCGATCTCCCGCTTCTCGCCGCCCATCTCGGGGTGCCCTTCCGAGCCGCGCTAGTGAAGGGACGCGGGAACTACGTGTGCCTGCGGAAGACGGCCGAGGTGCGCGAATCCCCTGCGCTCCTTCTCGACGACGCGATCGCTGCCGAGATCCGGTCGATTCTCGACTGGTCGGACTCGACGGCAGACGGCACGCTCACCGACCTGCCATTCGTGCCCCGTTCGGACGCCTGGGACGCCGTCGCCGCCGAGCACGACGACTGCCTGCGCACGCGTTGTCCGGAGTACGAGCGTTGCTTCTTCTACAAGGCTCGCAAGGACGCCCTCGGGGCCGAGCTGCTGGTCGTCAACCATCACCTGCTGCTGAGCGACCTCGAGCTCCGCTCGGTTCTCGGGGACGATGCGGCGAGCGGCGTGCTGCCTGCCGCGACGCGGCTCGTCGTGGACGAAGCCCATCACCTCGAGGACGTCACCACCGATCACTTCGGCGCCGAGGTTTCGGAGCGCCGCATCGAGCGGCTCCTCTGGCGGCTGCAGCACCCGCGCCTGCGCGAGCGGGGAGTGCTACCGGCGCTGCAACAGAAGCTCGCAGCTCTGTCGGCGCCCGAGGACCGATTGACCGCCAAGAGCGCCGCCAAGCGGATCGACGAGGCGCTGCGCACGAAGATCCCCGAGCTCGGGCGCCAGGCGGCGGCCGCGTTCGCGCGCATGCTACTCGAGATCGCACCGCTCGTGCCGCGCGGCGTCGAGGGCGACGAGCAACGCCTGCGCATCGTCGCCGAGGTGCGCGACGCCCCGGCGTGGCAGACCGTGCAACAGACTCTGCGGGACCTCGTCCGCGTCGTCGGCGGTCTCACCGAAGCGATCGAGCCCGTGCTCGAGCGTGTCTCGCTGATGTCGCAGTCCGCGGTCGAGGCGACCCTCTTTCTCGCCAAGCAACTCGAAGCAGTGGCCGGGCGCCTGTCCGCGGTGGCGCTCGATCTCGGCTACTTCCTCGCTGACGATCGCGAGCTCTGTCGCTGGTTCGCGGTGCGCCGGCGCGGCTCCCACGCCCCGGCGCTGATCCTCGCGTACGCGCCGGTCGAGGCCGGTCCGCGGCTTCGCGACAGCCTGTTCCGGGCCTTCCCGGCGACCGTGTTGACCTCGGCCACACTCACCGTCGAGCGACGCTTCGACTACTTCGCCGGGCGGGTCGGGCTCGACCATCTTCCCGAGGGCACGGTCGAGCGCTTGCGCCTCGACTCGCCCTATCATTTCGGCGACCAAGCCTTGATCGCGGTCCCCGTGGACATCCCCGTCCCGGACGCGCCGGGATACGAGCCCGCGTTCTTCGAAGTGGTGGGCCAGGCGGTGGACGCGAGCGGCGGCGGCGCCTTCCTCCTTTTCACGTCGCATGGGGCACTCGGGCGCGCGCACGAGGCGCTCGCCCCGTACTTCCGCGCTCGAGGCTTCCCGGTTTGGCGGCAGGGCGAAGCCGGCCGCAGCGCGCTCCTCGACCGGTTCCGCCGCGATCGCGCTTCCGTGCTGTTCGCTACGGACAGCTTCTGGGAGGGCGTCGACGTCCGCGGCGAGGGCCTGCGCTTGATCGTCATCGGCCGGCTGCCGTTCCGCGTGCCGAACGACCCTATCGTGCTGGCGCGCTCGGAGGCGATCGAGGCACGAGGCGGCAGCGCGTTCGACGACTACGCGCTTCCTCAGGCGGTGATCAAGCTCCGCCAGGGCTTCGGGCGCCTCATCCGCTCCCACGACGACGCCGGCGTGGTGTTGATCGCCGACAGCCGCATCGCCCGCAAAACCTACGGGGAGGTGTTTCTGAGCTCGCTGCCGCCTGGGCGGCTGGCGGTCGGCGAGACGGAAGAGGTGCTGACCGCCGTCGCCAAGTTCTTCCGGGGAGCGCCGTGAGGTCCGGCGTCGGTCTCATCGTCGTGGTGCCGGTCGCGCGAAGGGCGGCCTCACGCGGAAGCGAGCTTACTCGGTTTGATACGCGGCGAACTCTATGAGCTCCTCGATGCGCTCCTCCCAGGCCGTCTCCCAGCGTTCGCGGATGTCGTGTGCGGGCGAGCGCCCGCTCGCGAGCTGGCGGTCCAAGGCGTCGAGGTAGATCGTCTCGTTCTCGCCGCGGCTGTTGCGTACATCTTGACGAGCCAGGCCCACGCGCGCGATGGCCGATAGCTCCCGCGCCAGGTCGAGCAACTTTATCCCGCCGCGAACGCGGGCCAGCAACGCTTCCTTTTGCGCGGCCACGTAGGCTTCGAGCCGCTCCGACCAGCTCCACGATCTGACCAGGTCCCAAGCGCCGAGCATGCAGTCATCGTCGTAGAACACTCCCTTGACGAGCGCCGGCAACGCCAACATGCGCTCCGGAGGCTGGCTGTCGACCGAGCGGATCTCGATGTAGGTCTTGAGGCGCGTCTCGGGGAACAGGGTGGTGAGATGGAGCTGCCAGTCCGCCATGGTGGCGTGATGACCGGCCGCGCCGTGCTTCAGGAACTCGCGGAACGGCAATCCGGTCAGCTCGACCAGCTTGCCCTCGCGGCGGATGAAGTACATCGGCACGTCGAGCGCCCAATCGGCGTAGTCTTCGAAACCCGCGTCGCGAGAGAACGCGAACGGGAGTAGGCCGCAGCGATCCCGATCCGTATCGGTCCAGACGTGCTGGCGGTAGCTCATGTAGCCGTTGAGCCTGCCGTCGCTGATCGGCGAGTTGGCGAACGCTGCGGTGAGGATCGGGGACAGTCCCATCCCCAGCCGGACCTTGGCCATCGCGTCTCGCTCGCTCTCGAAGTCGATGTTCGCCTGCACGGTTGCGGTCTGCTTCATCATGCGGTGGCCGAGGGTGCCGACCTTCGACATGTAGGGCGCCATGATTCGGTAGCGGACTTTCGGCACCCACTCGATGTCCTCGAGCGGCGACAGCGGCTGCATGCCGAGGCCGAGAAACGCGAGGCCGAGCTCGTCGGCGACCTCGACGATCTCGTTCACGTGCCGCGCGAGCTCCTCCTCGGCGCAGTGGATGCTCTCGCAGGCCTCGCCGGAAAGCTCGAGTTGGCCTCCCGGCTCGAGCGTGATCGTCGCCTTGCGACCCTCGAGAGCGATCACGTGCTCGCCCTCGAGGCGGGGCGTCCAGCCGAATCGGTCCGCGAGCCGACGCAATACGGCCTCGATGCCTCGCGGCCCGTAGTAGCGGGCCGCCCGCCCGGTCTTGCGATCGACGGCGATCTTCTCGTACTCCGTGCCGACGCGCCACTCGCTGCGGGGCCTGGCGCCCGATGCAAAGTACTCGATCAGCGCATCACGACGGGTCACCGGAGCCTCGAGCTCGGCGGCCGTCTGGACGAGATCGGACATGGGCTCCCCCCCATACAGCGGCCTTCTTGCCGTTGCCAGGGGCGGAGGCGCCTCGACACGTTGACTCGGGGTGACCCCGCGACTAGACGCGGGGAGTGCTCCCCGTTCGAGAGGCGCTGGACCTGATCGTCGGCGCCGTCGCTCCACTCGGCACCGAGCGAGCTGGTTTGCTCGAATGCGTCGGTCGGGTACTCGGCGAGGACGTCCACTCGCAGCGCGACGTACCCGGCTACGCCAACTCGGCGATGGACGGCTACGCGGTCCGCCACGCTGATCTAGTGAGTGTACCCGCCCGTCTTCGGGTGACGGGCACTTCGTCTGCCGGCAGCCGGACGGTGCCCGCCGTCGGCGCCGGTGAAGCGGTCAGGATCATGACCGGAGCGCCGATCCCGGCGGGCGCAGACGGCGTCGTGCGCGTCGAGGACACGCGGAGCGAAGGATGCGATGTCGTCGTGGAGATCGCCGGGGTGAAGGGCAGCCACATTCGCCAGGCTGGCGAGGACGTGCGGCGGGGCGACACCGTGCTTCGCAGGGGACGACGGCTCGGCGCCGCAGACATCGGCGTGGCTTCCTCCGTCGGCCGAACCCTGCTTCTCGTTCATCGCCAGCCTACCGTGGCGATCCTCTCGACGGGCAACGAGCTCGTCGAGGCGGACGAAGAAGTCGCTTCCGGACAGGTCGTGAACAGCAACGCGTACATGCTCGCGGCGGCCGTGCGCGAAACCGGTGCGGTGCCCCTCATGCTGCCGATCGCCCGCGACGTGCCAGAGGAGGTTCGGGCCGCATTCGAGGCGGCGGCACGCGCGGACGCAATTCTCTCGACCGGCGGCGTCTCGGTTGGCGACTTCGACTACGTCAAGAAGGTAATGGACGAGATCGGCGTGCGGCGGCTGTTCTGGAAGGTCGCGCAGAAGCCCGGCAAGCCCCTGACGTTCGGCATGCTGGCGGGGCGACCTCACTTCGGCCTGCCTGGAAACCCGGTGTCGGCGCTCGTTTGCTTCTACCTCTACGCGCGCCCCGCGCTACGGCGGATGGGCGGACATACCGCGATCCATCTGCCGACGGCGAGCGCCCGGCTGACGCACGACTTGAAGAAGTCGGAAGGCATCACGGAGTTCGTGCGCTGCCGGCTGGAGCGAACCGCCGATGGATGGCTTGCGACCTCCACGGGCACGCAGAGCTCGGCCGTGTTGAGCTCGATGTCGCGCGGCGACGGACTGGTGATCGCTCCCGCCGAGAAAACCCTGCTGCGTGCCGGCGACGACGCCCGGGTCGTGCTGATCGGTCCGGACGCGTCGAGCGGGGAGGCACCATTCTGATGCCGGCGGATCACACCACGACGCTGAACGGGCTGCGCTTCCACTTTCTCGATTGGGGCACCGAGGGTCGCGCGCCGCTGCTGTTGATTCACGGCGGTGCCCAGACCGCGCACAGCTGGGACGAGGTGGCGCCGGATCTGGCCCGTGACCACCACGTCCTCGCGTTCGACCAGCGGGGTCACGGCGACAGCGACTGGTCACCCGGCGGCCACTACCGGCGCGAGGATTTCGTCGGCGACATCCGAGGCTTCCTGGACGTTCCTCGCTGGAGCGCGGCGACGCTCGTCGCACTTAGCCTCGGCGGTCTCAACTCATTGGCCTTCGCAGCGACTCACCCCGATCGGGTGCGCGGATTGGTCATCGTCGACGTGGCGCCGACGGTGGCGCGCGCCGGCAGTGACGCCGTGCGATCGCAACTCGCGGTGCGCGAGTTCGCGACGTTCGACGAAGCCGTGGAGCGGGCGCTCGCGTTCAATCCCCGGCGATCGCGCGAGAACATCGAGGAGCGCCTACGACACGCGCTTCGCCGAGGAGCTGAGGGGCGGTGGTCGTACAAGTACGACCCCGCCATCGGCGGCCCCGGACTGCAGAGCGACTTCGAGCGCCTTTGGGAGAGCGTTCGTTCCATCCGCTGCCCGACGCTGCTGGTTCGCGGGGCACAGAGCAACGTACTCGCCGAGGAGACCGTGGGCCGGTTCCTCGCAGAGGTTCCGGGCAGCGAAGCGGTCGTCGTGCCCGCCGCCGGCCATTCGGTGATGGGCGACAACCCGGAAGGATTCCTCGCAGCCGTGCGCCCCTTCCTCGCACGGCACGGCCTCTGAGCGACCAGTCGCGAATCCGGCGGATGAGAAAGGCGCCGTCCGGAATTGAACCGGAGTAAGAGGTTTTGCAGACCTCTGCCTGAACCACTCGGCCACGGCGCCGTGCGCTGCTAGATCAATGAGTTAGCTGGGACTCCCTATCACTTACCTGGTCGATTGTAACCGAAGTTGTAACCGTTCTCTTTGCGAAAGCGTCTCCGAGCCGCTTAGCCGCGTCTTGGAGATCTCCCGGGCTCACGATGTTGTAGCGCTCGAAAACGTCTCGCGTTCGGTGTCCGGTCATCTGCATCGCAACACGCTCAGGAACCCCGGACCCTACCATGGTCCGCACGGCCGTTCTACGAAAGTCGTGCGGAATCTTACCGGACAACCCAGCTTCCTCGCACGCGCTCTCCCACGCGTGACGAATGCTCTTGATTGCGCGCCCATCGCGGTGAAACACGAGGGCACACTCTGGATAAAGCGAAAGGTGCTGAGCCCACTGAGCGTCAAGTGGGGTTGGACACTTCCAAGAAGTCGATCCAGGTGGCGATGCTGCTGCCGGGACGACGCGAGCCTGTGGAATGGGAGCTCGCCAATGAGCCGGTGGCTGTGAAGCGACTGGCGAAGCGGCTTTCGCGCGAGGCGGTCGGAGAATTGCGGGTTTGCTATGAGGCGGGCCCGTGCGGCTACACGCTGCAGCGCCAACTTCGAGCGGCGGGCGTGGACTCGATCGTGGTCGCTCCATCGCTGGTTCCGGTGAAACCCGGTGAACGGATCAAGACCAACCGCCGCGACGCGAGGAAGCTCGCGCAGGCGCTGCGCGCCGACGGGCTGACGGAAGTTCACCCTCCGACGCCCGAAGAGGAGGCGGTGCGCGATCTCAGCCGCTGCCGCGAAGATGCGCGTGAGGATCTGCTCCGCTCGCGACACCGGCTGGGCAAGATGCTGCTTCGCCGAGGGCTTGTGCACTGCGGTAAGGCGTGGACCCAGGCGCACCGCCGCTGGCTTCGCAGCTTGAGCTTCGAGCACGAGGCGGATCGCGCCGTCTTCGGTGACTACCTGCAGGCGATCGAGCATCTCGAGGAAAGGATTCGCGGGCTGGAGGAGAAACTCCTCACCGTGAGCGAGAAGGATCCGTACCGCGAGCCGGTCGGGTGGCTGCGCTGCTTCCGTGGTATCGACACTCTCACGGCGATGACACTCGTGGCGGAGTTGCACGACTTCCGTCGCTTCGAGTCGCCGCGTGGGCTCATGGCGTTCCTTGGCCTCGTGCCGAGCGAGAACTCCACGGGCGACAAGCACCGAAGAGGACCGATCACGAAGGCGGGAAATACCCATGCCCGCCACGTGCTGATCGAAGCCTCGTGGCACTACCGGCATCGCCCCGGCGTGAGTAAACAGCTCCGCAAGCGGCGCGAAGGACAGCCCGGCTGGGTCATCGGCTTGGCGGATCGAGCCCAGCTTCGGCTCCACAAGAGATTCTGGAAACTCGCGCTTCACGGGAAATCAACCAACAAGGCGGTCACCGCGGTCGCCCGCGAACTCGCCGGATTCATCTGGGCGGCACTATCGCTCAAGGACGCTGCGGCCACACCGAACAACGTGATCGTTGATTCGCACGCCTGAGATCGTTGCAACGAAGAAAAAGGCAGCTTCGAAGGACGGATGAACGCAGGCACGGACAGGAGGATTCGCGGGCTAACTATGCGACACGGGATCTCGCATCCCGGGACTCGCGCTCTTAGAAGGCGACACCTCCCGACGAAGAACGGTCATGCCGGCTCTGCTCGAGCTCGCGCTCGAGTAACCCGCGAATATCAGAGTGACTCGTCGCCGAAGCGCCCTGCGCCCTCCTCCGTCCTTCGAAGCTCCCATCCCCCAGGAAGAACAAAGACAGCCAACGACCTACGATCTCCGCTTGACCGAGGGTCGTTCCATATCAGTTATACTTCTGTTCGGATTCCTCTTCCTCGGCGCAGTTCTGATCTTCTGAGCCCTTACCCACGAGACGGGGCTCGGGTCCTCGACCCCGACAATTTCTGGTGAACAGGAGCACTGCCTCATGCGCCGATCGATCTATCCAGAAATCCACGTCCCGCACCTGTCGCCAGTCCCCGTAGTATGAGTCGAGGTCGAAATGCGCACCTATGGGCCAACGGAGAACGCAGCGCTCCACACCGCTGCCGAAAACGTTTTTGACTTCGAATCGCAGTTCCCGCGTTGAGTGACTCTTTGACATACGTCCCTCCGTGATGGTGTGAAACACAGCCCGCGGGTGAAACCCCTCCCGCCCGGCCCCTCACGCCGCGTTCGCCGCAATCAGGCTACTGGTCGGTCGGTCCCTCCACCACATTGACACCATTGCCAACGCAGCGCCTTACACCAGCGCCTTACACCATCGGGCGCCGCGCCGATAGTGCTCCTGTGCCTGTTCGAGTTCCTCGCGCTCGCGCTTCCCTTTGGCATCGCGCAGCGGCGTACTTCGCGCTCAACGTCCGCAACGGGGTGCGCTGCACGCCCGACGACCTCTTTCACGGCACCCGCCTCGATCTCGTCGACTCCCTGACCACCGGCATCACGACCGTGCACGACTGGGCGCACAACCTGCGTTCGCCGGGCCACGCCGACGGCAACCTGCGGGCCCACCAGGAGGTCGGCCTGCGCGGCCGGTTCTCCTACGGCGCGCCGCAGGGCCACCCGGGCACCAGCCTGATCGACCTCGCGGACGTCGCCCGGGCCAAGGCGGAGTGGTTCGACGCCGGACGCCTGCCGCTGATGCACCTCGGGCTGGCCGGCCGGCCGCCGGGTCTCGTGGGCGAAGCGGTGTTCCGACCGGAGTACGACACGGTCCGCGGGCTCGGGCTGCCGGTGAGCTACCACGCCAACTCCACCCGCACGCAGGGTGCGCTCGGCATGATCCGCCAGCTCGGCGAGCAGTCGATGCTCGACCCGGACACCCAGCTGATCCATGCGCTCTACACGATCGAGCAGGAGCGGGCGCTCGTCCGCGACACCGGGGCGTCGGTGAGCATCAGCCCGTGGTCGGAGCTGCTGATCGGCTACGGCGTCACGCCGGTGCAGGAGATGGAGGGCAGCGGGATGCTGCTGACCCTGTCGGTCGACACGCTGCCGCTGACCGGGTCGGCCGACCTCTGGTCGGTGCTGCGGCTCGCCACCGGCCTGCTGCGCGGTCAGGCCGAGCAGGAGCTCGCGGTCGGGACGCGGCGGATCCTGCAGATGGCCACGATCGACGCCGCCCGGAGCCTCGGCCTCGGCGACGTCGTCGGCTCCCTCACGCCGGGCAAGCGGGCCGACCTCATCATGGTGCGCAGCGACGACGTCGCGACGGGCCGCTCACCGACGTCACCAACATGCTGGCGCTGGCTGTCGGGGCGGAGAACGTCGACACGGTGATCGTGGACGGCGAGGTCCGCAAACGGCACGGCGAGCTCGTGGACGTCGACGCCGACGAGGTGGTGCGGGAGACGGAGGCGGCGCTGCGGGCGCTGCTCGCCCACTGACTCGTCAGTGCTCGAAGCGGGCCGTAGAGTCTGAAGTACCAGCGTCCCAGATCGCCGGCTATGTCGACATCGGCCGCTAATGCCGCCTTCTGTGAAGCGGTGCTCCAAGTCAACCGCGCTCTCTTTAGCTGAACAGTTTCACCTCCACGGCTGTCGTTGACGCGAGTATGATTGTTGCTCCACGAGGTTCGTCATCCTTCTGTTCGCGCTCTTGTTGTGGCGATGCTGACAGATTCGCCGGCGCATGCTGGGGGTGCGAGAGTCGGAGGCGCCATCTATCCATCGGCCTCGATTGCGGCCAAGGCGGCACGCGCGCTCTCCAGACGCTTGCGTGGAACCAGTGGAAAACATCTTTCGCTTTGCTCTGTTGCTCCACTCGATCAGGCCGCCTTCGGCGCAACCCCTACGGTTCGAAGCTTCCGCGGCTCAAAGGAGGTCCCGTCCCGCCACATGGCAAAGAGGATCCCTGCGAGTCTCCGTGCCAGAGCCACCGTGGCGACGCGCTTCCCGCGTCGCACCTCGATACGCTGCGCCCACATCCGCAAGCCCGCCGACTCCGCCGTTCTCGACCGCCATACCGCCCATGCCGCTTCCACCAGCAGCCATCGCGCACGACCGTTCCCGCTCTTCGTGATCCTGCCTCGATGCTGCTTTTCCCCCGAGCTCATCTCCCGCGGCACCAGCCCCAGATAGCACTCCACCTGATGCGCGCCTCGAAAACGCCCGGCCTCGTCCAACGCAGCCCGGAAGCCTACCGCCGTCACAACGCCCACTCCGGGTGCCGTGCACAGACGGCGCACCACCGTATCCTCTCTTGCCCTCTTGGCGATCCGACCGTCCGCAGCGCGGATCTCTTCGTTCAGTTTCTCCATCACGGCCAACAAAGGCGCGATCTCCGACTCGAGCCACTGCGGGAGCGAGAGCTCGCTCACCCGAACGATCAAACTCGACGCCGCCCCACTGCGCACTGCGATCCCTTCCCGGCGCAGCAGCGATCGCACCAGGGAGATGTACCGGGTTCTCGTCCGCACAAGCGCTTCCCGCACGGCAAGCTCGGCTCGAACCCGTCTCTGCTCCTCCGAGGTCCGATGCGCGGGCCGATACGCTCCCAGGCGGCAGGCCTCCGCCAATGTCCGCGCATCTCGCCGGTCCGTCTTCACACGCTTGCTCCGTGTCGCGTACATCGGGGCGAAGTTCGGGTCTGCCACGATCACCTCATGCCCAAGCTCCTCCAGGCACCTCGCGACCCATTCGCTCTCCGTCGACGCCTCGATCAGCACTCGCGCCTTCGGCCGCTTTCCCAGCACCGCTGCAAATCGCTCTCGATCCGTTTGGATCCTCCGTTCCTCGAGGACCTCTGCGTTCTCCCCGACCACGCAGATCTGGCTATTCACCTTGTGCACGTCGATGCCTATACTCTCCATGGCTGGCCTCCATCTCCTTGCGGCTTTGACCGCGTCTTAGATTGTGGAGCTTTCCAGCTACCACGTTGGAGTGGTGGCCAGCCGCTTCATCCCATCTATCCTCTTGAAGGGTCGGCGTGCGAGCGTCTTCGGCGATCGGATCGGCATCACGCACTCGAACTTCGACGGTGGTCCTCTCGTGCCGAGCATGACGGCGGTGCAGATCGTCGTGAAGGACGGCACGGCGCTGATCGGGCATCAGCAGCGTCGGGCGTATCTGCGCCGACACCTGAACAGCGCAAGCTCGATCTGCCGGGGCGCGATGTCGAGATGCCCAATACACCGCCTGCCGCCAGCACGCTTCCTGAAGCTCCGCCTGCGGTCGACATACCCGTCGTCGACGAACACACGGCGAGGACGCCCTCCCCACGCCCCATCCTGCAGACGATCAAGTAGAAATCCGCATCTCCGAATGGGGCAGATACCCGCAAAGCCTTGCGGCACATGGGCTCGCGGGCATCGACTGGATAGCCAATCCTGTGATCCCGCGTGGTGTGCTTATCCTTGGCAGTAGGGGCAAGGGGTCGACATCCTGCGGCGATGGGCGTGTTGATTCGGCTTCTACTAGTTTGGGTGGAAACTTTTCTCGCGCGCGCGCGCGTGAGGGGTGGCCTTTGCGGTCGCCACGCGGAAATCCGAACGGGTGGACATGGCTTGCTCCCGCCGCGGCCGACCAGCTGGGCACCGGCGAGGTATCACTTCTTGGCGTCCGGCCCGACGGTCACGTCGGTCTCCGCGCCGACGGCGACCATCTCGAGGCTCTCGCCGCCTATCACTCGCTGGTGGCGTCTGGCCGGGCCTCTGGTTGACGTCGTCGACCTGCTGCGCTGGACCGTTCTTCATTCCGGTTCAGCCGGTGTCACTCGATCCCTCTCCGTGGTAGCGAGATCCGGTGCTCCGACAGGTCCTCGAGATGCGCGATTTGCTCGCGGTGCGGCGCATGTCGGTGGCGGATCTGCGCGATCTGCAGAGCCAACGCCTGCGCGAAACGGTTCGCCACGCCGCCGATCGGGTTCCCTACTACCGCGACTTGTTCCGCGCCGCCGGCGTCGACGCGTCCTCGATCCGAACTGCAGAAGATCTGCGGTGCATTCCGGTGACGACGAAGGCAGATCTCGTCGCTGCGGGAGAGAAGGCCCGTGCCCTCGATGTCGAGACGCGGCGCTGCACGCGCAAGAGCACCAGCGGCTCGACCGGCGCGCCGCTTCGCTTACTGAGCACGCCTGCGGAAGATCGCGCCCACAACCTGATCGTCTTCCGCTCCCTGCTCGCGATGGGGTTTCGGCCCTTCGACCGGCTCGCGGTGATGAGTGCGCTCGGCGCGCACCAGACGCGCGCCTATCAGCGCCTGGGTCTCTATCGCAGTCGTAACATCTCGCGCTTCGCCTCGCCGGAGCAGCAGCTTCTCGAGCTGCAGCGCTACCGGCCGACGTTCGTCTGGGGGTATGCGACCGTCGCGCGCACGCTGCTGCCGTTCGTCGACGATCAACTCGGCCGCATCGTGAAGCCGCGCGTCTACATCAACGCCGGCGAAGTACTCGATCCGCATCTACGGGCGCGACTGCGCGAGCACCTTTCGGCCGAGCTCACCGACCTCTACGGCTCGACCGAGGTCGGCATCGTCGCCGCCGGATGCCGGGCAGGTCGCAGGCTGCACGTGAACGCCGACGTGCTGGTGCTCGAGTGCATCGGCGACGACGGGTCCTTTGCGCCCGGCGAGCTCGGTGCCGCCGTCGTCACCTGTCTCGGGCCGCGCGCTATGCCGATGATCCGCTATCGCGTCGGCGACATCTTCCGCTTTCTCGACGGCCCGTGCCCGTGCGGTTCTCCGATGCCGGCGATGGAGGCGCCGATCGGGCGTGAAGCCGATGGGTTGCGATTGCCCGACGGCAGGCGGCTCTACCCCGGCGAGTGCGGGGCCTTCGTCGGTTGTCGCGAGGTGCTCCAGTATCGCTTCACCCAAGAGGCGCCCGATCGCGTTCGTGTCCAAGTCGTGCTGCGCGACGAAGCGACTCCCGCGACGATGGCGCACCTGCGCGATCGCGTCGCCGCCTACCTCGGCGAAAGCGTACAGGCGCAGGTCGAAGTGCTGAAAGAGTTTCCCGGACATGCCATCAAGTTCCGCACCTTCGTCGGCGATCGGGCGGCGCCGCGATGAAAGGGACCGTTCTCGCCGGGCGCCTGCGTGAGGCCGCCGGAAAAGTCTACGACGCACTGCCGCAGACGGCGGTCGACGTCCTCGGCACCGCCCATCCGCTTCTCGCCCTGGCGCAAGACGGCCTCGTGCCGCTGGCGATCGCCCGCGGGCGATGCGCGACCACCGCGGCGCCGGCATCGGCGCTGATCGCGGGTCGCGGCACCGACGCGCGGTACTTCCTCGAGCGCTTTTTCTCCGGCCCGATCGAGGTCGAGGACCGCGGCCGCGTCTCGTTGACGAGACTGCCGGCGGCGCTGCGGCGGGAACGCGATCGACACGACCTGACGATCGCGCGCGTCGATCGCATCGGCAGCCGGTTTCTCTTCGACGCCGCGTACCATCGGCTGCCCGACTGGGTCGGCACGATCATGTCCATGCCGAACGATGTCGAGCGCTTCGCATCGACGTCTCCTCGGCGCCTGCGCAGTGATTTTCTGCGCGTCCGGAGGAACGATTTGCGCTGGCTCATCAGTAACGCTCGGGAGGATTTCGATCGCTTCTACACGAAGATGTATCTTCCGTTCCTCGACCGGAGACACGGCGCGCTCGGCGTCGTTCGCAACGTGCATCAGTTGCTCAGAGCGTTTCGCGCCGGGTGCCTGCTCTGGGTCCTCCATCGAGGCGAGCCGATCTCGGCCATCCTCTTGACGCCGCAGGGCGACGTTTTGAGGTTCGTCGTTCTCGGCACGCGCGACGGAGCCCTCGAGCCGATCGCCCTCGGCGGACTTGCCGCACTCTACATATTCGCCATGGAGTACGCCAAGGAGCGCGGTTTCCGCAGCCTCGACCTCGGCGGCGTGCGGCCCTGCCTCAGCGACGGCGCCCTGCAGTACAAGCTCAAGTGGGGCGTGCGGCTTCGGCCGAAGCCCGAGGTCTACCACGACTTCCTCTTCTACTGGCCGCGCCCGAGCAAAGAAATTTCCTCGTTCCTCGAAGCCAACCCGCTCGTCGTCCGCCGCGGCAACGAGCTCGTGAGTCTTGGAGGTGAGGGGTGCTCGATTCTAAAAAAATGGGAGTAGGGCGTGCGTGGCTACGATGTCGCGGTCGCGCCGAGCATCGAAACGAACCGGGAGCCCGTCATCACCTCGCTGTTGATCCATGCGGGGCTGCGAGCCCTCACCGTCGGCGAGTTCTTCTATGTATTCAGTCCGCGGACTTGCAATCCGAAGTGCGACGCAGAAAGGCGTGCACGGCGTCGATCTCGGCCGCGGTGGAGATGAAGCGCGGCGCCGAGCCGGCGGCCAAGCGCCCTCCTAGGGCGGGGCGTTCTTCGACCAGCGAGCGCAGGGCCTCGACGACGTCGGCGGCGGCACTGCACTTATTGCGAGTGGATGCATATCGCGACCTCACCGCTGTGCTCGCCTTGGGACCCGCCCAGCAACGGACTCGTAGGTCTTCATAGACGCGTGTCACCCTTTGCGGGCCACGATGGCAATAAAGTAGCCGGTGAGGAACCGAGTTCGCCAGCTACCCAAACGCTCGAAGGGCGTCAAGCAATCGAAGAAGCGCTGCCGTATCCACGGCGAACCGCCCGATTCGAGAACGCGCGCCGCCGCGACCGCGAGCGCGCGCGGGCAGTGCAAGATGGCGCCCGCTTCCAGTACCTCGAACCCTGCCTCCCGCACGAAGCGCTGCAACCGGCGCGGTCGGCACGCCGCACCAACGCCATAGGGGACTATCCCCAAGCGGTTCAGCAGGCGCGACGGCAAGGCGTTGCGCAGAGCGACCACGGGGTTCGCCAAGTTGTCGAGCGTGAGAAGCAAACGGCCTCCGGAGCGAAGGACGCGGTTGAGCTCGACGAGAGCCGAGAGGATGTCGGCCGTGGAGGTGAAGTGATCCAACGTCGAATTGGAAACGATTCCGTCAAATGCGCCGTCGGCAAAGGGCAACGAGCGCACATCCGCCTGTGTTCGATGCAGATGGGCATTGCGCGCGCCTGCAGCGCGAAGAGTCGAAGCGGATATGTCAACGCCGAACACGCTGTGGGCACGAGAAAAGAACGGGTATAATCCGGTCGTCAGGGCTTCGTCGAAGAGGTCGGTCTTGAGCAGTCGCTCGATGGGGTGCGCGGGCAGTCGGGGCTGCAACCACGCGCCGTTCACGGCGTCGCTGTGGGCGCGCCACAGTGTGTGACGACCCCGCCGCTGCTGCGACGAGACCCCAACCGCATCCCAGTAGCGAGCGTCAGCGCGCGAATCCATCGACGTACCCTCTGGGAGCAGAGCGGCAGTGCCGGTGTCCGAGAATCGACCTTACAACTTCGGGCGCTAATACCGCCTATCCCCTCCTCCGTGAAGGTGTGTGACATTAGCAATCCGGCAGCGTTCCAAGATGTGGTCATAGTTTGACGTGAAGACGCGGGGTTGGCGCGGCAACGTGTAGAAGAGCGCGAAGATGAAGACGACGAACGAGGCATAGAACCAGGCGGCTCCCGGAACGTAGAGGCGGAAATAGATCATCACGATCGGCCGGAAGAGAAAGAGGGCGCGATCGATCAGGAACAGGTACCCGAAGAGCGCGCCCTGCTCCTCGAGATACTGGAGCCCGCAGACCGAGCAGCGCTCGTGGAGATGTTGAAGCGGCGGAAGAGGCATCCTTCGCCGCACCGCGGGCAGCGCTTGCGCCAGCCGCGAGCGAGCAGCGTCTTGAGGCTCGGCGTCTCGTCGTGCATTGCCTGCAATCGTCGACCGTCGCGGTTCCGAACGCAACCCGCTTTCGGGGATATCGAATTCGAGCCGCGAAGGTGGTTCTGGTGCGCCGGAAGGTGAAGACACGATCACGACCC
>JBEVNX010000110.1:0-17316 GCA_040507895.1 Binatia bacterium | reverse complement strand
CCCCCGTCGAGAAGCCTCAGCAACTGATCTTCGAGCTGCGTGGAAAGGTCCCGGCTGGCTTCGACCTCGCGTCGTAGCGCCGCGAGCTCCTTCTCGTTGCGAATGCGCTGCATGCGCATGCGACGGTCCTTGGTCTTCTCTTCCTCGTCGGCGATCCTCGCTTCGAGATCGCGCCGCTGCCGCTCGAGCTCGGCCACTTCGTTGCGCTTGGCCTGGGTTACGGAGCGTTTGGCTCCGACCGCGGTCTTCACATCGGAGGCGGCGCCCTCGAGCGCCGCGAGCTCGAGTCGCAGCGCCCGCAGATCCGTGTCGACGTGTTGCAGTGCGTAGAGCTGCTCGGTCGAGCTAGACAATCCTCTTCCTCAAGGAGCGGAATGGGCCCACCAGGATTCGAACCTGGGACCAACCGGTTATGAGCCGGTCGCTCTGAACCGCTGAGCTATGGGCCCGGGTGAGCCCTTGGGGTATTTGCCGCCAAGTCTGCGTGACGAGCCCTCTTACCATGGGGCCTTTCGAAGTCCTAGCCACCGTCCTCCACCGTTCTCCGCGACGCGAGCTGCGCTCTCGTCCACGCGGACCGGCGCCACGGTCAGAGCGCGCGGGTCATCCGGCGGTGGGGGATTCCGGCTTCCTCGTAGAGCTCTCCCTCGCACCGAAAGCCCGCGCGCTCGTAGAACCTCACCACGTACTCCTGCGCCGAGAGCTCGGCTCGCTCGATGCCGTGGCGTCGCGCGAGCTCGAGCGCTGCATCGAGGAGCTCGCTGCCGATGCCGCAGCGGCGTTTCGCCGGCAGCACGGCCATGCGGCCGATCTTCACGACCACAGCCCCCGCGAGAGGCACGGCACGGTGCTCTGCGTCGAGCCCGAGAATGCGCGCCGTGCCGACCGCCTCGGCGCCTTCCCAGGCCACGAGATGCCAGGCGACGTCGTCCAAGCCGTCGCGCTCGACCGCCTCGGCGATCCCCTGTTCGTCGATGAAGACTTGCTGCCGCAACCCCCAGGAGGCGAGGCGATCGGTGGGCGATTCCGCGACACGGATGACGGCGCTCACGACGAGCTCGGGAGTTTCGCGGGGGCCACCGCAGCGTCGAGCCGGCGCTTTTCCTCGACGAGCGCCCGGCGCTCCGCGTCGTTGCCGCGGCGCTCGGCTTCGGCGATCTCCTGGGTCAGGGCGCGCCGGCGCGCATCGCGGGCACGAGTACCGAGCGCCGCGATCGAGTCCGCGAGCAGCCGTTCGGGCTCAGCATAGAGCTCGACCTCTCCGAGCCACGCCTTGGCGACTCGATCGGCGGCGTCGCGCGGCAGCTCACCGACCAGGTCGCTCCGCGCCGCGTCACCCTCACCGGCCTCGCGAACCTTCGCCAGCATCGCGCGCGCCTCCTCGCTGGTGAAGAGGTCTTCCACATTGGGTGGGAGCTTCGTCTTGAGATCGCCGTGAACCACCAACAGCTCGAGAATCATGGACTCGGGCCGCGGAAGCGCAGCGCGCCGCACCGGTGGCGGCGCCTCCGCCGCCCGGTCCGACGCGACCGGCGGTGGCGCGCGGCGACCGCTGGGTCGGCGCTTCAGCTGCTCTTCGGGAAGGCCAAGATAGTCGGCCGCTCGGCGGCGGAAGAGACCGGCGAAGATCGGCTGCTCGATCCGTTCGCCGAGCTCGGCCACGGCCTGTGCGGCGCGGGCTCGCGCGGCCAGCGAAGAGTCGGGAGGGGCGAGCGAGCGCAGGAAGTGATCGACGAGCGGTACCGGGTGCTCGAAAAGCTTCCGCGTCGCGTCGGCTCCGGCCTCGTTCACGTACGTGTCGGGGTCATGGCCTTCGGGCAAGAATACGGCCTCGGCGAAGATGCCGACCTCGGCGAACGGCGAGAAGCTGCGCGCCGCCGCGGCGATGCCGGCGCGGTCGCCGTCGAAGAGCACGAGGAAGTCGTCGGTGAAGCGGCGGAGCAAGCGTATCTGGTCGCTCGTCAACGCCGTGCCGAGCGGCGCGACGACGTTGCGGATCCCCGCTTGCGCGAGCGCGATGACGTCGAGATAGCCTTCGACCACGATCACCCGACGCTCTTCGTGGATCGCGTCGCGCGCGGCCGCGAGCCCGAAGACCGAACGGCCCTTGTGGAAGAGCACGGAGTCCGAGGAGTTCAGGTATTTCGGTCCGTCGTGGTCGCCGAGCTGGCGGGCGCCGAAGGCGATCGTCTTTCCCGCGAGGTCGGTGATCGGGAACATCAGACGGTTGCGAAATCGATCGAACCAGCCCGCCCCCCGCGTCGAGCGGCCGACCAGGCCGAGCGATTCGGCGTCGGCCAGCGGAGCTCCCGCTTTCTCGAGGCCTTGCGACAGCCCTTCGGCCGGCGCGTATCCAAGCCCGAAGCTCCGCGCGGTATCCTCGCGCACCTTGCGCTTCGCCAGATAGTCGCGCACCGCGGTTCCCGAGGGGCCTTCCCAGAGCGCCCGCTGGAAGAATTTCGTCGCGAATGCGTTTACACGCAGGAAACGCTCGCGACCCTGCTCTCGACGCTCGTCCGCGGGCCGTTTCGGCAGCTCGACGCCGGCTTCGCGCGCGAGCCGCTCGAGCGCTTCGGGGAACGTCAGGCCGTCTTTCAACATGACGAACCTGAAAACGTCGCCACTCGCCTGGCAGCCGAAGCAGTAGAAGACGCCGCGCTCCTCGCTCACGCTGAACGACGGGGTTTTCTCGGAATGGAAGGGGCAGAGCCCTTGATGGTTGCGGCCGGTGCGCTTGAGCGCGGTGTAGCGGGAGACGAGCTCGACGATCGAGGCGCGCTCGCGAACATCGGCGATCACGTCGTCGCCCACGCGCCCACTCATCCCGGCACTCCCGGGCGAGGGGTGCGCACGCGGTCGGGAGTCGGCGTCTTCGCCGCCGACGGCTTCGGGGTGAGGAAGTGACTCAGCGCTTCGCGCGCCTCGAGCTCCATCTTGGAATACGGCCGCTGCCAGCCGTTCTCGACCCGGACGTGCTCGCGCGCGATCGCGAACACGTCCCACCCTTCGTCGACGAGAGCCGAGAGCACGGGCGAAGCGTGCACGCGCTCGGCGAGGTCAGGCATGCCCCGCCTCGATGTCACGAGCATGCAGAAAAGAGCGCCGATGGCGATCGCCTTGGCCGCGCCGAATACGAGTCCGCCGGCCCGGTCCACGGGTCCGAGGAAAATCGCGCGCGCGAGCGAATGGAGAATCCAGCCCGTGATCTGGAACAGCAGGTAGAGGGCCGTGAACAGCGCGAACGCGGCCAACAACTGGCCGATCGCTGCCGGCAGCTGGAAGCGAGCACTCACGGCCGGGCCATAGACGGGCCCGAACAGGTACGCCGCCACGCCTGCGCCGAGCCACGCTGCGAGCCCGAACAGCTCTCGGAAGAAGCCGCGAAAATATCCGCGAACGGCGAGTAGAAGAATGAAGCCCAGAACGGCGAAGTCTAGAAGGTTCACCGCTCTGGACCCTTCAACGGTGAATCAATGAAAGCTACGGGTGGCGCGCCGCAGGGCGCGCTTCTTGGCGGCGAGCGCCTTCTTCTTCTTGCGCACGCTCGGCTTCTCGTAGTGTTCGCGCTTGCGAAGCTCGGCGAGAATGCCGGCTTTCTCGCATTGCTTCTTGAACCTGCGGATCGCGCTTTCGATCGGTTCGTTTTCTTTGACCCGAACGCCGGGCATCGACGATTCACCCCCTCCCGAATGCGTCGATCAACGGACGCTTGAGAGGAATTCCGTAGTGTCAGAGAAAACCGTACGGGAGTCAAGAATGAAGGCGGAGATGTTGCGCCGGTTCATCCGGCGGCCGGCCGGCCTGCGCCGAAGCGCAGTAGCCTCTCCGGATAGTCCGTGAAGATGCCGTCGACGCCCAGCGCGACGAGCGCATCGATCTCGGGCTGACGGTTCACGGACCACACGCGGACTTCGAGGTCTCGCCGGTGCGCTTCGGCCACCATCCCCGGGCCCGCCAGCGACCGCTCCGGATGCATCGCTTCCGCGCCGAGGTCCCGTGCGAAGTCGAGCGCCTCCATCCACGGCGCTCCCCCGTCGACGAGGACGCCGATCCGCGCATCGTCGGCGAGGTCCCGCACGAGGCGCATGCGCGCCGCGGAGAACGACGAGAAGACCGTCTGCGTGAAGAAGCGAAGACTGCGCACGATGCCCACGCACTGGATCTCGAGCCGGCCCGGCGGGTCCTCGCCCTTGATCTCGAGGTTCAGCTCGACGCGCCCGCGGAGAAGCTCGATCGCCTCCTCGAGCGTGAGAACCTCTTCGCCCGCGAATTCATTCGCGAACCAAGAGCCCGCATCGAGCGCCTTGATCTCGGGCAGCGTATGGTCTCGCACGCGGCCCTTGCCGTTCGTCGTGCGATCCAACCGCTCGTCGTGGATCACCACGACGGCGCCGTCGCGAGTCGTCTGGCAGTCGAGCTCGACCATGTCGGCGCCGAGCTCGATGGCACGTAGAAAGGAAGCCCGGGTGTTCTCCGGGGCATGACCCGAGGCGCCACGATGCGCGATGCGCAGCAGACGGGAGCGGCGGAGCACCGCGCTACTGTAGCGAAGCGCGGCGTCGAATCCGATAGGTGGCTATGGCATGATCCGGTCATGCGCCGCTGGCTCGAGCTGTCGATCGAGATCGTGCCGGCCGCGAGTGATGCATTGGTGGCGTGGCTGGTCAATCGAGGAGCTCCCGGAGTGATCGAGGAAGAGCTCGCTGAGCGGCGTCGTCTGAGGGCGCACTTCACGCCGACCGAGGATGCCGGGGCGATCGTCGGCGCGGCGCGGGAGTTCCTGCGCGAGCTCGATGAGCCGTTTCCCGGTGCCGCGGGCGCTCGGCTTGAGATCGGATTCGTCGACGAAGAGGACTGGGCTTCGAGCTGGAAACAGGGCTTTCCACCGCTCGAGATCGGCCGCCGGCTCTGCGTGCGCACGCCGTGGAGCCCGCATACGTCCGATCGTCTCGACGTGCAGATCCTGCCGGCGATGGCGTTCGGAACCGGCCAGCACGCCTCCACGGTGGGCTGCCTGCTGGCGATCGAAGACGCCTTCGACCGCGAGTCCGCGCCCCCGACCGTCCTCGACGTCGGTACGGGCAGCGGCATCTTGGCGATCGCCGCCGCTCGACTGGGCGCGCGGCGAGTGCTGGCCATCGACGTCGACCCGGTGGCCATCGCCGCCGCCGCCGACAACGTCTCGCGAAACGAGATGGAGGCGATCGTGACGTTGCGATGTGGCTCCACGGACGCCGTCGAAGGCCGCTACGCGCTGATCGTCGCGAACCTCTACTCGGACCTGCTGCGCTCGATGTTCGGAACGCTCGCCGTACGCGCGGAGGCCCGCGGCCGATGCATCGCGTCCGGCCTCCTCGACGCCGACGTCGAGTCGGTGCGCCGAGCCGCGGTGGCGAGTGGGTGGCAGCTCGAGGCGGAGCGGTCGCTCGAGGGTTGGACGACGCTCACGCTGCGGCGCGCACCGTGAGCGAATCGGCCGTGCACCGTCTACGGATCCCCAAGGCCCGCTTGCGGGACGGACGCCTGCGGCTCGAAGGTTCCGAGCTCCACTATCTTCGCGACGTCCTGCGGCTGCGCCGCGGCGCTCGGGTGGAGATCTTCGACGGGGAAGGGCAAAGCTTCTTGACCGACCTCGCGGCGATTGGCCCCACGGGTGCGGAATTGGTGCTCCGTGAGGCGGTCGCGCGGCGCAGCGAATCGCCGCTCGCTCTGACGCTGGCCGTTGCCGTCGCCAAGGCGTCAAAGCTCGACTGGGTCGTGGAGAAGGTGACCGAGCTCGGCGTGGCGCGGATCGTTCCGTTCGCTTCCGAGCGCACGATCGCGGCTGTCGAGCGCGCAGCCAGCCGCATCGATCGCTGGCGGCGGATCGCGTCCGCGGCGGCCGCGCAGTCGGGCCGCGCGCGCTGCCCGCAAGTCGTCGCGATCGAGACGTTCGCGAAGCTCCTGCCCCTCGCCGCCGCGCACGATTGCTCGCTGCTGTTCTCGCCAGGAGGCAGACCCTCGCTCGCAGAGTCTGCCGGCGGTGTCGTCCACAGCGCCGTCGTCGTCACCGGACCCGAAGGCGGCTTCTCGGCAACGGAGGTCGCGCAAGCGATCGAGGCTGGATTCCGGCTCGCCACACTCGGGCCTCGCGTGCTCCGCGCGGAGACGGCGGCGATCGCCGCGGTCGCGCTTGCGCAGCACCGCTGGGGCGACCTCGGGCGACCCTGAGAGCGCCGTCGCTTCGGCACTTTCCGCGTGTTAGTGTTTGCGTCGTGAGCGGGCTTCGCATCGGCTTCCTGATCGATCCGATCGAGACCCTGATCGTCGGGCACGACACCAGCCTGGCCTTCATGCTCGAGTGCCAACGGCGTGGCCACGAGGTCCACTACTTCGAGCAGAAGGACCTTGCGTACCGGGAGGGGCGCGTGCGAGCCGCGACGAAGCGAGTGGAGCTGCGGCGCAGCAAAGGGGACCACTATCGCGTCATCGACGAGAGCGGGCTCGACCTCTCCGCGCTCGACGCCATCTTCATGCGGAAGGATCCGCCGGTCGACGTCGAGTACCTGCATGCCACGCAGCTCGTCGAGCTGGCTCCCGGGCCGTTGGTCATCAACGATCCGGCAGGGCTGCGCGACGCCAACGAGAAGCTCTACGTGCTGCGCTACCCGGAGCTGATCCCCCGCACGCTGGTGAGCCGCGATCTCACCGAGCTTCGAGGGTTTCTCCGTGAGCTCGGCGGCGAGATGGTCGTGAAGCCGGTCGACGGCTTCGCCGGGCGGGGCGTCCTTCATTTGCGCGACAGCGATCGCAACCTGAACTCGCTGCTCGAGCTGGCCACCGCGGGCGGTCGCGTCGCGATCGTCGCCCAGCAGTATCTCTCGGCGAGCCGCGAGGGCGACAAGCGCATCATTCTTCTAGACGGCGAGCCCCTCGGCGCGATGCTGCGCATCCCGCAGGAGAACGACGTGCGCGGCAATCTCGCGGCCGGCGGGCGCTCGGCCAAGAGCGCGCTCACCGATCGCGAGCGTGAGATCTGCCGCGCGCTCGCCGCCGACCTGCGCCGACGGGGTCTCTACTTCGTGGGGCTCGACGTGATCGGCGGTTATCTCACCGAGGTGAACGTCACCAGTCCGACCGGCATCGAAGAGATCAATGCCTTCGACGAGATCGTCGTCGAGCGCCATGTGATCGACTTCGTCGAGCGCTCGAACTCGCAGCGGCGAGCCGCCTCGCGTGCTTGACGGTGAACGGGGGCTCCGCTACTAGCGAGCGGTTTGCATGGGCAGGTAGCTCAGTCGGTAGAGCAGGAGCCTGAAAAGTTCCGTGTCGGCGGTTCAATTCCGTCCCTGCCCATTGTTTCTCTTCCGCCCGTGGCACTCGCCACGGGCCTGATTCGCGGCCATCCATGATCGGCGGTCCGTTGCGGGGCTGGTCGCTGGTCGCGTGGACGGCCCTCGTCGTGGGCGGCGGCGCCGCCGGGATTCTCGCCTCGGAGGGGGCCGGCGAGGCGGGTCTCCTCGAGGTGCTGCGGGCCACGGCACGGACGTCGCTGCTGCTGTTCCTCTGCGTCTTTCTCGCTTCCACGGCACGAGCCTGCTGGCCGAATCGCGCGTCGGAGTGGCTTCTAGAGAATCGGCGCTATCTCGGCGTATCGTTCGCGACGTCGCATGCCGTGCACCTCGCGGCCATCGTCGGCCTCACCCGGGTGAGCGCGCATCGCCCGGACAGCGCGGTGCTGGTACTCGGCGGCTTGGGCTTCTTGTTGATCCTCGCCATGGCCGCGACTTCGTTCGACAGGACCGCCGCGCTGCTCGGCGCCCGACGCTGGAAGCGGTTGCACACCACCGGGATCTACTACATCTGGGCGGTCTTCACGCTCACCTACCTGGGCAATGCCGCGAAGGATCCCAAGGCGGTCGTCTCGGTCGCGCTGCTTCTCGGTGCGTTGGCCTTTCGGCTCTCGCGCCGGCGCTCGGGGCACGCTCCCGCAACGGCTCACTGAGGAGAGACTCGATGCCCCGTGTGGCCCGCCTCGCGACACTGGCAACCGGACTTTGGCTGTTCGCCGCTTGCGACGCGGCTCGCGTCACGCGTCGCGAGCCGCCGCTACAACGCGCGCGGCCGGAATGCCCTGCCGCAGACGCCGACGCGTGCAAAGCGCAGTGCGGGGCTCACCGCGCCGCGGCCCCCGCGTCACCCGAAGGCCAGTGCGAGGCCGCGCTCGGCGACCTTTGTCGCTCGAACTGCACGGCGGCCTGCGAGGCGGAGTCATCCGCCCTCCGCGGGCACATCACCGAGCTGGAGAGCTATCTGGAGAGTCGATGCGGCAGCGGCCAGCCGGTCGAGCATGGCGAGTCGATCACTCCGCAGCGCGCGCCCACGCCGCATCCCTTGAACGACCTCATGCGCTGAACGCCGATGCCGACCGAACAGCAAATCGGCAACACCCGGCTCGGCCTCGTGCGCGGCGACATCACGCAGCAAGACGTGGTGGCGGTCGTCAACGCGGCGAACACGTCGTTGCTGGGCGGCGGCGGCGTGGACGGAGCGATTCATCGCGCCGGTGGCCCGGCCATCCTCGCCGAGTGCCGCGAGATCGTCGTCGCGCAGGGACGCTGCGCGACCGGCCACGCGGTGATCACCACGGGCGGCAGGCTACTAGCGAAGTTCGTGATCCACGCCGTCGGGCCGGTGTGGCGCGGCGGTGGGCGGGGAGAGCGGGAGCTGCTCGCTTCGGCATACCGCTCGAGCCTCGTCATCGCGGCCGAGCGGCGCATCTCCTCGATCGCCTTCCCGTCCATCTCCACGGGCGCGTATGGCTTCCCCATCGAGCAGGCAGCGGAGATCGCGCTCGGCACCGTGCGCGATTTCCTCGCCCGTGAGAGTCACGCGATCACGGAGGCGCGATTCGTGCTCTTCAGCGATTCGGACCTGGCAGTTTACGAAGCCTCGCTCCTGCGGCTGAGTCCCGAGTAGTCGCCGGCGCCGACGCGGCTCGAGCGGCTTCGTCGAGCTCGCGCCGAGCCCGATCGCTCGTCGACGCCATCGTCCACCCTCGACCGCGCGTCCGGCTGCGCAGGACGGCCCGGTTCGGAGTTGACCGGGTCGGCGGCCTCCACTATGGCTCGGGGATCGGATCAACCGGCCGGCGGGTCGCGCGCGACACGGGCGTATGAGCGATGCCGACGTTCCGGACTGACCGACGAGGGTCGCAGCCATGGGGACGCACTATCACGACAGCGACGACGTCAAGCTCGTCACGGACAGGAAGGAGCTCGCCCCGGCCGAGTTCAAAGCGTGGCTCGATCTGGACAGAATCGTCGGTCGCGAGGACGGCAAGATTCCGCGGAAATACCGCGAGCTGATCGCTTTGGCGGTGGCGCACGTCACGCAGTGCGTCTATTGCATCGACGCGCACGCCAAAGCCGCCAAGAAGGCCGGCGCCACGCGCGAGGAGGTCGTCGAGACCACGTTCCTGGCCGCGGCGCTACGCGCGGGAGGGGCGGCCGCGCACGGCACCCTGGCTCTCAAGCTGTACGATCGTGCGTAGCGTGTAGCGCGTCACCTTTTGCATGCCCCTCGGCACCTCGGCGAAAGCGGCCGCCTTCACCGAATCCGTGATCCGCGGCCTGACGCAGCTATGCAATCGGCACGGCGGCGTCAACCTCGCGCAGGGCTTTCCGGATTTTCCAGCTCCGCAGGCGGTGAAGGACGCCGCCAAGCGCGCGATCGCCGAGGACTTCAACCAGTACTCAATCACTTGGGGCGCGCTTGCGCTGCGCCAAGCCATCGCCGAGAAGCGAGCCCGAAGGGGCCTACTATGTCACGACCGACATTCGCGGCTTCGGCTTCGCTGACGACGTGGCCTTGCCCCAGTGGCTGGTGCCCGTGGTCGGCATGGCCGCGGTTCCCGGATCGAGCTTCCATCGCAAGGGCCATGTGGGACGCCATCAAGTGCGCTTCACGTTCTGTAAGACCGAGCAGGCGCTGGCGGAGGCCGGGCGACGGTTGGCTCATTTGACGGATCGGCTGCGAAGCGCCCGGCGCTGACGTTCCGGAAGGCATCGTGCGGGAGTCACGGCGCGCGCTCGAACCGCCTCTTCACGAAGGCGAGCGTTCCGCGCATGATCGCGCGCGGGAACAGAGCGCGGAGCTTCCAGACGATGGCGTAGCGAGCGGGAGCGAAGAGCTCGAAACGCTCCTTCTCGATCGCTTTGGCGATCGCCCGGGTGACGACCTCGGTGCCGACGAACTGCGGCTCCACGACATGACGCAGGTGCTCGAATCCCGGGCCCTTGTCGAACATCTCGGTGCGGATTGCGCCCGGTTGGATGACCGCCACGTGCACGCCGCGCGACTTGACCTCGTAGTAGAGGGCCTCGGCGAAGCCTGTCATGGCGAACTTCGAGGCGGAGTACGCCGTGTGGCGCCAGGTGCCGATGCGGCCGGCGAAGGATGACACGAACACCACTGCGCCGCTGCGGCGCTGGATCATCCACGGAATGAGCTCGCGGGTGAAATAAACCGCGGAGAAGTAGTTGGCACGCATGAGCTCCTCGAACTGCTCCTCCGGGGCTTCGGTGAAGAGGTGATAGGCGCTGACGCCGGCGTTGTTCACCAGGATGTCGATCGGACCCAGGTCTGCGCGTGCCGCGGCGACGATCCGCGCAACCTGGGCGCGGTCGCGGACGTCGCCAGGGTAGGCCTGGCTTTTTGGGGCGTGCTTGCGGCATTCCAAGAGCGTCTCTTCGAGACGGTCGAGGCGGCGGGCGCAGATCGCGACGGTGGCGCCACGCCGCGCGAGGTCGATCGCCGTGTCTCGCCCAATGCCGCTCGAAGCGCCGGTAACGAGCGCGGTTTTGCCGGAGATCCGCATCGCCGCCGCGGCCTACCTACGGGAAGGATCGAGCGCGCGTCAACGAGGTTTGCCAACGCGCCGGAACCTTGGATAGGGTCACCGTGTTGAGAGGCCATCCGAAAGGCGCTCGGGAACGTAGGGACTGTATCTAAGGCGCGTTCCGGGCATCGAACCAGGGAATGCCGGCCGGCGGATTCACCGCCGCCGAGAATCGCACGAAGGAGGATCGAGAGATGAAAAGCTCGCTGAAGGGCGCACTGATCGCGGTGGCGGTCGCCGGCCTGTTCGCGGCCAACGCGGCGCTGGCGGCAGACGAGAGCAAGACCATCAAGAGCGAGGAAGACGAGGTGAAGTGTTCCGGCATCAACTCCTGCAAGGGCCAAGGCTCCTGCGCCGGGGTCGGCCACGAGTGCGCCGGCAAGAACGGGTGCAAAGGCCAAGGGTGGGTAAAGGTTGGGTCGGCCCGGGCATGCACCGACAAGGGCGGGAAGGTCGACGAGAACTAGGCTTCCTAAGGGCGCCGGCGTCGGTTTGATCCGGCGCCCTCCCCACCCTCTCGCATGACCGCGTCGACCTCGCCTCCCTTCGCGCGGCTCGGCTGTGGCATCGGGCTGCGTCGCGAGCACTACGGCCCGATTCTCGAGCAGTGGCCCGAGATCGACTGGTTCGAGGCGATCTCGGAGAACTTCATGGTGCCGGGCGGAAGGCCGCTCTACGTCCTTGACCGGGTGCGCGAGCGCTATCCGGTCGTATTGCATGGCGTTTCGCTTTCGATCGGATCGAGCGATCCGCTGGATTTCGACTATCTCGGCGAGCTGCGGGCGCTCGCGGCGCGCGTCCGGCCCGCGTGGATCTCCGATCATTTGTGCTGGACCGGCGTGGGCGGGCAGAACGCGCACGATCTGTTGCCGTTGCCCTATACCGAGGAGACCATCGACCACGTCGTTGCCCGAGTGCGCGCGGTCGAGGATTTTCTCGAGCGTCCGCTCGTGCTCGAGAACGTGTCGAGTTACCTGACCTATCGCGACTCGACGATTCCCGAGTGGGAGTGCCTGGGGGAGATCGCGCGGCGCGCCGACTGTTACCTGTTGCTCGACGTGAACAACGTCTACGTGAGCGCGTTCAACCACCGCTTCGATCCGCTCGAGTATCTACGGGGCGTTCCGGCCGATCGCGTCGTGCAGTTCCATCTCGCGGGACACACCGACAACGGCACGCACCTGCTCGACACCCACGATCACCCGATCGGCGATCCGGTGTGGCGGCTCTACCGCGAGGCGGTTCGCCGCTTCGGCCCGCTGTCGACGTTGATCGAGCGTGACGACCGCATCCCGGAGCTTTCGGAAGTCGCCGCCGAGGCCGACGCCGCGCGGCGCATTCAGCTGGAGATCGATGGCCAAGCTCGCACACACGCAGAGCCTCTTCTGGCAACTGATTCGCGCGCCTGACGGCGTCGAGGCGGCGCTCGGCGCGCTACCCGATCGGGAGCGGATGTTGCCGGGTGGAATTGACGCGTGGGTGTGCGGTGACGAGCGCCTTCGCGCGGTGGCGCGCCTCGAGGTCTACGCGGGGATGTATTTCTTCCGTCTGCTCGGCTGCTTGGCGGAGGACTTCGCGGCCGTGCACGCGGTCGTGGGACACCAGCGCTTTCACGCACTGGTCCGTGACTACCTCGAGCGCCATCCTTCGACGTCGCGCTCGGTGCGACTACTCGGCCGCTTCCTCGCGGGGTTTCTCGAAGGCCATCCGCTCGGCGCCGAGCATCCTCACGTGGCTGATCTGGCGCGCTTCGAGTGGGCCTTGCTCGAGGCCTTCGACGCTCGCGACGCCGAGCCGCTCGCACCCGAGGCTCTGAAGAGCCTGCCCGCGGATCGCTGGCCCGGCCTGCGGCTCACGCTGGCGCCTTCGCTCCGTGTCATGGAGGCGTTCGCGCCCGTACAGGAAGTGTGGGCGGCGGTGACGGGAGGCCAAGCCCCGCCTCGCGTGGAGCGCCGCCGCACGGTGATTCGCGTTTGGCGCGAGGAGCTACGGGTCTTTCACCGGGTCATCGGCGACGTGGAGCTCGCGGCGCTGCGCGCGATCGAGCGAGGAGCGGGATTCGCAGCGGCGTGCGAAGCGGCGAGCGCATTCACCGGCGAGGAGGAAGCGCCACTCGAAGTGGCGCGGCTGCTCGAGCAGTGGCTCGCGGATCGGCTCCTCGTGGCAGCCGACGCTTCCCCATCGCTCTGATCCGCGTGCGATGGCCGTTCCAGTCGGCATGGGTACGTCAACTGTGTGGCGTACCGCGGCGGCGCTTCGAGAGTCGAATCGGCGGAGTGGTGCTCGCTATGCGAGCGGGCGAAGCGCGAGGACGATCCAAGTCGCCGAGGCCATCTCGACGCCTTCGGGGCCGGAGAATGCTGTGAGAGCCGCTTTCACGGCAGCCTGCACTCGTGACTCGGCGGAGGGGCCCGCCTGACGGACCGCGGCGCCGGTCGGACCCATTTGGACGAGAAACTCTACGGCCGCGTCCACGCCACCACGGCCGCCGATCGGGAGCACCTGCCGGTGACCGTCGATGGCGATGTTCGCGAAGCCGGCGTCGGTCAAGATCCGGCGTACGCGATCGGGATCGGAGAACGCGAACGGCCCCGGGTCGTGCGGTTCCGGCGGGGGCGGAAAAGGGATCTCGCGCGCCGCGGCCGCCATCGGTACGCCCATCCACGGATTGTGCTCGAGCGCTTGCCAGCAAACGAAGGCGAAGCGGCCACCCGGGCGGAGCGCTTCGCGGAGATTCGCGAACGCGCGCACCGGATCGGCGAAGAACATGACTCCGAACCGCGAATACAGGACGTCGAACGCGGCCGCGGAGAAAGCGTGCGTCTGCGCGTCGGAGTTCCAGAAGCGCGCATTCGATACGCCCCGCTCGCGCGCTCGCCGCTCGGCTTCGCGGAGCATCAGCGCCGAGACGTCGAGACCGACGACCAAGCCGCTCGGCCCGACGCGCCGGGCGAGCTCGAGCGTGGTGTCGCCGCAGCCGCAGCCGATGTCGAGCGCGCCCTCGCCGACGCGAATCGAGGTTTTGTTCATGGCCAGGCGGCCGAGCGGACCGATCTGCTCGTCGATGGCGCGCTGGAAGCGAATCCACTTCGCCGCGGACACCTCGTTCCAGAAGCGGATCTGCTCCGCATTGGGTCCCGTCGCCGTCAGCGTCATGACGGCGTGCTAACACCTCATCCGTGCCTTGTCACCTTGAATGCCCCCGCGCTCGTGGCTATTCGGGACGTCGACGCGTTCGCGCGATGGCGCGCCGAGGCGGGCACCGGAAAGGAGTAGTGCAAATGGGTACCGTGCAGTTCGAGGATCGGTCGGGTGGGGTCCGCGTGTTGACGCTCGATCGACCGCCGGCGAATGCCGAGAACGAGACCCTGCTGGCGGACTTGTTGACCGCGATCGAAGAGGCGGGCGCCGATCCCGCCGTTCGAGCCGTAGTCCTCACGGGAGCCGGCAAGTTCTTCTCCGGGGGCTTCGATCTCTCCGCGCCGCAGCGCGACGACGACGAAGTGGTGGTGATGACCACGCTCTTCCGCGACGTGCACGTGAGGCTGCTGACGCTCCCGAAGCCGACGATCGCCATGATGAAGGGTCATGCGATCGCCGGCGGCCTCGTGCTCGTGCTCGCTTGCGATTATCGGCTCGGTCTCGATGGAGACTACCGGATCGGTTTGAACGAGGTCGCGATCGGCGCCGCCTATCCGAGGGTTGCGCTCGAGATCGTGCGGCTTCGACTCAGCCATCAACGGGCGGCGGAGCTGTTGCTCGGCGCGGCGCTCTATCCCGCGAGCCAGGCCCTCCGGCTCGGCATCGTCGACGAGCTGCTGCCCGCGGACAAGCTCGAGGAGACGGTCATGCGCCGCGCCGCCCGCATGGGCGCCTTTCCGCGCGAGGCATATGCGCACGCCAAGCTCGCGCTGACCGCGGATGCCGCGGCGCGCGTGATGGCTGAGACACCCGAGGAAGCCGCACGCGCCTCCGCCATCTGGCAGACGGCCGAGAGCCGTGCAGCGCGAACGCAGCAGCGGGAGCGGCTCGGCAGAAAGTGATTCCGCTTCGCTTCGACGGGCCCGAGCGGGCGACCGATACCATCGTGCTCGCTCACGGCGCGGGTGCACCGATGAATTCGCCGTTCCTGGAGCACTTCGCGGGCGGGCTCGCCGCGCGCGGCTTGCGCGTCGTGCGCTTCGAGTTCCCCTACATGCATGCCCGGCGCGAAGGCCGCCGCCCGCCCCCGGACCGTGAGCCGGTGCTGCTCAACCACTGGCGAGCCGTGCTCGGTGTGCTTCACGGCGTGAAGTCGCCGGTCATCGGCGGCAAGTCGCTGGGAGGCAGGATGGCGAGCCTCCTCGCCGACGAGATGAATGCCCGGGGCCTCGTCTGCTTGGGCTACCCCTTTCATCCGCCGGGAAAGCCGCAGCGGCTGCGCGTGACGCATCTCGAGAAGCTCGGCACGTCGACCCTGGTGGTGCAAGGGACACGCGACGCCCTCGGCTCGCGCGAGGAGGTCGGCGAATATCGGTTGTCCCCATCCATCCGCATCCATTGGATCGAGGACGGCGACCACTCGCTTAGACCGCGGGCCCGATCCGGTCGCACCGAGCGCCAGAATCTCGACGAGGCGGTCGATGCCGTCGCTGCGTTCGTCGGCGCGCTCGGTTAGCGCTCGCCGCAGGCCGCTGTGGATCCCGAGCGTGCCGGCCTCTCGCCGTGCGTAGCCGGGTCGGCTCGCAAGCCGCGACTCCCAGGTGCCGAGGCTTGCCACCGCTCGTCGCCGAAGCCATGTCGAGACCGAGGAGGAACGTCCGATGCGCGCATTCACCCACTACCTGACGATGAACGTACCCGCCCGAATGGGCTTCGTGAACCTCACGCCCGACGTCGAGAAAGCCGTGTCCGCGAGCGGCGTGCGGGAGGGCCTCTGCCTGGTCAACGCGATGCACATCACCGCGTCGGTGTTCATCAACGACGACGAGCCGGGACTCCTGGAGGACTATCAGCGATGGCTCGAACGGCTCGCGCCTTACGACGCGAGCCCCGATCGCTACCACCACAACCGGACCGGAGAAGACAACGGCGACGCGCATCACAAGCGCCAGGTCATGGGCCGCGAGGTCGTGATCGCGGTTACCCGCGGCAAGCTCGACTTCGGTCCGTGGGAGCAGATCTTCTACGGCGAGTTCGACGGCCGTCGCGCCAAGCGCGTGCTGATCAAGGTGATCGGCGACTAGCGTCTGACGAATGAGCCACGAACGAGTCCGCGAGGACCGCCGCCGCTAGCCGAGCGCGATGCGATAGTTTCCCCATGCGTCGATCTCGGCGCGGTGCCCCGGATGCACGACGACCGTCGTGAACGGCTCCTCCACGATCGCGGGTCCCTTGATCTTGTGCCCGGCGCGAAGCGCGGATCCGTCGTAGACCGGCACGGCCGCATAGCCCCCGTCGAAGTAGGCGCGGCGCTTCTCTTTGCGGGCGGCCGATGCGGGGCCGCGCGCGCGCGGCACGCGCGGCAGCTCGGGCTTCCGAGACAGGCCCACGGCTCGCATCCGGAGCCCCTGCAGGATCGGCTCTTCGTCTCGCAATGCGTCGCCGTGGATCTCCCGGTGGATCTCGTGGAATCGCTCGATCGTCGCCTCGATCTCCGCGGCGCTGATACGCCCGTTGCGCGCGGCCACGGGTACCGTCAGCTCGAAGGGCTGGCCCGGGTAGCGGAGCTGCGCGAAGCGGTCGATCTCGCGCGGCACCGTACCCTCGCGCGCCAGCGCATCGGCGGCCTTGGCCTCCATCTCGTCGAACAGGGCGTTGATGCGCTCGAGCGCGATCTGCTTCGCCGGCGCGATATACGAGCGCAGCTCGTCGGTCAGCGGATCGGCGAGCAGGAGCCCGAGTGCCGAGAGCACGGGCGCGGCTCTCGGGACGAGGATTTCGTGCAGCCCGAGCTCCTCGGCCTGCATCGGCGCGTGGATCGGCGCGCTGCCGCCGTAGGCGACGAGCACGAGGTCGCGCAGATCGACGCCGCGCCTGGCGGAGACTCGCCGAATGGCGTCCGCCATGGAGGCGTTGGCCAGGCGGAAGATTCCGTGCGCAGCCTCTTCGAGGCTGAGCTCGAGAGGCCGTCCGACTGCTCGTAGGATCGCTTCGTCGACGCCCTCGCGCCGCAGGGGGAGGCTCGTGCCGCGGAAAGAGCCTGGGTCGAGGTAGCCGAGGACGAGATCGGCGTCCGTGACCGTCGGCTGCGTACCTCCTCGCCCGTAGCAAATCGGTCCCGGCTCCGAACCGGCGCTCTGCGGGCCAACCCTCAGCGCTCCGGCCTCCACGCCGGCGATCGACCCGCCGCCGGCCCCGATCGATTCCACGTCGACCATGGAGAGCCCGACGAGATACCGGTGGCGCCAGTTCCATCCCGAGCTCATCTCGGGTGCGCCGGCGCGCACCAGGCAGGC
>JBEVNX010000108.1:0-7212 GCA_040507895.1 Binatia bacterium | reverse complement strand
TGAGCCTGTCGAATCTCGATGCTGCGTGGCCCCAGAGCGTGCGCCGCGCGAAGGCGAGGAAGGGGCGCTCGTCGGGGAGGGCGCCGAGAAGGAAGGGAAGGCTGCCGAGCTCCTGAACGACGTTGACGGCCGTCGGGTGCGCGACGCTGCGAAGCACCGGTCGCCGGAGCAAGAGATCGGGCATCGCAATGACCTTCTGGCCCCGAATGCCCTGCTCGCAGATCAAGTTCCTCAGCGTCGTCTTGCCGGCGCCGGCGCAGCCGATGAACTCGACGATCATATGAGCTCGCGGTAGACCGCTTCGTACCCGGCGTGCATCCGCTCGAGCCCGAAGCGGTTGCGCGCGAGATCCCGGCACTTGACGCCGACCGCCCGTCGTTGCTCGGGCGCCATGCTCCTGAAGCGATCGATCTCGCGGGCGAACGAGAGAGCGTCGCCGACCGGAACGAGCGGGATGAAGTCGACCCCGGCGGCGATCTCCCTGTGAGGTGGGATGTCGGAAAGAACGACGGGACATCCGCTCGCCATCGCCTCCATGACGGCAACCGGAAGGCCTTCACCGCGTGAAGGGGAGACGAAAAGGTCGGCCTCGGCGCACCGAGCGAACACCTCGTCGCGTGGAATCAGCCCGGTCAGCTCCACACGGTCGTCAAGCTCGGAAACACGAAGCTCATGCCTGAGCCGAGGCTCGAGGGTGCCCGCGCCGATGAAATGCAAACGGGCGGATCCGTCGTCCACCTCGCGAAACGCGGCCAGGAGCGCCAGCGGATCCTTCACCTGCTCGAGGCGGCCCACCGACACGATCTCGAACGCTCCGTTGTGGGCTGCCGTACCTGAAACGACCCTCCGCACGCGGTCCAGATCGGCCGCGTTGGGTACGACGCGTCCTCGACCTCTCAGCACCGCTCGCCAGAGAGCCGGATAGCTCTCGTGCGCAGCGCGCCCACAGAACACGGTGCGCCTGAACGTCGCGAAGATGGGCAGCATGAAGAGCTTGTCACGAAGCTTGTAGTCGTAGAACGAGTCGTGCACCGTGTAGACGAGCGATCGAAACAGCTCCCCGCGCCGTGATTGCCGGATCAGCCCGAGCATGAGGAGCACTGCTGTTGGCGGGGCGTGCGCATGGATGACGTCGTAGGTCGATGCGCGCACAGCCGAGCCGATAGCGCGGAAGAATCCACGAAGAGTTCCGTCCCCGGAGAACACCTGGATCTCGTCAGGGACTTGCAGCTTCGGTTCGAAGTATGTGCAGATGGAGAGGTCTCGCACGCCCTTGACGGGCAAGCAATGCTCGTTGTACTGAGAGTTGGTCTCGCCCAGAAGGAAAATCACATGCAGGATCCTGAGGCGTCGTGCATTGGCGGGCGGAGTCCCTTTCATCGTGATTGCCCCGCGTTCACAGGTCGTTGGCTCGGGCCGCGTCCCAGAATGCCCTCGATTTCCTCGGCGATCCGAACCGGTGACATCACGCTGGTGTCAAACGTGAAGACCGGCGGCTTTCCGAGCGCCTCGAGCCTTTCGAAGAGCGCCGCGTAGGCGCTTTGATGCGCCAGAAGGACGTCGAGACCATCGCGTATCGACCGACCTTTCGCTTCGTGGTCTTGCTCCCTCTCGTTGATCCGCCCGAGGAGCACCTCCTCCGGCGCCACGAGCCACACGATGCCGTCCAGATCGACCGACCAGCCCGCAACATTCTCGTCCAGCCAATGCTCGAACTCCCGCGTCGACGTGACAGGCTTTCCGCCCCACAAAAGCCGAGCCAGCGCGAAGATCGGGCCCTGATCGAGGACCACGAGCCCCGAGTCGTCGCGACAGGCACGGCGGAGAAAGCGCCGCCATTCCGTGACGTAGACGATGAACTTCGTTTCCTCCCAGTCGAACGCAGGACGTACTCTGGCGCTCCGGGCAACGAGTGGAAGGACACGCGGGGCGCTGTGGGCGACGTACGCCCAGTGGGCAATGATTTTCGTGTGCAGCGAGTCGGCAATCCGATTGCCCGGGTCCCGGTCAGCGAGTGTTCGGGCGAGTGTCGATTTGCCGGTGCCGGCCACCCCGACGATTTCGATCTTCTGACAATCCATCGGCCTTCCTTCTAGCCCAAGGCCGACCAGACGAGCGCCTTCAACTCGCGCGCCACCGCCTCCCGGGGCTGGCTCGCGTCCACCACGTCGACTCCGAGACCTGCCCAGTCGACGTTCCAGATCTCGGCCCCGCGCCTTTGGACGCTTTCGGGACTCTCGTCCGTCTTTCGCGCAGCGGCGATCTTGGGATCGACCCTGAGCACGACGAGGAGGTCGGGGGGAAGGATCGTGCGGTGATAACGCTCCTCGAGGACCACCATCTTCTTCACGATCCGAGTCTCCGAGTTGCCGCCGGGCATCGTCGGGATGCGCGGAACATCCATGGAAATAAGCTGCGGATGCGGATACCGATCGCAGAGAACGACACCGCCGCCCAGCGCGAACCGGTGCGCTCGGCGGTAGACGAGACTCCGATCGCGCGCGACGCAGACGAGCCACACGAGCGGCCGAAACGCCGAGACCCGACGTGACATTCGCTGGACGGGAGCCACCGGGATCACGCGTGCGAGAAGGCGGGTGACCATGTCCGCTCCTTTGAGCCCGGCTCTGAGCGCGTACGTCGTCGCCGACCACGGTGGCCGTCCGAGATGTACCAGGCGCACGTCGAACTCGGAGCCCAACCAACTCTCGAGGACGGCCAGCGCGGTCGACTTGCCGGCTCCGTCACCTCCCATGATCCCGATGATGGAGCCGCCTCCTACGGGCCGGCTGCGCGAGGCGCCGCGCCTCCGCCTATTCAGCGCAAGACTGATTCGGCGCCCGATCCGGAGCCCACGGTCGACGCGACGTGACCGACGTGCGTACGGCTGGAGCGCGATCTCGAGTCTGCGGGCGGCCATCACCCTCGATCCGACGGATGCCTCCGCGCTCAGTGCCTCCAGGCAATCCGAAAACAGCCGAGGTTCGAGACTGGGCAGGCACTCTTCGAGAACGGACTGCACGCGCCCGGCGTCTGCACGCGCGGCCAGGTCTTCGAGCTCGACGCGCTCGCTGTCCTTCGGTCTGGCGCGCCGCCCCCGGAGCGCACGCCAGCAGATCTCGTCCCAGGTGCAGTACTTGAGGGCCAGGCGAATGACGAGGGCGACGTATTCGAATTCCGCGGCCGGGAGCCTGAAAACCGTCTCGGGACGCGCCGACCGTATGTATGACTCCTCAATCGGCAGCCGGTAGTTCTTCGTCCGATCGTCTCCGACGACGAGCTTGTAGTGGGCATGGACATGCACGAGCCGGTCGGCCTCGGCGTCGAATCCGTAGAAGCTCTCGATGCCCGGAACCTCTTGGCCCGGCCGGGAAGCCCTCACGAAGCCGAGCCCCGAGAGAAGCTCCGTGAACCGGCGAATGTGAGCCGCCGCGACGAGGAGATCGATGTCGTTCTCACCAGAGATGGAACGGTCGATCGCGGTATTGCTCTTCCAGTGGCAATACGGTATGCCCGTTTCCTCGAGCCGTCTCCCGAGGCGGATGCTGAGCTGGAGCGGGCGATTGGTCGAGAGCCCAGGGCTGGCCGCGAAGGCCTCTGCTTCGGGGGCCACCGCGCCGCTCACGGGGCGTGCCCCACGGCCAGCCGGCGCCTCGGCGCCCGAGAACCTGCTTTCTCGAGCAGCCGGTCGTATTCGGACAAGTAAGCGTCGAGCATGCGTTGCATCGTGTAGCGCTCGCGCTGGACTTCTCTGCCCCGTCTCGCGAGTCGAATTCGCCGGGCCTCGTCAATAGCCAGTGTGCGGATCGCCGCCGCCAAGCTCGCCGGGTGCTTGGGAGGAACGAGCAGAGCGGCCTCGCCGTCGTTCGTCACCTCGCGATTGCTCTCGATCGACGTCGTCACCACCGGCTTCTCGGCGGCCATCGCCTCGAGGAGCGAGATCGAGAGGCCTTCCCAAAGCGATGGAAGGGCCACAAGATCGCAGGCGGCGAGCAGTTCTCCGACATTCGCTCGGAACCCCAGGATCCGCACGACGTCCTCCAAGCCAAGGGCGGACACGAGTCGGGTGAGCTCCCCACGCAGAGGGCCGTCGCCGGCCAGCACCACCCTCAGCGCAGGCAGTTCCGAGCGGAGCAGCGCGGCGGCTCGAATCAGGTGCTCGAGGCCCTTCTGGGGTGCAAGCCGACCGGTAGAGAGGACCATGAAGGCGTCATCCCCGATGCCGAGCTCCGCACGGATCTCAGCCCGAGCCCGTGAAGCCGAGGCTCGCTCGTCCAAAACTCCGTTGGGGATGGAGACGACCTGTTCCGGCCTGCCGATACCCCTGTCCAGAGCCCACTGTCGCTGAAAATCGCCCACCGTCACGAGGCGGTCGCACCAGCGTGCTGCGAGTCTCTCGATCGTCACGTACGCCGTGGCGGTGGCCCTCCCTGTCTCTTCGTGGAAAGGAAAGAGGTGAACCGTGTGCATGACTGACGGAACGCCGCCTAGTCGTGCTGCGAGCGTGCCGACAATGCCCGGCTTTGTCGTGTGAGTGTGCACGATCGAGTACCCGGATCGCGAGAGGAACGACGTGAGACGCATGAGGCCCCGTGCATCCCAGACAGGCCTGATCTCGCGCCGGATCACGTCGAGGTCGACCAATCCCAGGCCTGCGCCTCGAATCGACGCCTGGAAGTGCGGGTCGATCGCGAGGACGTCCACCTCGAAGCCACGCTCCTGAGCCGCTCGCCCGAGCTCCAACATGAGAACGCAGTCGCCCCCAAAGGGCGACGAGCCCTTGATGTGGAGGAGCCTCGGACCCGTCAACTCTCTAAGCCGGTCACCGCGCTGCCGCAACCGGCCCTCAGGGCACGTCGATGCCGAAGACGTCGTTCGCTGCGAGACCGAAGCTCGAACCGTCGAAGAAGAGAGACGGCAAGTATGCGCCGGCGGTTGTCGGTCCGAGCTGGGTCGGGTTGAAGACGAAGACATCCTCGTCCGCCCCGCTCAAACCGGGAACGGCGAAGGCGTCCGCGGTTGACAAGAAGAGCCTTCCTGAGGCGTCCACGCTCACCGCGTCGATGTCCTCAGGGCTATCTCCGAGTCCCACATCGCTGCCGTCGAAGTAGAGCGCGAACGTCCCCGCGGTGGTCTGGCCGAGCATGCTCGGCGGGAAGGCGAGACGATCCTCGTCCCTGGCCGAGGGACTCGAGACCGAGACCGTACCCGTCGTGGAGATCACGATCCGCCCATCGGACAAGAGCTCGAAGGCGTCCACGTCGGCCGCCGACTGTGTCAGGCCGACATCCGAGCCGTCGAAGTACATGGAGAACGTGCCCGCGGTCGTCGCCCCGAGCGAGCTCGCGTCGAAGCGGACGACGTCAGAGTCGTCGATTGGCCCCGTCATTCCGGGCAGGATGTTGGCCAGGTCGGCGTCGACGGAGAGGAGCAGCGAGTCCGAATCGAGCCACGCGAACGCGTCGATACGGTAGCCCGCCAGCCCCACGTCCGAGCCGTCGAACGCCAGTGAGAAATGCCCGGCGCCGTCGTAGGAGACGATGTCCTCGTTCGCAACGGAGACTCCGCCGACGGTCGCTGCGGCGCGCAGTGAGAACGTGAACGCCGAAGAACTCGTGTCGTCCACGTTCGTGACGGTGACGGAGATCTGCTGCGAGTCGCTGCCGCCGCGGCCGTCGGAGACGGCGACCGTGACCTCGTAGACGTTGTCGGTGTTCGCGTCGCCGGGCGCCTCGAAGTCGGGCGGGGTGGCGAAGCTGAGGACGCCGCTCGTCTGGTTGATCGTGAAGTCGGAGGCATCGGCTCCGCCCGCGAGGGAGTAGGTGAGCGGATCGCTGTCCGGATCGGTCGCGTCGACGTCGGTGACGGCGGTCTGGTTTTCGGGCACCGACTTCGAGGCCGTCGCCCCGCCGCCGTCCGACGTGATCGTCGGATCCTGGTTGGGTGGCCCCGTCTGGGGTGCCGTCATCTCGTAGATCTTGCCGTCGTTCTCGTTGGGGTTGCTGTTGTTGTCGACTCCCCGATCCGCGATGTAGAAACGAAATGCCCCAGATCCGTCGCTCGCGGGTGCGTAGGCGAGGCCCGCCGGCTTGCGTGCTCCTGCAGCCGCAACGTTGATCGTCTGGACGAGCGTACCGGTGATGGAAGTCTCGACGACTATCGGTCCGCTCGGTCGGTTGCTCAGGACGAAGAGGGTGCCGGAGACAGGGTTGTATTCGACGGACTCGGGGTCCTGGACGCCGAACGACGCCACGTCGAAGTGGCCGACAAGGCTGCCCGTCGTCGTGTACTGGTAGACCTCGGCGTTGACCCCGTCGGCGACGAAGATGCGGTCGTGCGCCGTGTCGTATGCGATCCCCTCCGGATCGCCGTCGCCGAAGACGTTCACGCCGAAGGAGTTCCAGCTGTCGTCGGCAGTGCCGACGACGTCATCCGCGCCTGGATTGAGGCGGAAGATCGCCTTCTGACCGTCGTCCGAGAAGTAGTAGAGGTCCTGGGCGGGGTCATAAGCGACCCCGGTCGGTTCGTTACTCATGGGAACGACAGTGGGCTGAACCTTGGAGATGTTCGCCGTGCGGATGACGTTGCCGCCGAACGTCATCTCCCAGACGTTCGCACCCTCGAAATGGGTGATGCCGCCGACCGTCTCCTCTACCTCTCCGTCGGTGACCATGATCCGGTTCTTCCCAGAGAGATATGCCAGGCCCGATGGGTCAGGGCTCGGCTTGTCCCACGCCGCGGTGTCGACCGTGTGGACAAGCGACGAGCTGAACGAGCTTGCCGCGGGAGCGACGGCCGCGGACAGCGAAAGTTCCACGATCTGGCCGAGAGCCTGGCGCGATCCGCCGCTGTCCGCCACGTAGATGCTGAGCTCGTCGGAAGCGTCGGTCAGATCGCCGCTCGGCGCAAAGACCATCGCCTGGGGAGTGCCGAGCGCGATTCCGGACAAGTCGCGCACGGCGACCGTCTGCCCGCCCGTCGTCAGCTCGTAGAGCTTTCCGCCCTGAGCATGGACGTGAAGATGACCGCTCGAAGGATCGAAGGCGATGCCGCGCACGTTCGTCGCCCCGCTCGGGGCGAGGTCGATCGACGAGACGTCGGCGTCGGCGAAGCCGCCGTCCGAGCCGGGCTCGAGGCGCGCGATCCGCGGTCCGCTCGCATCGAGGACAAAGATCGCCCCGCTCGCCGGATCGACGGCCATCCCGGCAGGAT
>JBEVNX010000090.1:0-33397 GCA_040507895.1 Binatia bacterium | reverse complement strand
GTTCAAGCAAGGCCATCGCGTCTTCGTCGAGAAGGACAAGGCCGACGGGTTCTACGTCCTCATGTCGGGCCACCTCGCGGTCGGGACCGAGGGCCGGTTTACCAGCGAACTGAGCGAGGGCGACGTTTTCGGTGAAATGGGCCTGCTGGAAGGCGCGACTCGCGAGGCCAGCATCACCGTCGTCTCGGCCGATGCCGAGGTTCTGTTCATGAGCACGCAGAGCTTCCAGCACCTCTTGCAGGCGATGCCAGCCTTCGCCGGAGGGATCTGGGAGGCTGCGGCCGGCCGGGAACGAAGCCGACTCGCAGAACGAACCTCACGGCGACCGTGAGCCATGCGACCGCGAGCGCCACGCCGACCGTGTGAAAGGACTTCGACCTCCCAAGAGCCTTGGGCATGCCGCCCGGAAAGCAATCCGCACACCGGCGCGCTCGGGCACTCGCGCATGGCAAGCGCGAATGCGTGGCAACGACTCCGTCCCTGACGGAAGCGCTGCGATGCCGAGCGGCCGAAAAGAGTGGATGATCGAGCGAAGTAGCAAGCGCTGCCGGCCGAAGAGATGCGGGTCGCGGAGGGCCTCGAGGGCGCCCAACCGACACCGAGATGCTTAGGCTCCGCAAGATGGGGTGGAAAAAAACGAAGCCTACAGGGTTTGCTGGATCTTTTCTCGGAGTTGCAACGCGGCCTGCGAAGCCCTTTCGATCGCGTCGGCGAGGTCATGCTGCGCCGTCAACTTGGCTTGAATCAAGCTACCTAGGATGGTCGCTGCTGCGAGGGTGAGCGTGTTGACGAGCTGTTCGTTCGTTTCAGCCATGATCGTCTCCTCCTTCGCCGAGGCAAATCATCGCGCCGTGGGTCTCGTCGCGTCAACGGAGGGCCGCATGAGCAAGATCGCTCGCGTGGCCTTGGGGGGCTGGTAGGGTTCATGCCGTTGCCATGAGTTGAAATCTGCATTTGCATTTTTCAAGTGGAGGTGCCAAGGTGTCGCCGCACGGTGGAGCTCGAAAAGGAGCAGGTCGGAAGAAGATGGCGCGGCAGACAGAGAACTTCACACTCAGACTCGACGCTGAGCTACTCCGCGCTGCGCGTGCGTCGGCCGAGCAGCAAGGCGTCAAGCTGACGCACGTCGTCCAAAGCGCCTTCGCCAAGCTGGTCTTCTCGAGATCCCCCGATCGCCGGCGACCGCGGCCGCGCCGATCGAAGTCGAGCCGCTCGTGAAGGCGGAGGCGACGATGACGAAAGGCTCGTACAGCGGACCGAGACGCAGGAGCCTCCGCGCTCGAACGGTCGTCCGCGGCTCCGGCTGATCCGCGGCGGGAAGCGATGAACGTGGAACTCCGGTGACGACGAACGGCCGTTAAGATCCGCGAGAAGAACGAGGAAAGGTAGCTCTCCAGACGAGGAGACGGAATCTATCTCCGCGGTCGCACCTGGTGGCTCGACTTCGTGCATCGAGGCGATCGCCACGTCGTGCGGATCGGGAGCAACATTAACCGGACTGTCGCAAAGGAGATCGCCAGCGTCGAGCGTGGCAAGATCCTCCGAGGCGAAGCCGGGATCGGTTGCTTCACGGTTGGCGATGGCAGGAGTCGACCTACGGACGATCCAGGAGCTCGGCGGCTGGAAGACGCTTCATCTCGTCGAGCGCTACTCGCACCTCAGCCCCGCGCACAAGGCCGAAGCGGTTGAGCGAATCGCGAAAATTTCCCAACCCATTTCACAACAGCCCGATGCTGCCCCCGGGGCGGGGGTAGCGTAACTGCGCGATCACGCAGCAGTCACAGAGTGACGGATTCACTAGGTTCGATGTCTGCTAAGCTCCCGTCCATGGAGCCGCAGGCGGGCACGCGCGTGCACCGATTCTACGCGGTCGCCTTCGAGGAAAACCTATCACTCCGCCAGGTTGCCGCCGCCTTCCCGGAGGCGCGGGCCACGGCGCACGAGCTCCGGGTGCCGATTTCGCAAGACGGCGCCACGGGTGAAATGTACGTGTTCCCGTTCGGCGCAGTCGTCACCCGCGCGGTGCCGGTCGACCGGCGCGAGGCAGAGCTCGTCCGACTACGGCGCGCCATTCCCAAGCTGACGACGAAGGTCGTGCGCGAGGACTACTCGGTTCTCGAAGACCCGGCAGCCGAGACCGGCATCGTGAACGGCATGCTGCGCATCGATCAACTCACGGCCGAGCGCTCGAGCATCGTCGCGCTCACCGTCGCGCAAAGCGCGGCGATGGAGTACTACGAGCGCATCGTCGACGATCTCTTTCACCGCACCGGCAACCTCGTCGACTTGCTCGAGCGCCGCGGCACTGTCCCCTATCGCGTGCGACCGCTCCACCGCTTCATCGGCGAGGGCATCTCGACGCGAGCGGAGGTGCTTTCCGTCCTTCATCTGCTCGACAAGCCGGATGCCGCCTGGGACGATCCGGCGATGGACCGGATCTACGACGACTTGCGCGCGGAGTTCGATCTCGGCGACCGCTTTGCCGCTCTGGAGCGCAAGCTGCAAAGCATCCAGGAGGCGCTGGTGCTGGTCCTCGACGTCGCACGCGATCGGCGCATGCTCGTCCTGGAGGTCGCAATCGTCGTACTGATCGCGCTCGAGATTTTGCTCGGGTTCTTCCGGCTGGGATAAGCAACTCCAAGAATGAGCCCGGCTCTCGGATTCACTGACTCAGCCTCGGGGTCGCGCTCGCCATCGGCCTGCTGATCCGCTTGGAGCGCGGCTGGGAGCAGCGCGACAAGTTCCGAAACGGCGAGCACATCGCCGGATTTCGCACGTTCGGGCTGGTCGCCCTGCTCGGCGCGGTCACCGTGCTGATCGCGGTCGATCAATGGCTAGTGCTCGCCGCGCTCGCGCTCGGCGTAGAGATCGTCGCGGCCTCTGGCGTAGCCGATCATCGCCGCGGCACCGAGCCGCCGCCCCAGCAGCACGAGGCGGAGCTGCGAAATCCGCTCGACCTCGCCACGGCGATCAAGTTTGGCGCGTTTCTCGCCTGCGTGATGGTCGGATCACGCGCTTTGAGCGCCTGGATCGGATCGACCGGCCTCTAACCTGGCGGCGCGATGGCCGGGCTTGCGGACGTTGATGCGATCGCCCTCCCGGTCGCCGGTCTGTCGAATTCAGGGAGCAGTAGCGGCCTCGACGGCGGTCGCCACGGTGCTGACTGCGGTCGCCGTTAACATGGCCGTCAAGGTCGGGATCGCTTTCGGCGTCGGGGGGAGACGGATCGGCGGCTTGGTCGCGCGCCGCTCTCCCTGGTGCTTCTGGCCGGCGCCCTGATGGTCTGGGTCGCGCACCCGCTTGAGGTTGATCGAGCGCTTTCATCCGCGCTAGGGTGCGCCTCTGCGGTTTGCTCGGAGTCGGCGAGGTCCGCGGTCGATCCCAAACGAAGGTGAGGAGATGAAGCTCAGCAAGCTGCAGCAAAAAGCGAAGCTGGCGGCGACGACCGCCGAGGAGGCGAAGACTCGATCCTCGGCGGCGGGCAAGGCGCTGGAGCAGGTCCGAGAGCGGTTGCGCAAGGCGAAGCTGGATCTCAAGAAGGCCAAGAAGCGCGCCAAGCAAACCAAGCGCGACGCGCGCCGAGCGGCCAGCAAAGCCGAGAGCGCGGCTAGGATCCTGACCAAGGCCGAGAAGAAGGCGCGCAGAAGGAGGAAGGCGGCAACGGCCCCGGCCGCGATCGCGGGCGAGCGGGCGGCGCAGCCAGCCGCGAAGCGGGTGAGGCGTCCCGCCCCGGCGGCGAAGCCTGCGTCCCTCTCCGGGACGGTCGCCAGCTCCACGGCACCCTCGCCCTTGGAGAATTCATCGGCTGATAGCGCGCAACTAACGGTCCGGTAACCACGCGCGCGCTATTGAAGCCGTAGTGGCTTCTACGCTTCGCTATCCGCAGTCCTCGGAGGCGGTTCGCCACGGCTCCGCCGACGGCCTGGCGAGGTGGAACATGGAAGAGGTTCGCCGCCGCGCTGTGATCGGTCTCGCGGCGGCCCTCGATCCTGATCCGGCGCGGCGCCCATGTGGCCCGCCTCTCCCGGGCGATCTTCGACGGGATGAAGCCGGTCCACGGCCTCGGGTCGCTGGGTCGCGAGCTACTGGAGAGCGCGGCGTTGCTACACGACGTCGGCGCATCGATCAACCGCTCGAAGCATCATCACCATTCGCGCTACCTGATTCTTCATGCGGCGCTCGCCGGATTCGACCGCGAGGAGGCGAAGTGGATCGCCACGATGGCGCGCTTTCACACCGGGCGGCCTCCGAAGCTCTCTCATCCCGAGCTGGCGGAGTTCGTGCCCCGGGACCGCCGACGGATCCTTCAACTCACCGCGATTTTGAGGATCGCCGACGCGCTCGACCACAGCCATCGAGGGCGAATCGTAGCGGTGCGCGTCGTCGATGCGCCGCAGGGTCCGATCCTCGAAATTGCCTCGCGTGACGAGGACCCCACGCTCGAGTTGTGGGCGGTGGAACAGAAGGCGGCGCTGTGGGGTCGGTGCTTCGGCGCGACGCTACGGTTTCAGGTGCGCTGCTTCAGTCTCGCGGGGGCACGTCACTCGTCCCCGGGCGCTGCGCCCCAACGCGCTCCCTACGCGTCGCTGCGCGCTGCTCGAGGCACGCCGCTGCTTCGCGTCACGAGCCGCCGCTAAGGCTCGCGCTTCAGCCGGCCGCGCTCTTCGATTTTTCCCGGAGCTCTTCCGCGATCCGCACGCGCTCCTGGTGCGTGCGGCCCTTCTGCAGAGCTTGGCGGAGCTGCCGCATTCGTCGCTTGCGCCGCTGCGCTCGCCGCGTCCGGCGCTGACGGATCTCTTTGTTGCGGGTCACCGCTCCCACGTCGAGTCCCCCCTGCGGCGCGGTAGCCTACAGGATTCGGGGACCGCGTGCGAACTCGATTCCCGCCGAAACGGCGTGTGACCTCTCAGCTAGCCGCTCGCAGGCCCTGCGAACGCAGCGAGATCGACGAGCGCCGACCGTTGACCCGACGGAAGGGGAAGCGATAAACGCGCGCCCCGCTCGAGGCGGCCTTCAGCTGCTTGGTCTTCCACGCCTCCAATCCACGGCGGAGAAATTCCGGCTCGATCTCGAAAGCATGGCAGATGTTCTCGAACGCGAACGGCCAAGCGGTGTTTTCGGAGCGGATCCAATCCTCGGCCTCGCTGAAGACGCGCTGCCCGTGGCGGGTCTTGGCGTCGACGTTTCGCTGAAACGTTGCCACCGCCTCTTCCAGGACGGCGAGCATAAGGCGCTTTTCGCCACGATCCGACTGCTTCGCGCCCATCTGCTCCGTGAACTGTGACGGCAGGACGACTGCCGGGCCGAAGAGACTGGCAACCGTGTCTTCTGGGAGGAGCTTCTCGGCTGTTGCAGCCATGGTCCTTAACCTCTTCGCTGCCGCCTTCGATCTGCGGGCTAGACTCGACTACTTCGTTACTACGCTTGGCGATACTTCGGGATGTTTCAAACTCGTTAAGCAATCAAGTTCTCGAATCTGAAGCAGGGTTGGTGCCAGTGATAACCGCCCGCGTGGAGAGGGTCATCATCGTTTGATTTCAACCGTTTATCGCTCGGTGCGGGGGAGGAGCATTCGCTTGGGTGCAAGCTTCTGTATGCAGCGGATTCCGTTCGGAGTGCGAAGAATTGTTTGCTGCTCAGCTCTCCGGTGGCCTCAGCGAGCCAGGCCTGCCAACCCTCGGTTTCGGGGATTGCCGACGCCTAAGCACGCCCGCCGCGCTGATTCGGACTCGAGCACACTACGTGGACGGGATTCGATTCTCCGGTCTCACGGAATCGCGCGATCCGCCCGAAGCCGCGTGATCTCGGTGACCGCGGCCCAATCCCGGTCCCCCATCCCTCTGCGGACCGCTTCGCGAAACTTCTCGCATACGACCTCGGCATGGCCGACGGGCACGCCCACGGCCCGCGCGGCATCCAGGATGAGGTTTCCGTCCTTGAGCCCGCCAGCAAGCTCAAAGCCGACGTCTTGAAAATCGCGGTCCGCAATCCGCGCGGCATAGGCTTTGAGGCCGGGATGGGCGAGCATCATCTGGAAGAAGCCGTTTAGCTTCTCGACGGCCACGCCGCTCTTGTCGGCCAGGGCGAGCACCTCGCCGATCACGTCGATCAGTGACACCACGAAGTAGTTGAGGCAGAGCTTCGCGCTGTTGGCGATCGCCGGCTCGGTGCCGAAATCGGTGACCGCGGCGCTCCAGCTTTCCAGAAGAGGCCTGCAGCGCTCGGAGGCTTCCGGAGGTCCGGCCGCGAGGGTGATGAGCTTGCCTGCGGCGGCGGCGTCCGGCCGGCCGAGCACCGGCGCGGCGAGATAGTAGCACCCGCGCGCTTGGTGTGAGCGCGCGAGCTCCGTCGCGAGCGCGGGGGAATTCGTGGTGGTACCGACGTGCACACCTCCAGGACGCAGCCCGGCGAGCAAGCCCTCCGCGCCGTCGACCACCGTGCGCACGGACGCATCATCCATCAGATTCGTCACGACGACGTCGGCCTCCGCCGCTGCTTGGCGCGGCGACCGAGCCACACGGGCTCCTCGTGCCGCAAGAGGCTCTGCCTTCGCGGCGGTACGGTTGTAGACGGTGAGCTCGAAACCGGCCTCGAGGAGGTTCGCCGCCATGGCCGATCCCATTTTACCGAGGCCTATGAACGCCACTCGATGAATGACCGCTTGCGCCATGGTCTCCTCCTCGTGTGAATCGTGTCACACGTGGCGCAAATGAAAAGGGGAGCGGGCGCAACGACCGCTCCCCTCGTTTCGGATCGAGTCGGAGCTACTTCGGGGTGTCGCCCGTCTCGTCGGCTCCCCCGCTGGACCCAGTGCTCTCACCCGCGCCCGTCGAAGACGGATTGCCGCTCTTCGCGTGCTGCGAGTGGTGCATTCGATGATGGTGCCGTCCCTGTTTGTGAGCGCCTTCGTCTGTCGGCGACGCGCCGGTCGCGTTGGTGTCGGCCGAGCCTTGCGCCGTCGTGTCGGCTTCCACGCCGGTGTCGGCGCGCGGCTTTCCGCTCGTGTCGGCGGCGAGGAGCGGCTGCGATGCCAAGAGCATCACTGCCACAGCCAACCCGCTCGCGCCAATTCCGTAGAGCCTCTTCATGAAATCCTCCTGTGCGTTGGACGTCTGGTCGCCCGACTGCATGATGCGTCGAGTCAGGCCTTGAACAGCCCGCGGTAAGACCGGGTTGCGCCGTAGGGCAAGTGCCCGTCGACACAGAGGAATCAGGCGGTTCCCGTGACGAGGAACTGGGGCAGCACGAGCAGATAGGTGCCGTCTTGGAGCGAGCGCTTCAGCGCATCGAGAAGCCGGTCGATCTTAGCCGCGTCCATCCGGCCAGAGGTGCGCGCGTAGCTCGCCATGTTGGAGACGATCGGGGAAAAGTGGCCGCGGGTGTCGGGGCTTGCGAGGATTTGGACCTTCACGTCCACGAAGCCGCTGGCCCTCATGGCGCCATGGAGCTTGCGGCCGATCAGCGGCGTGCGGTAGGCGATGCTCGCAGCCGCGAACAGCTCGCCGATCGCCTCCGCACCGAGCGGCTCGACCGCGAGCATCCCCCAATCGCTGTCGACGACGTGCAATCGGCCGCCCGGCTTGAGGACGCGACGCATTTCGACCAGGGTCGCGTGCAGATCGGTGACGTACTCCAAGACGTTCTTTGTGACGACACGATCGAGCCCGCGATCGGCGAGCGGAATCGATTCGCCGCGGATGTGATGAAAGGTCACACGCTCGCGCATCCCCTCGGTAGCGACGTGCGCCGTGGCCCGCGAGAGAAAATCCTGATTGACGTCGGCGGCGTGGACGCGACCGCTCGGCCCCACCCGGCGTGCAAGCTCGATCGCCAGCCAACCCGGGCCGCAACCGTAGTCGAGGACCGATTGACCTGCGGCGATCTCGGCGGGCGCGATCAGCGCGTCCATCTCTGGGCGCCAGCGGAACATTTCGTCGTACGCGTCGAGCCGTTCCGGCTCGATCGTTACCCAGTGGTCGCGGTAGTAGGTCTCGGGACTTTTCATTGACGTCGGTTCTGACAGAATCACCCAAAGCTTGCGAGCAGGAGGACTCTCATGAGCGCTTCGATTCCCTCTCAGTTTCTCGATCTCTTCCAGAAGAAGGCGTTCGGCAGCCTCGCCACGATGATGCCTAATGGCACGCCGCAAGTGACGCCGGTATGGGTGGACTACGACGGCAAGCGCGTGATCGTGAACAGCGCCCGCGGCCGCCGTAAAGACAGAAACATGAAGGCGGGTGCGTCCGTGGCGCTCGCCATCATGGACCCGGACAACCCGTATCGCTATCTGGAGGTCCGGGGACGAGTCACCGAGGTGACCGAGCAGGGCGCCGATGAGCACATCGACCGCATGGCCAAAAAGTACCTCGGCCAGGACAAGTACCCGTTCCGCCAGCCGGGCGAGGTGCGAGTTATCTACAGGATCGAGCCGACCGCAGCGCGTGGGATGTAGTCGCGTTCATCGCGGGTGCCGTCCCGGCGTCTCGATTCGCCGATAGCGGATCCTCGGCGCCATCGGCCGGAAGCCAGAGGAGCGTCAACGCGGCGAGCAGCAGGGCGGCTCCCCATGCCAAGCGCGGATCGGCGAGGATCCTCATGACCCGCGGCGAAGTCAGCGGTTTCGCCATGGCTTTTTCGCCCTTTCCTGGACTGATATCGCTAGAATCACGGAGATTGGACGTGCCACCCGAGAGCAATGTTACGGCTTCGCGACGAGATCAAAGGCTGAGCGGCCTGTGGCTCAGGCTGATCGCCTTCTTCAAGCTCCTGAAGGCGACGCTGCTGGTCGGCGCCGGCATCGGCGCGCTCGGGCTCCTGAACCCCCACTTCGCCAAGATCATCACCAGCTGGGCGACGACCCTTGCCGCCGATCGCCACGATCACCTGCTCGACACGCTGGTCACTCACGTCGTCGACGTCGACGAAAAGACACTGCGCTTGCTGAGCGTGGGCAGCTTCCTCTACGCGATGCTCTTCTATACCGAAGGGTTCGGGCTTTTCTTCGACAAGCGCTGGGCCGAATTCCTGACGATCGTCACGACCGCGGGCTTGATCCCGTTCGAGGTCTTCGAGCTCCTTCGTCGGGTCACGATGCTGAAGATCGAAGTGCTCGCAGCCAACGTGTCGATCGTCGCTTACCTGGCCTGGCGAGTGACGAGAAAGCCGGACGAGGTTGACGCGGTCTCGCCCGCTCGCGCTGTGGGGTACGACTGAACCCGCTCGCGTTCGAGCCGATCGCAGCCGATCGCGCGAGGGAGATCGGCGCCACTCTCGAGGCCGAGGCGTTCCAGCGCTGGATGGGCCTTCGTTTCGAAGAGATCCGGCTCGGCTACGCGCGCGTGCGCTTGCCCAATCGCCCCGAGCTCTTACAGGGGGGCGGCGTGGTGCACGGCGGCGTCATCGCCTCGGCGATCGATTCGGTCATGATTGGCGCGGTGTTCTCCCTATTCGCGGAGCGTCCGCGCCGGCTCGCGACCATCGACTTGCACGTTCATTTTCTCGATGCGGTCGTCGACGAGGACGTGATCGCCGAGGCGCGGGTACGTCGGCGGGGAAAGTCGATCGTCTTCGTGGAGATCGATGCGCTTACGAGCGCGGGGCGTGAGGTGGCGCATGGCGAGGTCTCGTGCCGGCTGACGGCATGACACCTCCGGGACCAGCGTCCGATCCGCCGGCTCTAGGGCATTGACGTCGTTTCCTTGTGCCTCGCGGCCGGCTCAAAGTGCGCCGGCCGTTCCAGGGGATCGAGCACGGCGAGCCTGGTCGATCGGACTCAGCCCCTCATTGGGCCGACGGGAACTTCGGTGGTCGCTTCTCCTTGATGCCAGCGACTCCTTCGCGCACGTCGGCCTGCAGGAAGTTCAGCATCTCGAAGGCCAGCGAGGCATCGAAGATCGGGCTCGCCACGCGCAGCCAATTGTTGAGCGCACGCTTCGTCCAGCGCTGCGCGTGCTGCGGTCCAGCGGCGAGCTTGTTGGCGACCTCCCAGGCCTTGTCTAGGAGCTTGTCGGCGGGCGCGCAGAGGCTCACCAACCCGATGCGCTCGGCCTCCTTGCCATCGATGAAGTCCGCCGTGAGCAGGTAGTACTTGGCTTTCGCCATGCCGCAGAGGATCGGCCAGATGATCGCCGCGTGATCGCCTGCGCCGACGCCGAGGCGGAGGTGCCCGTCGGTGATGCGAGCGGTCTCCGACATGATGCTGACGTCAGCCATCAGCGCGACCGCCAGCCCCGCCCCTACGGCGACCCCATTGATGGCGGAAACGATCGGTTTTTCGAGGTTAATCATGTTGTAGACGATGTCGCCGGCCTCGCGCATGGCCTGGGCGATCGCGGTGGGGTTACCCGCCATGTTCTCGACCATCTCCAGGTCGCCGCCCGCGGAGAATGCCTTGCCGGCGCCGGTGACGAGCACGACCTTGACCTTCGCGTCGTCGTCGACGGTCTTCCAGATCTGTGTCAGCTCCCAGTGGAGGCGAGCGTTGGTCGCGTTCAGCACGTCCGGACGGTTCAAGGTGACGAGCAGGACGCCGTTGGGCTTCAAATCGAACTGGAGATGTTGATATTCCTCGTAGGTCATGAGCGTTCCCCTTTTCCGTGGATCGACCGCAGGCTAAGGCGGTCAGACGCGAGGAGTCCATCATGCCGACGGGTAAGAAAGCGAATCAATCGTTGTACGAGACCGAAGGATCGGCGGCTCGCCGAACGGAGTCGAGCCGCGTGGACGGCGGCGAGCTCGTTTCGCGCGTGCTCGAGTCGCAGAAGGTGAAGTACCTGTTCGCGATCAACGGCGGCCACACGTTTCCGATTCTCGCCACGCTGCGCGAGCACGGCATCAAGCTGATCCACATGCGCCACGAGCAAGCCTGCGCCTACGCAGCCGACGCGTATGCTCGCACGAGCGGCATGCCGGGCGTGTGCTGCGTCACCGCCGGTTGCGGTTTGACCAACGCCGTCACCGGCCTCTGCGGCGCCGGTCTGGCGGGAAGCGCGGTCGTCTGCATCGCCGGCCAGCATCCGACGACGGAAGACCAGATCGGCTCCTTCCAGGAAGCGTACGGCTCCGAGGTCTGTCGCACGTTCTCGAAGTTCGCCAAGCGGGTACTCGATTGGTCGACGATCGAGGTGGATCTTCGCCAGGCGTTTCGTGAGGCGACGGTGCCGCCGCAGGGACCGTCGCTGCTCGAGATCCCGACCAACATCCTCTACGAGAGCCGCGACGCCTCCGAACAACGCCGTGGAGCCAAGGTATTCTCTCCTGACGAGCTACGCGCCGCTGGCGACCCAGCAAAGATCGAGCGTACGATCGAGCTCCTCGAGTCGGCGGACCGTCCGCTGATCGCCGCCGGTGACGGCATCTTCTGGTCCGGCGCCGCCGCCGAGCTCCGCGAGCTCGCCGAGCTCACCGGGATTCCGGTGTACGCTCGCCGAACCGGGCAGGGCGCGGTCCCCGAGGATCATCCCTTGGCGATCCGCGGCGTGTGGAAGAAGCCGTTCACCGGCCGCGCCGACGTGGTCCTGGCGATCGGCTTCCGCTTCTGGAGCGGAGAGAAGTTCGGGGAACCACCGACGTGGAGCGACAAAGCGCGTTACATCCAAGTCGATGCTACGCCGAATCGCATCGGGCTTCACGTTCCGGCGGAGATCGCTGTCGTCGGCGACCCCAAGCTCGTGCTTCGCCAGCTCATCGACGCCGCCAAACGGCTCGGCATCACGGCCAAGAAGCCCGCCGATTCGAAGTGGCTCCGCGAGATCGGCGAGGTGTGCGCCAATTACGAGCGCACGATCGACGAGACCGAGAAGAAGACGCACGATCAGACGCCGATTCATCCCGACCGGCTCTGCCGCGAGCTTTGTGGGGTGCTCGACCGCGACGCCACGGTCATCATCGACAGCTTCACCCTGTCGGGGTGGATGACACAGTGGTTCCGCGCGCGCTTCCCGGGGCAGGTCGTGGACGCGGGACCGCTCGCGCCGGTCGGCCACGGCGTCGGGATGGCGATTGGGGCGCAGCTGGCGCGTCCGGGAAAGCAGGTCGTGCTGGTGATCGGCGACGGCGGGCTCGGCATCGGCGGGTTCGACATCGAAACCGCAGTCCGCTACGGCCTGCCGATTCACACCGTGCTCTGGAACAACAGCTCCTGGGGGCCGGGCTTCGAGGAAATGCCGCTCCTCAAGGGCCGTACGGACCCGTTCAACATGCTGGAGGAGATCCGCTACGACCAGATGTTCGCCGTGCTGGGTTGCTACACGGAGCACGTGAAGCAGCCGGGTGACATCCGGGGCTCGCTCGAAAGAGCGCTGCGTTCCGGCAAGACCTCTTTCGTCAACGTGGTCGGCGACAAGCGGATTGGGCATCCACGGCTGGGAGGGAACCTTCTCGGGTCCACGCAGGTTTAGCGAGCGGGACGTCGCCGTCGATCGGCCAATTTCGCGGTTTCACACTCGCCTGCAAAGGTGATCTAATTCTTACCGAGTAGCCATGGCGCTTTCCACCGAGGAGTTCGCAAGCGAGCTCACCCGCGAGGTCCGGGCTCGACGGAGCTTCGGTGGCCATCCGTTTTGGCATCGAGTGGAGAAGGGAGCCGTGTCGCGTCCCGCGCTGCAGATCTTCGCCAAGCAGTTCTACTTGCAGGTGTACGAGTTTCCGCGCGCGGTGTCGGCGCTCCATTCTCGCTGCCTCGACGCGGGCGAGCGCATCCGGCTCGCCGAATCGCTGTACGAGGAAGAGACAGGTCGCATCTCGGGTGTGAACAAACCGCATCCCGAGGTGTTCCTCGACTTTTGCACCTCCGTCGGGCTGGATCGGCGCGACGTAGTGGGCGCTCAGGCTCTGCCGTCCACCGCAGCGCTCGTCCAGTGGTTCGAGTACTCGACGAAGATCCTCCCGTTCCTCGAGGGCGTCGCGGCGATCAACCTCGCCGCGGAGGGGCAGGTCGCGGGCGCGTTCGGCCCGTTCGCGCGAGCGCTCGAGCGTCACTACGGCATCCCGCGGGCGGCGGTCGCCTTTTGGGATGTACACGAGATTGCCGACGCCGAGCATTCGGACGTCGGCGACCACATCGTTCTCAAGCACGCGTCGACGGAATCGGTGCAAATGGGCGTGCGGCGCGCGGTCGACACGTCGCTCGGCATGTGGTGGCAGTTCTTCGATGGAATCGCGCGTGCAGTGGACGCGCAAGAGGGAGCCGATGCTTGAGAATGACTTCGGGCGTCGCCGCTACACCCGCTGGCGGTTGCTCGCGCTCTCGGCGGTCGCGGCGACGGCCACGGCTTGTAAGTCGGACTCGGGTGTCATTCACGAAATCGTCGAGTACGCGACCACTCCTTGCCCGTTTGGCACCAGCCAAATCGTCTCGACGGACAGCGGAACCCCCGGCCTCAAGAAGTTCACCGAGAAATGGTGCGAGCGCATGGACGACCACGGCGAGCACATCCGCCATGGTCCGTACGTGGAGCTGTACGAAACCGGCGGCAAGCGAGAGTATGGTCGGTTTCGCGACGGCAAGCGCGATGGTAGCTGGACCCGCTGGCATCCCAGCGGCAAGGTCGACGCCGTCACGCTGTGGGACAACGGCAAGCCTGTGAGCTTCGAGGCGTGGCACGTCAACGGCCAGAAGTGGGAGCAGGGGAGCTTCGTCGACGGCTTCAAGCAGGGGATGTGGAGCCGCTGGCACGTGAACGGCCAGAAGGAGGTCGAGTCTTACTTCGAGCACGGCACCCTCGATCGCCGCTATACCGTCTGGCACGACAACGGCCAGAAGGAGCAACAAGGGGAGTACAAGATGGGGGTGCGCGACGGCCTATGGGTGAGCTGGCATCGCAACGGCCAGAAGCGCCAGGAGATCCTCTTCCACGGCGGCAAGCCCGACGACTGGTATCGCGCGTGGCACGAGAACGGGCAGCAATCCCAGCAGGCGCTCTTCCACGACGGCAAGCCGGAAGGCGAGTACGTGCTGTGGCACGACAACGGCCAGAAGGAAGAGGCGGGCAGCTATCATAACGGCATGCTGGACGGTCCGATCACCGCGTGGGACCGCAACGGCAACGTGTGGATGAAGACGGAGTACAAAGGCGGCACGCAGGTCGAAGAGCCGCCGTCGCCGCTCGCCGACCTCAGCGCTCCTCGCGAGGACGGGCCGACGATCGTCAGATGACGCAGGCTCCGCACGCCTCGGCGCGGCGCCGATCCTCCTCGGCCTGATACTGCGGCGTGTCGTACCGCGGCTGACGATCGTCACCGCTACCGAGCGCGACACGCTTCCACGTGTCGTCGTCGGACCAGCGAAACGGCAAGAGCTTGACCGAACCCGGTTCGCGGAGCGAGTGAAACGCGTCGAGTGCGTCGAGGAGGATCGCTCGCTGCAGCTCCGGCTCGTGCGGCTTCCCCGTGGTGTGGCCGAGCGGATAGTCGAGAAACGCTGCGCGCGGCGGGTTCACGCGGCGAGTGATGTCGAGCGCGCTCGACATGCAGAGTGTGGGAATGCCTGCTGCCTCGAGAGCTCTGGCGATCAGTCCGACGGACTGATGGCAGACGGGTCAGACGGGAACGAGCAGCACCGCGTCGACTCGAGCGGCGAGCAGGCGCTCGGTGAGTCGGGGTGCCAGCTCCTCCGCCACCCGGCGCGTAGAGTAGATGCCGCCCATGAACGTGTAGGCGATCGGGGCGAGCGAGCCGACGATACCTTGGGCGACGAGACGTCGCAGCGTGTCGATGGGAAACACCACGTTGGGATCTCGCCGCGCGTCGGTGAGGTCGTAGGCGAAATGGGTGGCGCGTAGGTCCGCGGGCGGCACTTCGGTCGGCACTTCGCGAAACGTGGTGTCGTCGCGCCAGTGAAAGGCCACCTGGCCGCTCACGTAGATGCCGCCCGACGCGACGAGACCGAGCCGGCACTCGGCGAGCGGCTTGGCGAGCGGTGTCCAGGGCGGCGGCTCGTTCCGCTTGTCCACCCAGGTGTACGGCTTGTAGCCCAGCCGAGCGTAGTTTTCTCGGATGCGAGTGATGTACTCTATGGGGGCCGACATCGAGACCACAGTCTCATTTTGCTAGCGGAATGCAATGGCGCTCATCGAGGAGCTGAAGGAGATCACCAACGGCATCTACGTGCTCACCGTCCACCAGGGTGAGATCCGCCACGGCATGTCCTCGTCGTGGGTCACACAGGTTTCGGGGGAGCCGCCGCTCGTCATGGCGTCAATCGATCGGCGCCACTTCTCGCACGGATTGGTCCGTGCCGCGCGCCGCTTCGGCTTGAACGTCGTCGGCCGGGGCGGTCGCTCGCTCGAAGACTTCTTTTACTCGCCCGCGGCGAAGGCCGAGAACAATCTCGCGCGGTTCGCGACCATCGATGCACCGAGCGGCGTTCCGCTGCTCGCCGACGCCTTGGCCGGCTTCGATTGCGCCGTCGTCGACGAGCGTACCGCCGGCGACCACACGCTGTTCGTCGGCCAAGTCGAATGGGTCCGGCGAGGCCGCGCCGATTCGCCGCTCACCACGCTCGACCTCGAATACGTCTACCTCGGCACCGGCCGGATCGTGAAGCGCTGATGCCCTCGCGCGCCGAGCTGCCGGTCCGGGAGATTCAGGAGGCGCTCGCCGAGCATGACCTGGACGCTTGGCTGTTGTGGGACTTCCGTGGCCAAAACCCGACCGCGGTCGCCGCGCTCGACCTTGCCGGACACTTGCTCACTCGCCGCTGGGCTTACCTGGTGCCGCGCGACGGCGAGCCCGTGCTGCTCGTGCATCGCATCGAAGCGGGAAGCATGCCGCGCCGAGCGGGGAACATCGCGACCTACGCCGGGTACCGCGAGCTCCACGAGCGCATGCGTGAACTCTTGTCTGGTCGCCGACGCGTGGCGATGGAATACTGCTCGCTCGGGTCGATTCCGTATCTCTCGCGAGTCGACGCCGGGACCGTCGAGCTGGTGCGCTCCTTCGGCGTCCAGGTGGTGTCGTCGGCGGACCTCGTGCAGCACTTCCTCTGCCGCTTGAGCGCCGGGCAGATCGACAGCCACCGCCGCGCCGCGCTCGCCATCGACCGCGCGAAAGACGAGGCATTCCGCTTCATCGCCGATCGCATCCGCGCCGGACGCCCCGCGCTCGAGACCGAGGTGCAGGCGGGCATCATGGACTGCTTCGCGCGCGACGGGCTCATCACCGACCACCCGCCGATCGTGGCCGTGGATTCCCACTCGGGCGATCCTCACTACGTGCCGCGCGCCGAGATGGCGCGGCCGTGCGCGGCGGGCGCCCTCGTGCTCATCGACCTCTGGGCGAAGGAGGACGACGCGGCCGCCGTGTTCGCCGACGTGACGTGGATGGGCTATGCGGGCGAGCGGGTGCCGGGGCCGATCGGCGAGGTCTTCGACATCGTCCGGCGCGGGCGCGATCTCGGTCTCGAGACCGTGCGCCGTAAGCACGCGGCCCGCGAGCCGCTGGAGGGTTGGATGGTGGACCGTGCGGTGCGCGACTTCATCGCCGGACACGGATTCGGCGATTCGTTCGTTCATCGTACCGGGCACAACATCGGCGCGCATGCAGACCATGGAGACGGCGCGAATCTGGACGATCTCGAAACCCACGACACCCGCTCGTTGGTGCCGGGGCTCTGCTTCTCCATCGAGCCGGGCATCTATCTGCCGCAGTTCGGGGTGCGCTCGGAGATCGACGTCGTGCTCGAAGAGGATGGCCCGAAGGTCTATACGCCGGCCCAGCGGGAGCTTGTGCGGATTCTGACGTGACGAGATTCCTCTCCATCGCGTTCGCCGTTCTGGGCGGCTGGGCCGGGTGGAGGATCGGCATGCATGTCGGCCTCTTGACGGCCTATTTCGCCAGCGTGGCCGGTACGGCAGGGGGAATCTTCGCCGGCCGCCGCCTGGCCGAAAATCTCCTCGACTAAGGGTCGATTCTCGCGGACCCGCGACCGGTCCCCCCAAGGCGGAAACGTCGAAAAGCCCTATTGCAGCAGTTCCTCGAAGGGGTACATTGCTACCGAAGAGCGATTGAGGGGTTGGGGAGTGGGACGACGAAGACTCCATCATGCCTCTACGATTCGCCCTCTGGGTCACGTTGTGGCTGCTCACGCTGCCGGGAGCCGCGGCCACCCGAGCGATCGCTGAAGTACCGCCGTCCGGCGCGGCCGACGAGTTCTTCCTCTATTCAGTGCGGCCCGGAGAGTCGCTCAGCGATGTAGCGCATACCTTTCACGTATCGGTGCAAGATCTGACGGCGATCAACCACCTCGCCGAGGTGGACTATCTCCAGATCGGCCAGACCATCCGCGTACCGAACGGATTCGCGCGTGAGACCGCGGAGCTCCGTGCCGAAAGGGAACGTATCCTCGGGGAGAAGCACCGCGTGGAGCGAGAATCGGCGGAGCGGCAGCGGGCGCTGGCCAGTCTGCAGGAACGTGAGCGACAGCTCGATGCGGAGAGAAGCGCGATTTCGGCTGAGCTCGCCGCGATGGCGGGTTGGCGCAACGTCGCGAAGTTTGCCCTCGGCGTCTGCCTGCTAGCGTTGGGGTGGGGTCTCAAGAGCCGCGTCGAGCGGGCGCGCCTTTCGAGGAGGCACGCCATCGTGGCCGCTCAGAACGCCGCTCTGGTCGTCGCCAGGGAACGTTACCGCCAGGCGGTGGCGCACCTCGAGCTGCGCTACCAAAAGCTCTACGGTGGCCTGCGCGATCCGGTCTCTCACACGGTCGAGGACGGCATCGAGCGCATCAGCGCCGCGTTCGGCGAGGGCTCGGCGGAGATCGAGCGACTGCTCGCGAGGCTGGAGGGTGAGCGAGCGAGGGACCGGGAGTCGGCCCCGGCGGAGGAGAAAGGACGCGCCTGGCTCCTACATCCCGTGCGCGAGTTGCTCGACCGCAGTCGGCTCAAGTATCACACGCCATAGATGCGGCGTCTCCATTTTTGGTTCGAGTTCGCTAGCACCTTCTCCTACGTTGCGGCGTCCCGCGTTGAGCGCGTTGCTGATGCCGCCGGGGTGACGATGGAATGGAAGCCGTTCTTGCTCGGGCCGATCTTTCAAGCCCAAGGGTGGAACGATTCGCCGTTCAATCTCTATCCCGTGAAAGGCCGATACATGTGGCGCGACATGGAGCGCCTTTGCGCGGCCGAAGGGATCGGCCTGCGTCGGCCCTCGCAGTTCCCGCGAAGCGGCCTTCTCGCCGCCCGGGTGGCGAGCCTCGCAGAAGCCGTGTCGTGGCGTGCGGAGTTCGCGCGGCGGATCTTCGCGGCCAACTTCGCCGATGACCGCGACATCTCCGACCCCGCGGTCGTCGGCTCGGTCGTCGAGTCGCTCGGGTTGCCGGCGGCTCGGGTCCTCGAATCGGCGCAAGGCCGGGAAAACAAGGAGCGCTTGCGCCACCAGACCGAGGAGGCCGTTCGCCTCGGCATCTTTGGCGCCCCGACCTTCGTCGTTGGCGAGGAACTCTTCTGGGGTAACGATCGCCTCGAACAGGCGATCGCCTGGTGCAACGGACGTTGAGCTTGATCCAGAAAATCGCCGAGGCTCGCATTCGCGACGCGATCGCGCGGGGCGAATTCGACGACCTGGCGGGCAAAGGCCGGCCGCTGCGGCTCGAAGACCTCTCTACCGTCCCGGAGGATCTTCGATCCGCCTACTTGCTGCTCAAGAACGCGGGCGTACTGCCGGACGAGATGCAGATTCGCAAAGAGATGGTCACGCTCGAGGCGTTGCTCGACGCCTGCGCGGATCCGCAGGAGCGGACCCGGCTGCGCGACGATCTCAACTGGAAGATGATCCGCTATCAGGTGCTGATGGAACGGCGCCGCCCGCGCACCGCCGCCAGGGAGTACCGCGCGAAGCTGCTCGCCAGACTGGCGCGCTAGTGCCTAAGCGTATACCTCCTTGACCGCTGTGAAGAGTTCGCGCAGCGCCTTCTCTCCGTCGCCGTGGAAGACGGAGCCATGCATCGTCGCCAACGTCTTCGGGCGAAGTGCGGCGAGCCTCGAGAACGTGGCTTCGGTGTGGGGCGTGTACGGCAGGTAGTTGGCGAACGGACCCTTCTGATAGTTGATCATGGATTGCCGGCAGAGCTCGACGAGCTCAGCGCCGCCCAGCGGCGGCCGCTCGCCGTTCTGTTGGAGCAGGTCCGTGCAGAAAAGCGTGCCGTCGCCTTCCTCGAAGAGCACGCCGGCTTCCCAGCAATGGGGCACGTGAGGGGTATGCAGGAAGCGAAGGCGCCGCTTGCCGGTCTCCAGGATCTCGCCGTCGGCGAGCGGGCGAGCAGGACGAATGGCGAAGTCGTTGACGCTGACGATGGCCCCCACGAGGCTGCAGGCCGGCTGGGCCCGGGGCGCGACACTCAGCCACTCGTTGAGCGAGCCGCATTCGTCGGACTCGAAATGACTGAAGGCGACCCAGCGGATCGTCGCGGGATCGAGTACCTTCGCCACCGCGTCGCGCACCGCCGGAAATAGCGCTTTCATGCCGGTCTCGAACAACAGCGGCTGGTCGTCGCGAACGAGGAACTGGCCGAACTCCAGGTCGGCCTCCGGCACGTACGTTGAGATTCGAAATACGTCCGGGGCGACCTCGCTGACGGTTGTCATCATTGCCTCCGCTTCCACAGACCCTGCGAGGGGATTCGCAGGGCACGGTTGAACTTGCTGGAACAATTCTCCCAGGCGATCGTCGCCGTCAATTCGACCAGCGCGTCCTCGTCGTAGAATCGCCGGATTCGCTCGAAGAGCTCGTCCGGGACCTCTCGACCGGTGATCGTCATCGAATCGGCGTATTCGAGCGTCACGCGCTCGATCTCGCTATAGAGCGGACTGGTGACGTAGTCGGGAAGAGCGAGAACCTTCTCGTCCGACAACCCGAGCTCGCTGCCGACGGCAGCGTGGATGTCCTGTCAAAACACGCACCCGTTGAGCGAGGCGACGCGGCGATTGACCAGCGCGACGAGCCGGTGGTCGACGAGCCCTGATTGTGCGAGAGCGGCCCACATGCCCTGCACCGCCTTGAAGACCATCGGCCGCCGCGCATAGAAGGGGTAGGGCGCGAGCACGGCACCCCATTTCTTCTCCTGCGCCTGGAACGCCTTCTCGATCGCCGGCTCGACGCTGGCCCGACTCGCTCCGCTGACTCTCGGCATCCTTCTCTCTCCTCTCGCGGCCGATGCTCGCGCAGCGCTCCCGATGCACGAGCGGAGATTTCAGCGCTACATGCGGAAGACGCCGTGCTTGGCGTCCGGCACCGGCGCGTTGCGTGACATCTCGATGCCGAGGGCAAGCGCGTCTCGCGTCTCGAGTGGATCGAGGATTCCGTCGTCCCAGATCCGCGCCGTCGAGTAGTAGGCGCTCGACTCGTAGTCGTACTTCTCGAGCACGGGCGCCATGATCGCGTCGGCCTCTTCCTTGGCGAGCGTCTTCCCTTGCTTGGCGAGCTGCTCCTGCTTCACCTGCACGAGCGTGTGCGCGGCTTGCTCACCGCCCATCACCGAGATCCGGCTGTTCGGCCACATGAACAGCAGGCGAGGCCGGTAGGCTCGTCCGCACATTCCGTAATTGCCCGCTCCGTGCGAGGCCCCAACGATGACCGTGAGCTTCGGCACCTGAGCGGTTGAGACGGCATGCACCATCTTGGCCCCGTCCTTGGTGATGCCCTGCTGCTCGTACTTCCGCCCCACCATGTAGCCCGTGATGTTCTGCAGGAACACGAGCGGGGTCTTGCGCTGGCAGCAGATCTCGATGAAGTGCGCCGCCTTGAGCGCGCACTCGCTGAACAAGACTCCGTTGTTGGCGAGGATGCCGACCGTGTAGCCGTGGATCCTTGCCCAGCCCGTGACCAGCGTGCTGCCGTAGCGCGCCTTGAACTCATGGAAGCGGCTGCCGTCGACGATGCGGGCCACGAGCTCGCGCACTTCGTAGGGCTTGCGCGTGTCCCAGGGCACGAGCCCGTAGAGCTCCTCGGGATCGTACGCGGGCGGCTCCGGTGCGGTGCGCTCGAAGGGAAATTTCTTGGGTAGCGGCAGATTTGCAAACACCGAACGGACGATCTCGAGAGCGTGCGCGTCGTCGTCGGCGAGGTGATCCGAGACGCCGGAAATGCGCGTGTGGACGTCGCCGCCCCCGAGCTCCTCCGCCGTGACGACCTCTCCCGTCGCTGCCTTCACCAGCGGCGGGCCGCCGAGAAAGATCGTGCCCTGGTTCTTGACGATCACGTTCTCGTCACACATCGCGGGCACGTACGCGCCCCCGGCCGTGCACGATCCCATCACCGCGGCGACCTGCGGAATGCCCATCGACGACATCACGGCCTCGTTGTAGAATGTTTGTCCGCCGTGCTGCTCGTCGGGAAAGATCTCGGCCTGTAGCGGTAGGAACGCGCCGCCGGAATCGACGAGGTAGACGGTGGGCAGCCGATTGTCCATGGCGATGTGCTGGGCGCGGAGCTGCTTCTTGACGGTGATCGGATACATCGTACCGCCCTTCACCGTCGCGTCGTTGGCGATCACGACGGCCTCGCGTCCGTGAATCCAGCAGACGCCGGTCACCAGTCCCGACGAGGGCGCGTCGTTCTCGTACATGTCGTAGGCCGCGAGGGGCGAGAGCTCGAGGAACGGCGTTCCCGGGTCGATGAGCCTGTCGACACGCTCGCGGACCAGCAGCTTGCCGCGCTCGGTGTGCCGCCTGCGCGCCTCCGGCGAGCCTCCCTGGCGCGCTGCGGCCAAACGGTCGCGGAGCTTGGCGACCTCTTCCCTCATTCTGCGCTGGTTCTCGACGAACTCCGTCGAGCCAGTGCGCAGGTTCGAAGCGATGCGGTCCATGGCGGGGTGTGGTTACAACAGCTGCGCGAGGGACTCCAGTCGGGGCTGTGCCAAGCAGGTCTTCACCCCGCCGAGCGTCTCAATTTCGTCGCTCGCCGGTGCATTTTCGTCCGCTTGTTCCGACGATCGAAGGAATTTTTCGCCGCAGGATCAGCGATACAGGGCGCCTGAGCCCGGCACGCAGCTTGCTCGATGGAGGGCATGAGCCGCCAGGGTGCGATTGAGAATCTAATCGTCGACTTCCTCGTGCCGGCCTGTTTCGCGAGCCGCTATCGGGCACGTCTCGTCGCCGTGTCGGCTGCAGAGGCGGAGCTCCAGCTTTCGTTTTGTCCGAAGATGTTCCGTTCGGGCGACCTCACGGCATGCCCTGCCGAAATCTCGCTGATCGTCGGCGCGGCCGTCGTTCGCCGCCGAGGTTTGTTCGAGATCGAAGGCGCGGGTGGCAGCAACGGCACGACCGGACATTTCGCGTTCGAGGAGCCGGTCGACGGCGGCGATCTCGATCTGTTGCGCGGCGCTTGTCTCGTCGCCGAGCCCCAAGCCACACCGCAGTACGCGGAGACACATAGCCAAGCTCTCCACGGTGCGATCGCGACCGGGGAAGAGGGCAGCTTCCCGCTCTGGCTCCGGCCGAGCGACAACTGACGGGCGCTCCGAAGCGGCGATCGTGCTAGGAAGATCTCCCGAACGCGGAGGTCTCCTGCTCGTCGTCGGCGATAAAGTACGCATCCCGCTTCGCGAGATCGGCTTTCGCTTCGTGCGAAGCTCGGGTCCGGGCGGCCAGAACATCAACAAGGTGGCGAGCAAGGCCGTGCTGCGCTGGAGCGCGGCGACGAGCCCGAGTGTTGCGAGTGATGTGCGCGGCCGGTTTCTCGCGCGCTTCGCCGCGCGCATCACTTCCGAGGGCGACCTCGTGCTCGCTTGCGATCGCCATCGCGAGCGAGAGCGAAACCGCGACGACTGCCTCGAGCGCCTTCGTCAGATGCTGGCGGCGGTCATCGCTCCGCCCAAGCCTCGACGCAAGACGCGTGCGCCGCGAGCGGCTGCGGAGCGACGTTTGCGCGACAAGCGGATGCGAGCCGTGAAGAAGCAGCACCGGCGCACCCTGGATTGACGTACCCGCTGAAAACCGGTTCTTTCAGGCCGGTGGCGGAGCGCGGCGAAATGTCCATCGTTCGTGCGAGCGATGAGACAGTCATCGTCCGCCTGGCGGGGACCTGGGAGCTTACGACCGGGCTGCCTTCGCCCGATCCCGTGCGCCAGGAGCTGGCAAGCGGGCGGGCACGCGCCGTCGCGTTCGACACTCGGGAGCTTCGCGCCTGGGACAGCGCGGCAGTGACGTTCTTGGCTCGGATCGCGGAGGCCTGCCGCGAACGCGGCGTCACGCTCGATCGCACAGGGTTGCCCGAAGGCATGCAGCGCCTCCTCCGGCTCGCCGAGGCCGTGCCGGAGCGGCCCGACGTGCGCCGCGGCGCCGATCGGCGGGGATGGCTCGAGCGGCTCGGCGCCGCCACGGTCAGCCTGGCGGACGCCAACCGCGAGTCATTCGCCTTTCTCGGGGAAGTGACGCTGTCGGCTGCGCGCCTGGCGCGCGGTAGGGCCCGCTTGCGCGGCCAGGATCTCGCGGTGTTCATCCAGGAATGTGGCGCCCATGCGCTGCCGATCGTCACGCTCATCAGTGTGCTGGTTGGCATGATCTTGGCGTTCGTCGGCGCCGTTCAGCTTTTGCGCTTCGGCGCGCAGATCTACGTCGCGGACTTGGTGGCGATCGCCATGGTGCGCGAGATGGGCTGCATCATGACGGGCATCATCATGGCAGGCCGCACCGGCTCGGGTTTCGCGGCGCAGCTCGGCACCATGAAGGTCACCCAGGAGATCGACGCCTTCACTACACTCGGCATTCCGCCGATCGACTTTCTGGTGCTGCCGCGCCTCCTCGCGCTGCTGCTGATGATGCCGCTACTCACCGTCTACTCGGACGTGCTCGGCATTCTCGGCGGAGCAGTGGTGAGCGTCGGCATGCTGGGCCTCACGCCGCTACAGTACCTGCGGGAGGCCAATCAGGCGCTGACGCTTACCAGCTGTGCAACGGGCATCGGCAAGAGCTTCGTGTTCGGTGCCTTGATCGCCGTAGCGGGATGCCTGCGCGGCATGCAGTGCGGCAAGAGCTCCTCCGCCGTCGGCGACGCCGCCACCTCGGCAGTCGTGACCAGCATCGTGTGGATCATCGTCGCCGATGGCCTCTTTGCGGTGATTTTCAACCAGCTCGGGATCTGAGATGGGCGAGGCGCACATCACGGTGCACGATTTGACGCTCGCATACGGCGATCGGGTGGTGCTCCGCGACCTGGATTTCCACGTCGAGCGTGGCACGGTGTTCGTCCTCATGGGCGGCAGCGGCTGCGGAAAAAGCACCCTGCTGCGAGCATTGATCGGTCTCTTGGAGCCCGCCGCGGGAGAGGTCTCGTACGGCGCTACGAGCTTCACCAAAGCCGAGCCCACCGAACGCGACCGCATCCTGCGCCGCCTCGGGGTGCTGTACCAGAGCGGAGCGCTGTGGAGCTCGATGACGCTCGCGGAGAACATCGGGCTGCCGCTCGGCGAGTACACCGGCCTCAGCCCCGCCGAGATCCGCGAGGTGGCCTCGCTGAAGCTCGCGCTCGTCGGTCTGCGTGGCTTCGAAGACTACTATCCCGCAGAGATCAGCGGCGGCATGCAGAAGCGGGCGGGCCTCGCCCGGGCGATCGCGCTCGATCCAGACATCCTGTTTCTCGACGAGCCGTCCGCCGGCCTCGACCCGGTGACATCGCGGCTTCTCGACGAGCTGATCCTCGAGCTCCGCGACAGCCTCGGTGCGACGGTCGTAGTCGTCACACACGAGCTTCCAAGCATCTTCACCATCGCCGACGATAGCATCTTCCTCGATGCCGAGACCCGCACGGCCATCGCCGGCGGACCACCCAAGGAGCTGCTCGAGGGTTCTACAGATCCAAAGGTTCGCCGTTTTCTCACCCGTGGACAGGAAGACGCGAGTGGCGAGACGACCCATGGGTAAGCGGGCGAACCCTGCGCTGATCGGCGCCTTCGTCGTCTGCGCGATTCTCATCGCGGCCGCGGCCATCGTCACCCTGGGCTCCGGGCTCTTCTTCCGCAACACCCGTTCGTTCGTGATCCTCTTCCAAGGATCGGTGAACGGCCTCGACAAGGGCGCGCCGGTGAAGTTTCACGGCGTCCCGATCGGTACGGTCTCCGACATTCGCATCCGCCTCGGCGGGCAGAGCGATGTGACTCGGGTCCCCGTGATCATCGAGGTCGACAGGGATCGACTGCAGGGGCTGGGGGGCAGCGCGGAGGGGGTCGAGGACCAAAGGCTCGACGAGCTCATCAACAAGCTCGGCTTGCGTGCCCAGCTCCAGCAGCAGAGCTTCATCACCGGTTTGCTCTACGTCGCTCTCGATCTCTTTCCGGACACCAAGCCGGACTTCGTGCTGGCGCCCGATCAAGCACCGTACCGGGAGATCCCATCGCTGCCGACGTCTCTGGAGCAAGCGCGCGCGAAGATCGAAGCGCTCTTCGATCGGCTGAGTCGGATCGACTTCGATGCATTGGGAAAATCGGTGACCGGGGCGGTCGAAGGCGTCGGTCGCCTAGTCAACTCTCCGGAGGTCTACTCGAATCTCCAGGCCCTGCACGCGACGCTCGACGAGATCCGTGGCGCTGCCGCCGATCTGCGGGCGCGCGTCTCGCCACTGAGCAACAACGTCGACGCTACGACGAAGGACCTGCGTGGCGCGGTCCAACGCCTGCAAGCGTCGCTCGATCGGTTCGACGTGCTGATTGATCCCAGCGCGCCGTTGCTCGGCGGCCTCGCCGCCACGATCGCCGACATCGGCGAGGCAGCCCGCGCCGTGCGGCAACTCGCCGAGCAGATCGATCGCAATCCGAACGTGCTGTTGACCGGGAAAAAGGCGCCGTGAACGGGTCGCCGCGGCGCCGGCCGCGCGGCGTGCGTCGTTTGCTTGGCGTCTGCGTGCTCGCGATCTCCGTGACGAGCGCGTCTTGCACGGTGCTTGCGCCGCGCGCCGACCCCTCGCGCTTCTTCGTGCTCACGCCGCTTGCGGACGCCGCCCCATCGTCAGGTGGGGAACGTGTGGCTTCGCTCGGTCTAGGACCCATCCATCTTCCGCGCTATCTCGACCGCCCGGAGATCGTCACGCGCGTCGGACCGAACGAGGTGAAGCCCGCGCTTTTCGACTACTGGGGAGGATCGTTGACGCGCCAGTTCGAGACGGTCCTCGCGCAGAACCTGCAGACGCTGGTGCACGCCGACCGGATTCAGCTCTACCCGTGGTACGCAGGCGCGGCGCCGACCCTCGTGGTCGAGGTGGACGTCCAGCGTTTCGAGCCGTCGAGCGACGGCCGCGTAGAGCTGGCGGCGAGATGGCGCGTGCGCAAGGGCTCCGGGCTCGACACCCTGCGGGCCGGCGAGTCGACGTTCAGCCGGCCACTGAGCGGTGGAGATTCGGAAGCTGCGGCGGTGGCGTTGAGCGGCTTGCTCGAGGATTTCAGCCGCGAGCTCGCAGAGGTGATCTTGGCGGTGCGAGCCTGACGGCGCCGTTCAACGTCCCCAACGTGGCGGCCGTCGTTCGAAGAAGGCCGCCATGCCTTCCTGACCCTCGTCTCCAGCGCGCATCTTGGCGAGCATTTCGGCGGTGTAGCGCCGGCTGTCCTGCGGGCTGCTGGTGGTCACGCGGGCCACGATCTCCTTCACCGAGGTGAGCGCGTGCGGACCGCAGCGCTCGAGATCGCGGCAGATCGCTTCCACCGTCTCATCGAGCTTGTCCGGTGCCACCACGTGATCGATCAGACCGAACCGGCCTGCGTCCTCCGCACTGAACGTCTCGCCGGTGAGGAACAAGCGCTGGGCGCGCGCCGCGCCGACGCGGCGGATCACGAACGGCGAGATCATCGCCGGCGCGATTCCGAGCCGGGCTTCGGTGAACGCGAACGATATGCCGCTCGCCGCCACGGCGACGTCGCAGGCCGAAATGATGCCGAGCGCCCCCGCCATCGCCGGTCCCTGAATCCGTGCCACCACCGGCTTTGGCGCCTGCGCGATCTCGTAGAAGATGCTAGACGTATGCAGTGCGTTGTCGACGTTCTCTTGGAACGTCGCCTCGCGCGTCGCCTTCATCTCGTTCAGATCCGCACCGGCGGAGAACGCCTTGCCGGCCCCGGTGATCACGACCGTGCGTACGGCTGGATCCGCCACCGCCTCGCGCAGCGCTTGGCGGGCCTGACGGATGAGCTCAGCCGAGAGCGCGTTGCGGATTTCCGGACGGTCGAGGACGATCCAACGCGCGGTCGTCTTCTGTTCCGTGCGAACCAGGACTTCGGCCATCACGCCTCCCTCAAGCCCTCGAGCTTGACCGACTCGAACACCTCTACGGGCACGTCGAGCTCCATGCGCAGCAGGCCCTGAGCGAGCGTTTTCCCCTGGTGATCGACCCGCAGCGACAGCGTGCCACCGCCGCCGAGCGCTTGCTTCAGCACGAAGTTGAGGGCGCGCAGGTTGGGCATCTCGTAGCGGACCACACCTCCCTTGCAGAGCCCCTTGTAGTACTCGGCGACGACCTCGGCGGTGAGCGCCCGGCGGAGGAATTCGTAAGCCGCGTCCGAGCGGGCGGCCACGCCGATGTTAGCCTGGTCGCCCTTGTCGCCGGATCGCGCGTAGGCGATGGCGATGAGCCGAGCGTGGCGCGTCTCGTGGCTGGGGCCGCGGATGCTCTGGGTCGGGCCGCCCGTGGATCGCGCGCTGGCGGTCGGCTCGGAGGCGTCTTCGAGCCGCATCGAGACCTCGAAGGGAGCGGCGCTGCGGCCGCCGTCGACCTGCACGCGTGCATTCATCAGATGGCGCGGCACGAGCGTCGGCCAGAACGCGAAAGCCTCCTGCACTTCCGGTCGCCCGCCGACCATGCCGAGCCCCGGCGGGCCTTGCAACCCGAAGCCGAGCAGGAGGCGCGAGAACTCCTCCACCTTGGTGCGGTCACTGTCGCGCACGCCGAAGCGCAAGATCCCTTCGTTCGGCGTGTGCTCCGGCGCAGCGCCGAGCCAGCAGGCGTCGAAGCCGATGAGGTCCGCGCGCGAGTCCTCGAATTCGTGCTTGAGGCGCCCCCACAAAAGCTGCGCGAGGTGCTCGGCCTTCTGGCGGGTGCGCGGTCCCGAGAGCAGCACCATGCCGGTGGCGCGGTAGCCCCTGGTGTAGACGGCCGAGACTTTGAGATGGGGTGGAGCGGGGAACCCCTTCGCGCCGCTCACGCGCACGCGGTCGCGGCCGACTTCATCAAGCGTGACGCTGGTGAAGTCGCAAGTGACGTCCGGGGTCAGGTACGCCTTGGGATCGCCGATCTCGTAGAGCAGCTGCTCGGTGATCGACTTGCGGTTCACTAGCCCTGCGGTTCCCTCGTGCTTGGTGACGACGAAGTCGCCGGTCTCGTCGATCTCGACGATCGGATAACCGAACCAGCCCTTCTCGCTCCACAGCGGAACCTCGAGAAAGTCGGTGTAGTTGCCTCCGGTCGCCTGCCCGCCGCATTCGAGAATGTGTCCGGCGACCGTGCCGGCGGCGAGCCGGTCCCAATCGGTCTCGGTCCAACCGAACTCGTGGATCATCGGTCCGAGCGCCACGGCCGCGTCGGTGACGCGCGCGGTGACGACGATCTGTGCGCCCTGGTCGAGCGCCTTGGCGATCGGCCGGGCGCCGAGGTAGGCGTGGGCGCTCACCAGGTGGTCGGCGATCGTCGAGAAGTCCTCGCCGGTATCCAGATGGCGGAGCGATACGCCCTGCTCGCGCAGAGCGCTGATCCGCGGCATGAGATCACCGCCGTCCACGATCGCGATCGGGATCGAGACGCCGGCGCCGCGGCAAAGCTCCATGATCGCCTCGCGGCACGCCTCGGTGTTGACGCCACCCGCGTTGACGACGATGCGGATGCCCCGGCGGGCGATCTCCGGAAGCGCGCGGCGCAGGTGGCCGATGAAGTCGTAGGCGTAGCCGCGCTTCGGGTTGGCACGTCGCTGGCGCTCGAGGATGACCATGGTGATCTCGGCGAGGTAGTCGCCGGTCACGTAGTCCACGTCGCCGCCGGTCACCTGGCGGTAGAGCGCTTCGGGATCGTCCCCCCAGTAACCGCTGGAGTTGGCGATGCGCACCACTTTCATCGTTTGGACCCTCGAGCTGGCGAGTCGCACGCGGTTCGCGGGCTCAAGCAACAAGGTCTACCGCGAATCCGCCGCGTTCTCTAGAGAGGCGTTTTCCCCGCCTCGGACTCTTTGGTATGGCGAGCTTTCGTACTTTCGATCTCGGACGGCTGAATCCAAGGAAGGGACGAGAGGTCACCATGCGAATTGCGGTTCTCGGAGGCACTGGCCCGGAGGGGCTCGGATTGGCGGCACGGCTGGCGCAGATCGGCGAAGCCGTGATGATCGGCTCGCGCTCCGCGGAGCGCGCCGAGGAGGCGGCGAAGAGCCTGCGCGCGAAGCTTCCGCACGGGTCGCTGTCCGGCGTGCTCAACGCCAAGGCCGCGGCCGACGCCGAGGTCGTCATGCTCGCTTTTCCCTACGAGGGCATCGACGCGATCCTCGCCGATTGCACGGCGCCCATGGCCGGCAAGGTCGTCATCGATACGATCGTCCCGCTGAAGGTCGAGGGCAAGTTCTTCGGCGTCGAACCGCCGACGGAGGGATCGGCGGGCGAGCGAATCCAGGCGAGGGTGCCGAGCGCCAAGGTGGTGAGCGCGTTCAAGCATCAGAGCGCGCATCACCTGATCGACCTCGAGCACCGGATGGAAGGTGACGTTCTACTCTGCGGCAACGACGATGGCGCCAAGACGCTCGTCGCGGGCCTGGTGAGCCGCATCAAAGACCTGCGGCCGGTGGATGCCGGCGACCTCCGCAACGCCCGCGTCTTCGAGGCGATGACGGCGCTCCTGCTGAACATCAACCGCAAGCACAAGACGCGCGCGTCGGTGAAGATCCTCGGTGTCTAGCGACTCGTAACGTGCAATCGCTTCCGTGGCGGAGCCGCGCGGCGACTCGAAGTGCTCCAGACACGCTGCCGGTCCCGCAAAACCCGCTCTGGCGAGCGGTATGCTCACTCCGAACGGCTGCCGGACTGTTCGGAGCCACGCCGACAGGACCGAGTTCGGTCACTTCGGACGCGGCGCGGTGCGCCCGGTGACAAGGCGCTTCACGTACTCGATCGCATCCTTTCCCGCGAGCGCCGTGCCGAGGAAGAAGAGCGCCCAGCTCACGATCCACGCGGCGAGCTCGCCGAATACCCGTGTCTTCAGCGGCATCGGCAATAGCGCGATCAAGGGGTACATCGGGTAGATCGCGAAGCTCGTCACGATGAGCCCGGAGCCGACTCGGAAGGACCACGTTCCCCGGCGGGGCTCTGCGGGGCCGCTCACGCGCCGTCGCGTACCCGGAGCACTGCCGCGCCGCTCACGCGGTCGTGCTTAAGCTCCGCGAGCGCGCGGTTCGCCTCACGGAGCGGGAACGTCTGGATCTCGGTGGAAATGGGGATCTCCGCCGCGATCCGCAAGAACTCCTCGCCGTCGGCGCGCGTGTTGTTGGCGACGCTGCGGATCACCCGCTCGTGATAGATCAAAGAATAGTCCAGCGGCGGGATCGGGCTCATGTGGATGCCGCCCAGCACCAGCACGCCCCCCTTGCGGAGCATCGCGAGCGCCGGTGGAACGAGCTCGCCGGCAGGGGCGAAGAGGATGGCGGCGTCGAGGCGCTCGGGGGGCTTCTCGGCTACGCCGCCCGCCCACACGGCGCCGAGCTTGCAGGCCAGGTCGCGGTGACGGCGTTCGCGGGTGATCGCGTAGACCTCGGCGCCCCAATGGCGCGCGACCTGAATCGCCACGTGCGCCGCCGCGCCGAAGCCGATAAGGCCGAGCCGCGACCCCGGGCCGATTCCCGAAAGTCGCAGCGAGCGAAAGCCGATGATGCCCGCGCAAAGCAGCGGGGCGGCCTCCAAGTCCGCGAAGCCGTCCGGAATCGGATAGACGAAGGCTTCCGGCGCGACGACGTACTCGGCGTACCCGCCGTCGACAGTCCAGCCAGTGAATTCCGGCCGGTCGCAGAGGTTCTCGCTGCCGGCGGTACAGAACTCGCAGCCACCGCAAGTACGATGGAGCCAGGCGATGCCCACGCGCTCGCCCGTCTCGAAGCGACGTGCACACCGTCCGCGCTCTTCGACGGTGCCGACGATCTGGTGCCCGGGAATCAGCGGCGATCGGCGCGGCTCGAGCTCCCCCTCCACGACGTGGAGATCGGTACGGCAGATGCCGCAGGCGTGGACTGCGACGCGAACCTCATCCTCGCGGGGCTCAGGACGCGCGACGTCGTCCCAGACGAGTGGCCCTTCGTCGACCGGTGCCGGGCGGGGAAGCGAGCAGGCGTTCATCGAGCGCCGCCAGCATTCCATGAAGCGCCGCGCGGCGGAATCGGCGAACCGTCAGGCCGCGGGCACCCAGTTTCCGTGGAACCCGTAGGGCACTCGGTGAGGCAAGTGCACGGTGGCGATCGGCTCGCCGCGGAGATCACGCGCATCGAGGATGAGGAAATCGCTCGCGTTGCGATCTCGATCATAGACGAGCGCGATCACGTAACCCTCGTCCTCGGCCGCGTTCGCATGGCGCGGAACGAACAAGGGCTCGCCCGCTCCGTTGCCGGCGCCGAAGGCGCGGGTCTCGAACGTGCCTCGCTCGAGGTCGTACTTGCGGATCGCCGTGAACACCGGATGCAGGGTCTCGTTCCCCTCGGGACCGGTGGCGGCGATGTAGCCGAAGCGGGACTTGCGTCCGACCCGTCGCTCGTCGACGCGCGGGAATTCGCCATCCCCGTCGTCGAGAGCTTCACCGCGCACGGCGCCCCTGGCGGCGTCGATTCGCCACCGGTGCAGCCGCGCGACGTTCTTGCCCCGCCAGTCGGGATCACGGGCAGCCTTGGGCGACATGAACAGCAGCTGTTCGTAGCGTGCCACGTCCAGAACGATCTCGTAGCCGTCCTCGTACGCGTTCATGGGGTGGAAGACGAAGCACGGGTCGGTCTCGAACCAGCGGACCGCGGCTTCGCCGGCACCCATCGGCATCACCCCGATCCGCGTGCCGCGCTCGGGCTCCCACGAGAACAGCGGTTTGCCCTGCGCGAGGTTCTCGAAGCTGAAGACGATCGGACACAAGAGAAAGATCACGTGATCCGCCGTGATGGCGAAATCGTGGATCATCGAAGGCCAAGGCGCGTCGATCGGCCGGCTCTCTACGAGCGCGCCGTTCGCGTTCGCGCGGTGGTATTGCAGATACGGCGGAAACGGCGAGTAGCCGAAGAAGTGCATGTCGCCCGTCGCGGGATCGATCTTCGGGTGTGCCGTCATCGGCCCTGCCAAGCGACCGGCGAAGTCGTAAACGCCGAGTGTCTCCAGTGTCGATGGCGCGAGCTCGGTGGGCAGCGAGCTCTCGACCAGCGCCAGCAGCTTGCCGCCGTGGAACACGATATTGGTGTTCGCGGTGTTCTTGAAACGAGGCGCTTCGGTCGCCGACAGACTGAGCAAACCAGGAAGTAGCGCGCGGCCGGCCGCCTGCTCTTCACGCAAGCCGTCGTTCCGTACGTAGCGGTTCCGATACGACGCTCGGCCGTCCTCGATTCGGATTGAGTGGATCATGCCGTCGCCGTCGAACCAGTGATAGCGCCCGAGCGGCTCGTACGCGGGGTTGGGGCCGTTGCGGTAGTAGGTGCCGGCGAGATCGCGTGGAATCTCGCCGTCGACGTCGAGATCGGCGCCGTCGCCTTCCATGCGCCAAGGGGCGAAGTTCCCTTTCAGGAAGGGGTTGAAGTCGGATTCACGTTCGGCCCTCATGGTCGTCTCCTCTTGCTGGTCGCGGTCGTTTTCGGCGTGGATGAGTGAGCTCGGCGAGCATCGCGTCCCTCACGAGCGCGATGGCCGGCGAGTCGGGCTTCCAGAAGCCGGTGATCAACAGCGAGGTCACGCCGTGCACGGCGGACCAGAAGGCGGCCGTGGCGTGCTCGATCGGCGGCCGCAGCCGACCTGCGGCGGCTACCGCGGTCACGGTGCGGCGCAGCGAGTCGTACGAGGCGAGACCACCCGGCGTCGGCCGCGTGTGGCTTCTTTGGAACATCAAACGATAGTGCGTCGGGTGTGCGAGGCCGTATTCGACGTAGCGATCGAATCCCCAGCGCAGCCGCTCCACGGGATCGGCAGGGGCGGCGCGCCCCGCGAAGGCGCGATCGAAGGACTCGAAGCAATCGTCGACCACGCGATCGACGAGCGCCGCCTTGTCGCCGAAGTGGTGATAGATGGTTGGCGGCGTAACGGCCGCGCGCGCACAAACCTCCCGGATCGACAGGCCCGCTTCTCCGCGAGTGGCGAGTAAGGATTCGGCCGCATCGAGGATCGCCCGCCGGGTGGCCTCGGATTCCCGATCGCGGGAGCGGGTGAGGAGCGATGGAGCGGGCATCGGCAAATGTATATCGCGGCTATATTCGCTAAGTCAATGTGCCCTGAAGTATTTC
>JBEVNX010000068.1:0-5408 GCA_040507895.1 Binatia bacterium | reverse complement strand
GAACGCGGCGGCGATGGCGTCCGCGACGAGCCCTTCGAGCGCTCCCTGGCGGAGCTCGCCGATCGCGACCCGTAGCAGGAACTCCTGCTCTTCGCGGGTGGCGCGCGCGAGTAGTGCCCCGAGTCGCTCGGCGCGGCGCGACTCGGCGCCTCGGCCGGCAATCGCCGCGATGTCTCCGAAGGCACGGTCGACCTCCAAGAGCTCGAGCCCGCTAGCGCGGGCGGCGATCGCCGAGCGCGCGCGGGAAAGGGCTGCCGGCCCCACACCGACTTTGCCTTGGCGCGGCGATCCCGAGAGGAGCGCGACCCCGCTCGGGATCTCCTCCGGCGTCATCCGTCGCAGGCACTCCGCGAGGTGCGCGATCTTCGAGGATCTCGCGCGCGTCTGCGCTATGCTGCGAGACGTGTCGACCAATTCGGAGAATCGCATCTCCGTCCGATGTGCGACCGGCCGCCCCGAGACGCAAGACCCGTTCTCGGAGTACACCGAAGGGAGGGCCGCATGAACGCTACGCTCGACTGGCTGGGCTGCGCTACGTTTCGTCTGACGATCGGTGAGCTGGTGGTGTTTCTCGATGCCTACCTCGATCGCGTGCCGAGCGCGAAGCCCGTCGGCCTCGGCGTCGACGACGTCGCCGAGGCGCAATGGATCGTGATCGGACACTCCCATTTCGATCACCTCTACGGCGCCGAACGCATCGCCCGACGCACCGGCGCCACGGTGGTCGGGTCCTACGAGACCGTGCGCGTGCTGCAGGCGGTCGGCGTGCCCGCCCGCCAGCTGATGGCGGTCGCCGGCGGGGAAACGTTGCGCCTGAACGAGGCAGTGGCGATGAAGGTGTTCCCGAGCCAGCACTCGTGCGTGTGGTCGCACCGCCTGATGGCCGACGCCGATGCGGTGTGTCTCGGAGATCTCGGCGTCGTGCACCAGGAGCGGCAGGCGCGCATGCAGGAGCTCTTCGACTGGTTGACATCACTCGGCCCCGAAGTCGTCGATCACCTGCGTGCCTCGTCGCAGGGCGCACTCGGGGACGGAGGGCCCCTGCTCTACTGGTTCCAAACCCCCGAGGGCTCGCTCCTCTACCAGGACACTTCGGGCTGCTGGACGAGCCTCCTCCGCGACCTCCGTCCCGACGTCGCGATCCTCGCCGCGGCCGGCCGTGGCAATCTGGACGGCGAGCCGATCCAAGGCTCGCTCGCGCAGTTCGTCGCTCGTGAGGTGGAACTCATGCGCGCCCGGCGAGTGTTCCTCGGCCACCACGACGACTGGCTGCCCGGCTTCTCGAAGGCCATCGACGTGCGGCCGATCCGCGAGGAAGTCGCTCGACGCGTGCCGCGTGCCGAGCTCGTCGAGATGGAGTATCTCGCTGCCTTCCCGATCTTCGCGAACCTGCCGGCGCGGCCCCAATGAACCGCGGCGAGCTCGTCCATACGTTCGTCCTCGCCAACGAGCTCAAGGAAGGCGATCTTTCGCTCGGCGGCACGCACGACGATCGCGTGCGCGAGGAGGCCCGCCGGATGCTTGCGTCGCTGCGCGTGGGCGAGCTCGACCCTGCGGCCTTCGTCGACGACGGCGTCAGCGAGGCGCTCGCGCACTCGCTCGACCCCGCGATCTCTAGGGACCTCGGCGCTCTGACGATCGGGGAGCTGAGGCGCGCGTTGCTCGCCGAGGGCACGCGGTGGGCGGAGCGCTGCCGCGCGGGCCTGTCGAGCGAAGCGATCGCGGGCGTGGTGAAGATCATGACCGAGGACGAGCTCGCCCGCTTGTCGCGCTCGCTCGCCAACCCGTTGTCCGGCGGGCGCATCGCGATCGGCTCGGCCGCTCACCTCGGGTCGCGCATCCAGCCCAACAGCCCCGGCGACGACGAGGCCGAGATCCTCTTTTCGATCCTCGAGGGCCTCGCCTACGGCTGTGGCGACGTCATTCTCGGACTCAATCCGGCGAGCGACGACGTCGACTCGATCGTGCGCCTCGAGCGGCTGCTCGGCGGCATGGTCGAGCGCCTGTCGCTGCCGACCCGCTTCTGCGTTCTGTCCGACATCATCAAGCAGACGGCGGCGCGCACGCACGCTCGTGTCGACGTGGGCTTCCAGAGCCTCGCGGGTACCTCCAAGGCGCTCGCGGGCATGGTCGGGCTCGACGTCGCCGGCATCGCCGAGCTCGCGGCCGGTTTCGGCGGGCTCTACTTCGAGACGGGGCAGGGATCCGAGGTGACGAACGGCGCCGCCGAGGGGATCGACATGGTCACGCTCGAGGCCCGTACGTACGGGGTGGCGCGCGCAATTCGCCGGCGCTGCCGCGGAGCCTGGACGATCGTCAACGACGTCGCCGGCTTCATCGGACCGGAGGTGTTCCGCAGCGCTGCCCAGCTCGAGCGCGCCTGCCTCGAGGATCTGGTGATGGCGAAGCTCCATGGCCTCACCATGGGCCTCGACGTGTGCTCGACGTTTCACATGGGCGTGGAGCCCGCGGAGCTTGCCCGCCGGACTCTTTCGATCGCGGAGCGAGGCGCGCCGGCTTATCTCATGGCGGTCGCCGGAAACGCGGATCCGATGCTGGGGTATCTCACGACCTCCTTTCGCGAGCACCCGCGGCTTCGCCGGCACACCGGGCGGCGGATGGCAACCGCGATGGAGAGGCGACTAGCGGCGCTCGGGGCGCTCGCCGCGGACGTTCCAGCCGCCGATCGGGTCGCCTCTCTCTACGCCGCCTACGCCAAAGCCGGCGGTGAGCGACGTAGCCGCGAAGCGCTCGCCGAGGAAGGACGGCGAGTGCTCGATCGCCTGCGAGACAGCGGCTTCGACCTCGGCTACGGAGACGGCCCTGACCTCGCCGATCCGCGTGCATCTCGCGAACGCCTGGATGGGATCTACGCGCACGCCCGACGCGCGCTCTACGCGACGCTCGCTCCTGGCGTGATCGCCGACGCGTGCCGGCACGCGGCTCGCGTACGCACCATCGCGCGTGATCGCGACGACTACCTGGCGCATCCCTCGTCGGGAGAGTGCATCACGGACGTCGATGCTGCCCGCATCCAAGCGCTCCATTCCTCGCGACGGCCGCAGCTGCAGATCGTGGTCTCCGACGGCCTCAATGCCGACGGGGTGAACGAGAACTTGCGCACCGTGCTCCCTGTGGTACGCCGCGGCCTGGGCTCCACCGCGGCGCGTCCGAGCGAGACGGACGTGGTCATCGTCAACGGCCGTGTGCGCGCCGGATATCACGTCGGCGCTCTGCTCGATCCGGAGGTCGTCGTCCACTTGATCGGCGAGCGGCCCGGCACGGGTCTCGACACGCTCTCGGCGTATCTCACGTACGGACGGGAGCCGCAGGGGCGCTCGCGCTGGCGGCCCGACCTGGATCACTCGGCGACGACGGCGATCTGTGGCGTCCACCGCCGCGGCAAGCCACCGGAACTGGCCGCGCAAGAGATCGTTCGCACGGTCATGCGCATGCTCGCCGAGCGGCGTTCCGGGGTGGCCTTAGGGGCTCGAGCGGGGTAGCGGGCCGGTCAACGAGGCGCGCTGCGAGATCTCGATCCAGTTGCCGTCGGGATCGCGCACGAACGAGACGCGCGCCACATCACCGAGCGTGACCGGCGGCCGCCCCTCCGTGCCCCCCCGTTCGAGGATGCCGCGATGCTCCGCGTCGACGTCCCAGATTTGAATCGTCAGATAACGAAACCCCCGCCCGATCCATGCCGCTTCGGCCGGGGCGCGCGGATCGGCCGTGAAGCTCAATCGCGAATCGCCGCAGCGATAGGCATTCGTTCCCGCCGGCTCGAGGCCGAGCGCATGCCCGTAGAAGCGATGGAACGCTGCCTCGTCGCGCACGCCGAGCAGCACCGCGATGCCCGAAGCGTCGCCCTCTCCACGCGGTACGAGCACGACCGCGTTGCCGTCGGGGTCGCGGAGCGCGCGCCGCTCGCTTCCTGTCTCGCGGGCGATCCACAGCTCGCGGTAGCCGCTCGGCCGACCGGGCGGCAGCGGATCGCGGGCGTGGTTCAGCTTCAGCACCGATCCGTTCATGTCGTGACGGTACTGCCGCAGACCGCCGCCGAGCGACAGCATCTCTGCGAACGGAAGCCCGACGTCCTGCTGCCAGAAAGCGAGCATCGGTTCGAGCCCGTTGGTCATCAGGCCGACGTCGACGTGCGGCTTGGCGAGCTTCACAACAAGGCCGGGAGCGTCCGGTAACGCCGGTCCCCTTCGGCGCGGGCCGCGAGGCGCTGGCGCAGGCGCTTGCACACTTCGGGATGGGGGGCGGCCACGTTCACCTGCTCGTCGCGGTCGGTGCGCAGATCGTAGAGCTCCTGGCGATGGAGATGGCGGCGAGCGATCCGACATAAGAGAGCCAATCGCTCGGCGGATCCGCCGCTCGCCAGCCGAGGTAGAAGCCCTTCGTGCCGATGAGCACGACGGCGAGCCAGAATGCGAGCCAAAGAGCACTCGGCGAACGGCTCGAGCGGCCGCGGGTTTCCTGCGTCCCGGCTTCGCCGCCCTGCCTCCGTAGCCTCATCGTCACGGGACTGTAACACGCGATGCGGGGCTTTCGACGATCTCGACGAACCGCTGGAAATTGCAGCGCAAACGAAGAGCCTGCGCGCTTGGCAATCACCCAGCGAACACCTAGGTTAGCGGCGGTAGAGCCGTGACGGATCCCTCTCAGATCGTGCGCCCGGAACACTACGCGACTCACGGCTATCCACACGCGGCCTGGCAGGAGCTACGCCGTCACTCGCCCGTACGGCGCTTCGAGCTCGATGGCTACGATCCGTTTTGGGCGATCACACGCTACGCCGACATTGCGCGCGTGTCGCGCCAGCCAAGGTTGTTCCTCAACGCGCCGCGCTTGGTGTTCGCGTCTCGCCGATTCCCGCAGCGGCGTGCCGAAGAGATCGTGCGTTCGCTGCTCAACATGGACCCGCCCGAGCACGGCCGATACCGCGGTCTCGTCAACCGCCGCTTCACCCCGCACGCGCTTTCATTCCTGCGCTCGCACGTCGAGGCGCTGTCCGCGCAGGTCGTCAGCGGCGTCGCGGCGCGCGCGATCGACGCAGTCGCCCACGTCGGCGAGTGCGATTTCGTCACGGACGTCGCCGCCCGGCTGCCGCTCGCCGTGATTCTCGAACTTCTCGGCGTACCGCGCGAGGATTGGGAAACCGTCTTCGAGTGGACGAACCAGGCGATCGCGCCCGGCGAGCCGGAATATCGGCGGGGAGCGACGGCGCTCGAGACCGCCGACGGGGCTCGGCTTTCGCTGTTCGAATACTTCGGGCGTTACGTGGCCGAGCGCCGTCGCGAGCCGCGCGAGGATCTCGTGAGCGTGCTCGTGCAAAGCCGCATCGACGGCGAGTCTCTCGCCGACTTCGACATTCTCTCGTACTGCTTCCTGCTCGCCGTGGCGGG
>JBEVNX010000034.1:0-12624 GCA_040507895.1 Binatia bacterium | reverse complement strand
TCGGCGCGGTGGGCGGCGCGATCGCGGGCAACGCCGGCAAGGGCGCCGCGATCGGCGCCGGCACCGGCGGGTTGCTCGGCGGCCTCGTGCGCGCCAGCGAGCGCAGCAAGGACGAGCAGAACCGCAAGCAGTGGGAGCAGAGCGAGGCGAACGCCTACGGGCAGGCCCGCTCCAACTACAACCGCGCCTATTCCGCGTGCCTCGGCGGCCGCGGCTATACCGTGCGATGAAGGAGGTCGCCGTGGGCCCGATTCGACGAAGTCTCGTTCTCGCGGTGGGCGCGGCGGTGCTCGTCGCACTCCCGGCGTCGGCCGCGCCGGTCGATGGTTCCGTCCCGCTCCTGTGTGTCTCGTCGCGCGCGTTCGACTGCTCCGGCGGCAAGGGCTGCACGGAGGTGAGCGCCGAGGGCGTGAACATGGCGGATATCCTCGAGGTCGACGTGAAGGCCAAGAAGGTCAGGGCCCTCGACGCCGACGTCCGCGGTCAGACGAGCGAGATCGCCGCGTCGAGCCACGCGAACGGGCGGCTCGTGATCTCCGGCGTGGACGGAACCCGCGGCTGGACGCTCGCTGTTCAGGAAGAGGGGGGCGACAGCGTCCTCACCGTAAGCGACAGCGGCATCGCCCTCATCCTCTACGGGGAGTGCACCGCGAGGTAGCGTGAAGGGCAAAAGTGCCCGCCGTTCCTTCCGATCGTTGCAGCTGCTTGCCAGAGCGGGGAGGCTTTTTCAGACTTGAAGACCGGCGGGGCTACTCTCATGGGTTTGAGTCGCGCCGCCCCCCCGCTGGTTCGCCGCGTTCTTCACGTCGTCTTCGCCCGTTGATCTGCGCTTTCGGCTGTCTCTCGCCTGACCATTCTCCAGTCGTTTCCTTGGCAGCGGCGTGAGTCGCGTCCCCTGCGCGATCGTCACGACCGGGCGTCGGCGGGATCTCGCTCTATGCCCTCCGTCGCAACAGTGCGGTCGCCGACGAGGCCGGAGAGGAGAGATTCGTAACGAGCTCCCATCGCTTGTCCCGTGAAGCGAGTCGACACCGTCTGGTATGCCGACTCGCCGAATGCCTTTCCGATCTCGGGCCGCTCGATCAGCCGGAGCATCGCCGCAGAGAGCGCGTCGACGTCATCGGGCGGCACGAGAAGGCCGCCGACGCCGTCCGCGATGATCTCGGGGATCCCGCCAACCGCCGAAGCGACGATGGGCTTTCGGCACGCCGCCGCCTCGAGCAGGCTCACCCCGAAGGGCTCGGCTCTCGAAGGCAGCACGAAGATCTCGGCCCCCTTCAAGAGGCTGGCGACCTGCGCTTGTGACTGCCGCCCGAGGAACTCGACACGATCGGAGAGGCCGAGCTCATCGGCGAGGTCTGCGAGCATCGGACCGAGCGGGCCGTCACCCGCCAGGCGGAGCTTCAGCCCCGAATCGGCGACCGCCACCCGAGCGAACGCTCGGATCAGCGTGTCCAGCCCCTTCTTTTCGACGTGCATGGCGACTGACACGAGGTACCGGCCCAGCCTGGTGGGAGCCGTGGCGGCGGCGAGCTCCTCGACGCGGATACCGTTGTGGATACACACGAGCTTCTGTGCGTGGTGGGGGAAGATCGCGCGCGTATCTTCGAGAAAGCTCCGCGACGGCGCGACGATGGCGTCGGAGCTCGCGAGGATGGCGCGGATGGAGGGGCTGTAGCTCGGCCGCTCTCGGCCATCGGGAAAGAGATCGGCGCCATGAATGGAGGTGACCAGCGGCAGCCGAGCGCCGCGGAGCTGCCGGCAGATCGCTAGGTAGACGAAGGATTCGTCGGGAAAATGCACATTCACAACGTCGATCGATCGCGTCGCGAGCAGCCGCATCAGCCGGCCCACGGTCGCTGGGAGCAGGACCGCGAAACCGGCGAGGCTCTTCACCGGGCGCCCCGGGACGGTCGGCGGCCTCAGGTTGAGCTCGTACGCCTCGCCTCCCCAGGCGCGTGTCTGGCGCATCGTCTTGGAGTCGCCGGCCTGTAGGACGATGACCGTGTGACCGCGGCTCCGCAGGTACTCGCACAGGTTCGCGAGAACGCTGCCGACCCCTGAAGTCTCGGTGACCCAGGAATGAGTGCAGACGAGGATGTTCACGTGAGGCTCAGGCGCTCCCGCCGGGGCGCGCGGCGCCCGGGCTGGCGAGGCCCGCGAGCAACTGGCGCAGGTTGGCTACGTGCCAGCGCCACCGCCACGTCGTCGAGAGCGAGAACGAGGCGGCGTGGTCGGTCCGGAGCTCGCGCGGCAGCTCCGCGCTCTGCGTCGCGTCGAACGCGCGCCGGAGGCTAGCCGCCAGCTCGCCGAGTCCCAGATCGTCGGCGATGTCTGTGGTGATGCGCAGGCCCGCGTCTATCTTTCGCCGGCGCTCCTCGGCATTTGCGCAGTAGAGCGGCGCAAGGTCCAGGTGGTCGTCGAGCTCGTTGGCCAAGCGGATCAGCACGACGTCGCGCTCCGCTGCGGACATCGTGGGCAGGCGAACACGCAGGTTCACGAGAGCGGAGACGCTCCACTCCAGAGCGGCGTAGCGCGCAATCAGGTCCTCGCCTTCGGCTCCGAGCGCCTCACGGACCCGCTTGCGCATCGCGCGGGTCGCCCCCCCCAGCACGAGCGGGAAGCTCCCCGGGCCCGTAGATGGCATGCGAGAGGCCGGCCACGATCACCGCCGGCCGTGCGCCGGCTGCGCACAGGATGCCCGCGGTCCCGACGAGGTGCGCCAGGAAGGGCTTGCCCGAGGCGCGGAACCACCCTGAGAAGTACGCGGCGACGAAATCGTACGCAGACTTCACCCGCGCGACGTCCGCGTCTGCGTACCCTGCGCGGCGGAGCTGGTTCAGGAGCTGGAGGTTGGTCTGCGGCCGATCGTCCATGCCGGCGTCGTCAGCCGTGCGCTGCAGGCCGCTCGGCGCGGCGCGCGCGGGTGGTGGGCGGCACCCGCCGCGCGTTGCGTGCGAACATGCGTCTGGCCCATGCTTCTTCGATGGGAAGCACGAGCCTCGCCAGCAGCAGGCGCAGGCGCCAGGACGGCACCCCGCGCAGCAGACTGGCGTGCACGAGATACTCGCGCCGCCGCCACCCCGGGTTTGCGTACTGGGTCGTGAAGTACGCATTCTCGGTCAGTCCCCATTTGTCGCGGAGGCGGTGTAGGCTCGAGAGCGTCCACTCGTCGCTCCACCGAATGGCGTAAAACGGCAGGTCGCTGCAATGAAGAGGAGCGCCCGCCAGGTACGTGATGACCGACGCCGGTTCGAACCAGATGCTTCCTCCGGCCTGGCGGACCATCATGCAGAAGTCCAGATTCTCCCGGACGCTCAACATGCCCTCGTCGAAGGAGCCGATACGGTCGAAGATCTGGGCGCGTGCCATCAGGCAGTGAAATTCGGCCACCTCGGTGGGCTCGCGCTTGAGCTGTCCGATCACGTCGGCGACCCGCTCGCCCTGTCGCAGGATCGTTTCGACCATGTGCCGCTCGCGCCGTCCCGCTTTGTCCACCACCCGGATGTGACATTGTCCGCCCGCGAAATGGATGCGCTCGTGGATCGGCTCGCCCTCGCAATTGAGCGGGCTCACCACGGTCGCGCCGGTCTCATCCGCGCACCGGATGAGCGGGGCAAGCCAACCTGGGCTGGCGACCACGTCGTTGTCGATGAAGACCACGTACTTCGATTTGACCCGGGCGAGGCCCAAGTTGCGGGCCTGGTTGGGCGAGAGGTAGTGCTCGGTCCGCAACAGCTCGAAGCCCTTCTCGGCCTTCTGTTGCTCGAGATGACGGCGGACTCGGGATGGAGATCCGCCGTCGACGTACACGAGGCGGAACGGAACGTCCGAGTGCTCGTAGATGCTCGCCAGCGATCGGGCTGCAAAGCTGAAACGTTCGCGCGGGACCACGACGACGGTCACCTGTGGCTCTGCCATGGTCGGCTTCCCGTCCGCGGTGGCTGAAGTCGATCACCGTGCGGGACCATCATACTGCGGACTGGCCGGCGTGGCTGTCAAATAGGATCGAAGCCTGACCCGGAAAGGGCGACCGAGTGCGATTGCCGCGCAACAACTCACGGTGGATCGGGCCTCGGTGCCGTCCCTTGGACCTTTGGTAGACAACGGGCGGCTCTTGTGTCTCAACTTTCCTACGCAAGCAGGTCGAAAATGAGAACGGGAGAGCCAAGCCTGTGAAACTTTCGACTGAAAAGCCCGGCCCGCATGCCGGTCCGAGCTCGGCCTCGAGTCCCCGGCTGGTCCGATTCTATTTTGACTACGAGTCTCCGAACGCCTATCTGGCGTGGACCCAGCTACCGAAGCTGACCGAAAGACAGGGTTGCGCGATCGAGGCCGTGGCCGTTCTCTACGCGGGCTTGCTCGAAGCGCACGGCCAGCTCGGACCTGGCGAGGTTCCTGCCAAGGGCCGCTGGATGACCAAGAATCTCGCGCGCAAGGCGGCGATGCTGAAGATCGCGTTGAACCCGCCCGCCTTCATGCCATTCAATCCCCTGCTGGCGCTTCGCGTGTCTCTCGTCCCTGTCGAGCGCGCCGAGCAATGGGCGCTCATCGACGCCCTGTTCAAGGCCGTATGGGTGCGAGGTCTGCACGTCAGCGAGCCAGCCGTCGTGGAGTGCGTCGCGAACGAGGTCGATCTGGACGGCACCGCGCTCGTCCGACAGGCTCTAGACCCGGAGATCAAGAGCCGCCTTCGCCGACAGACGGACGAGGCGATCTCTCGTGGAGTATTCGGTGTGCCGTCGATGCTGGTCGGCGAGGAGCTGTTCTGGGGTTATGACGACTTCCCCCACCTCGAGTCGTTCCTGATGGGTCAAGATCCCCTCGATCCGAAACAGTGGCAAAAGTGGAGTACTCCGGTTCAGCCTTCATCCGTGCGGAGAAGGTTTCGAACCGAGGCTCAGGGCTCGTAGCGTTGGGCGCGCGCGTACGATTCGCCGGGCGAGAAGCGACCGATCGCTCCTAGCCCCGGCGGCGCGGCTGTCTCGTGGCACGCAGGAATTGCACGAAGTCGGACACCGCAGCGGAGCTCGTTCGCGCGGCGGGAGCAGGAGATGGAGCGGGCGGAGCAGAGCTAAACCCTCGAGGCGCAGTGCGGCAAGGCGCCCGGCCTTCACTTCCTCGGACACCGAGAAGCGCGAGAGCAGCGAGATGCCCATCCCGGCGCCGACGGCCCGCTTGATCGCCTCGGCGTCGCCCACTACGTGGCTTCGCGGCAAGGGCAAGCCGGCGGCGAGGAACACCGCCTCGTACGTCGTCCGGGTCGCCGAGCCGTGCTCTCGCGACAAGAGCAGCTCGCTCGCGAGCGCCGAGGGCGCGACGTGGCGGAGACGGGCAAAGCGATGCGTCGGTGAGACGACGAGGACGAGCTCGTCCTGCCGGCACGCCTCCATCCGGAGATCGCCGGACGCGAGCCTTCCACCGACGACACCGAGATCGACATCGGCGCGCCGGATCTTTTCTTCGACGTCCTCCTGTTCGTCACCGTGAGCATGACGAGGACGTCCGGCTTGAATCGGCAGTAACGCGCGATCAGGTCGGGGAGGAGGCTTACGCCCGGCGTGATGCTGGCCGCTACGCGGACGAATCCGCCCCGGCGTGCCTTCGCTCACGCGCGTGGAAACCAACTCCAACTTAGGCTTCTCGTTTTCCTGGTGGGACCGCTTGTGCGGAACGTACCGTCCCGAGCCTGCGCTCGGACAGCTCCGATTGTAGATCGGGCTGTCGGAGTACCCGGGGCCGCTTCGCCTCGGCCGCCTCCTGCTCTTGCCGTTCCGGGGAAGCGCGGGCCTCTCCGCGTTCCCGGGCACACGCCCCAGCCGACGATCGCCCCGAGCTCGGACGGCGACGCGACCGCGACGACGAGATCGCCGCGCTGCCCCGTACCGGGATCACCATTTCGCCGGAGGAGTTGCGCGAGCGGCTTTCGCAATCTGACCCTCCCGTGGTTCTCGACGTTCGGACCGCCGCGGAGGTCCACGGGCCGCTCGATCACCTCGAAGCGGTCGTCAACATCCCGATCGAGGAGCTCGCCCATCGACTCGACGACCTTGAACGGTGGTGCACGCATCTTCTGGTCCGGATCTGACGGGCGGAGAAGCGCTCCGCCCGTGCGGCGGAGATACTCCGGAGGGCCGGCTTTCGCGAGGTGCGAGTGCTCGAAGGTGGAATGGAGCGCTGGCTCGGGGAGGGGTTCCCCGTAGTGCGCGATCTCCCGGGCTGGCCCCGCCGACCGGTCCGATGATCCCGAGCGGCGCGGCGCTCGAAGACGTGCTATCCAAACCTCATGCGTTTTCACAGTTGGGTCAGCTCGGTTGCGATCGCGCTGGTCGCTGGCCTCGCGAGCTCGTGTGCCACCGTCGCTCGCAGCAACTCGAGCCCGGACGTCGAGCCGCCCGGGGATCCGCGCGAAGCGCTGCTCGATGCTGTCGGCTTCGGCGAGGCCGACGCAGTGGAGCGTTTGCTCACGGCGGGGGGGGAGGCCGATCAGCTCACACCGGAGGGCTTCACGCTGTTGATGATCGCCGCGGAAGACGGCCACGACCCCGTGGTGGCGACCCTGCTCGCGCACGGGGCCAATCCGAACGCGAAGACCGACCAAGCCGTCACGCCGCTCATCCTCGCCTCATCGCGCGGCAACGTGTCGACCGCCGAGGAGCTGATCGTGCGCGGTGCCGACACGACCGCGGTCACCCGCGCCGGCGTGACGCCGCTCATGGGGGCCGCGGCGGCAGGGCACGCCGACGCGGTGAAGATGCTAATCCGTCACGGGGCGGTGATCGATGCTCGCGACGAAGGCGGTCGCACCGCCCTGATGCTCGCCGCGGCCAACGGGCACGCGGATGTCGTCGCCGTGTTGCTCGCCAACGGAGCGCGCCGCGACTCGCGCGACCACGACGGCAACACCGCCGCGAGCCTTGCCAAGAAGGGGCATCACGCGGACGTCGAGCAGCTGCTCCGCGGATCGTGAGCCACGCCAGGCAGCCCGCGCGGCCGGGCGCCGGTGGCCGACGATGAACGTGTCGGCTTCGATGCGCGCGCGCCCGCTCGGCCTCGATGGCGCGCGGGTCGACGAAGCGTGCCCGCCCCAACATGAGCTCGACCTGGTAGACGTGGAGGTAGTGCGCGGCGTACATCTCACAGCGTTCCGCCACCCCGCGCTCGAGCTGTCGTGGATCTCCCCGCAGCGCACCATGTGGGAGCTGGCTCGCGACCAATTTGGCCGCGCGCCGGCAGGGCTTTCGGTACGTCCCGACCGTCGAGGCCGTTTGGATTTGTAGGCCTCCTGTATGCCGGCGCCGATAATGACGAGGTCTCTGCGGCCGGCGGCGATCGCCATTAGGATCTGCCGCCCGGGGGCACCGGCTCCTTGTAGCGGTACGGCACCGGCAGGTACTCGACGCCCTGGCGCTTCGGCTGCGGGAACAGGCTCATGAGCTGGAGCACGTCGGCGGGAATGTCGGTGCGCACGTTCAGGCCGAAAGCCTTGGCCGCTTCGAACGTGATGCCGTAGTCGTGGGTCCAAGTTCCACCGGTCAGAAGCCCGGCGAGCTCTTCGCACTTGTCCGGTGGGAGATCGTCGGCGAGGAACTCGCGCACCGCCCCTCGAAGCTGCGCCGTCGCTTTCTCGGCCTGGTCGGCGAGGATGAGCGTGGCGTCGTCCACGTCTTGGATCGGTTTGCGGGCCACCGCCTGCAGGATCGACGCCGCCGGGTACTGGCCGAGCTGCGGATCTACGGGGCCGAGCATCGCGTGCTCGCTCATCACGATCTCGTCGGCGGCGAGCGCGATCAATGTGCCGCCCGACATCGCGTAGTGCGGCACGAACACCGTCACCTTCCCCGGCCGCTTGTGGATCGCTCGTGCGATCTGCAGCGCCGCGAGCACCAGGCCGCCCGGCGTGTGTAGCACGAGGTCGACCGCGACGCGCGGATCCGTCATGTGAATCGCGCGCAGGATCTCCTCGGAATCGTTGATGTCGATGTAGCGAAGAACCGGGAAGCCGAGAAAGCTCATCGTCTCTTGCCGGTGGATGACGAGGATGACGCGCGAGCCGCGCGCGCGCTCGATCTTGGCGATCTGCCGCTGGCGGGCGGCGTTGAGGAACTTCTGGCGCAGCATCGGCTGGAGCGCCGAGAAGATGAAGAAGATCCAGAAGAGGTCGCTGATGCCCACCGCGCCGGTTGTATAGAGGTTCTCGCCACCCGGGAAGGCCGTTTGACGCCGCCTCGGTCCGACGTCAAAACATCGCGATGGCTCGCCCCCGTTCGTGGCGGAACCTGACGGCGACGCTTGCGATTCTCGTGCCCGTGGCTGCCTTCGTCGTCTACTCGAGCTTTCAGGTGAGCTCGGTGGAATGCGAAGTCTGCATGCGCTTCGAAGAACGCGAGAGCTGCCGCACGGCGAGCGCGGCGGCGCGAGAGGAGGCGCTGCGGGCCGCGGTCAACAACGCCTGCGCGCTGCTCACGTCAGGAATGACGAACTCGATTCGCTGCGAGCAGAGCGAACCGACCAGGAGCGAATGCCGGCCGCTCCCCCATTGACGGGGGCGGCTCGAGGAGCGACGAGCGTGCGCCGACGCGTAGGCTGATCACAGGGCAGGGGGCGCGCGAGCGTAACCGCTGCGCGAAGCCGAGACCGAGGGCGCACGCGAGCCGGCTGCGATCGTCACCGACCACGATCAGATCGGCACGGCGGTCGGCGGCGATCGCGGCGACGTGGCGGTGCGGGGTCACGGCGAAGCCGATCGCCAGCTCGTAGCGCAGTGCGGTGGCCGCGCCGGCGAGCGCCTCGTCGATGAACGCCTCGAGGCGAGCGGTCTCGCGTACCACGCGATTGCCGTGCTCGCCGGCCGGGTACCAGCCCAACGCGTAGGTCTCCATCGGCAGGATCCGCAAGACGACGAGCGTGGCGCGAAGCCGGGTTGCCAGCCCCGCGGCCAGCCGCAGTGCCGCCCGGCAGGAGGCCGAATAGCGTACCGGAACGAGGATGACGCCCGGGGATGGAGCCCCCCTTCGGCCGGCCAGCGCGATCGGCGCCATCGCATGGCCCGCGGCTCGCCCATGGGTGGACGCTACCGACATGCCGATCGAGAACGCAGGTCCCGTGCCATCTCTCGCAGGCGCGAAATCTCCGTTCTGACGACGTGCGCCGTGCCCCGCCGTGCAGATTGAAGGAGCTTCGATCGTGCAGAATGCGATGCCGCGTCGCGGCAACGCCAGCGGGCCGGACTGCGGGAAGACCTGCTCAACCGTCTCGAGCGGCGACTGCAGGGTCCTGAGCGCGTCGGCCGATCTCAGTCGATTCCCCAACGCTTTCGCTTTCGCCAGAGCGTCGTGGAGCTGATGCCGAGTCGCGCGGCGGCGTCCTCCAAGGTGGGGGAGTCAGCGAGCACGCGCTCAATGTGGCGCCGCTCCACCTGCTCGAGCGGGATGCCGCCGTCGGCCGGTACGGTCCCCTCGGGCGGCATCGGCGCAGCCAGGCGGTCGGGTAGATCGCCAATGCGCACCCGATCACCCCGGCAGACTACCACCGCGTGCTCGAGCACGTTGACCAGCTCGCGTACGTTGCCCGGCCACCGGTAGTGGGCAAGCACCGCCTCCGCCTCGGCATCGAGATGGAGCACCGGGCGGTCGTAGCGAGCCGCGTGCATCGCCAGCACATCACGGGCGAGCGCGGGCAGATCTTCGAGCCGCTCGCGCAGGGGCGGAACCTCGATGCGCAGGACGTTCAGGCGGTAGAAGAGGTCCTCGCGGAACGTCCCGCGCGCGACCTCTGCCTCGAGCCGGCGGTTCGTGGCGGCGACGATCCGCGCATCGACTTCGATCGTCGCCGTGCCGCCGACGCGCTCGAAGCGTCGCTCCTCGAGGAAGCGCAGCAGCTTCGCCTGCAGCGGGCCGGGGAGCTCGCCGATCTCGTCCAGAAACAGCGTGCCGCCATCCGCCGCCTCGAGGCGCCCTACCTTGTCCTTCCAGGCACCGGTGAACGCTCCCTTGACGTGCCCGAACAGCTCGCTCTCGAGCAGGTGCTCGGAGAGCGTGGTGCACGGGATCGCCACGAACGGCTGCTGCGCACGGGAGCTCCAGCCGTGGATGGCACGCGCCAACACACTCTTCCCGGTGCCGCTTTCCCCGGTGAGCAACATCGTGGCGCTCGATGTCGCCCCTTGTCGCGCCGTCTCGATCACCCGGTTCATCTTCGGGTTGCGAGACTCGAGCAGCACCGGACGCTCGAGCGCGCTCTTCAAGGCGCGGTTCTCGCGGCGCAGCGCCGCCACCTCGAGCACGCGATCGAGCGCGAGGGCGACTTCCTCGATCGAGAACGGCTTGACGAGATAGTCGTAGGCGCCGGCGCGCATCGCCTCGACGGCCTGTGCCACGGTGGCGTACGCGGTCATCAGCACGACGACGACCTCGGGCCAGCGGCTGTGGATCTCGCGCAGCAGAGCGAGGCCGTCGAGCCCCGCCATGCGCACGTCGGAGAACACCACTTCGAACGTACCGCGGCGCAGCGCCTCGAGCGCTTCGGCACCGTCGGCGGCGGCTTCCGCAGAATGCCCGCGTTCGCGTACGAAGGTCGTCAGCATCGTGCGGATGTTCTTCTCGTCGTCGACGATGAGGATCGATGCCATCGTCAGGCTCTCGGCAGCTCGAGGGTGAAGCGGGTACCCTTGCCGACCGCGCTGTCGAGATGAATCCGCCCGCCATGGGCTTGCACCACGTCGCGCACGATCGCCAAGCCGAGGCCCGCGGCGCCCGCTTCGCCGCCACCGGTTCCTTGCGCGAAGCGGTCGAAGATCCTTTCCTGTTGCTCGGCGGGAATTCCCGGCCCCGTATCCGCCACCGAGACCAGGACCGCGCCGTCCTTCGACTCGGTCGCGACCCGAACCCGTCCTCCGTGGGGGGTGTAGCGAATCGCGTTGGCAATCAGGTTGGAGAGCGCCCAGGTGAGCTTGGTCTCGTCGCCGGCGATCGTGCCCGCGCTCTCTCCCGAGGTTTCCAGCGCGATGCCCCTCTCGCCCGCCTGAATCGTAAAGAGCTTCGCGACGCGGGCGATCACCTTCGAGAGATCGACCGGTCTTCGCTCCACCGCGATCGTCATGGCGCGCGAGCGGGCGAGATCGAGGAAGCGCTGCGAGACATCGGCGAGCCGCTGGACGTCGTCGTGGGCGATGTCGATGAACTGTCGAACCTCGGGATCGAGCTTGTCGGCGCGCTGCTTCAGCATCTCGACCGCCATGCGCATCGAGGTGAGCGGCGTACCCAGCTCGTGCGACAGCGTCGCCACAAGATTTTCCCGCCGCCGCTCCTGGTCGCGGAGGTAGGTCACATCCTGGAGAGCGAGGATCAGACCGGCAGGTGAGCCGTCGCGCGTGTGGAAGGGGGTTGGCCGAAGCACGTAGGAGTGATCGCGGCCGCGCAGGAAGAGGGAGATCTCCAATCGCTCGCGGTCCTGCTTGGGATGCTCGAGAAAGTCCCGCACCGTCTCGCGCAGGCGAAGGTAGTGCGTGTGTCGCGCCTCGAGAGCTTCGAAGCGCCGGCCCACCACGTCGGAGCGTTCCGTCTCCAGGATTGCGCAAGCGACTTCGTTCGCGTGGATGACGACGCCCGCGGGGTCGAGCACGATGATGCCGTCCTCGCTCGCCTCCATGATCTGCTCGGTCTTCGCCTTCTCCTCGAGGACGACGTCAATGCGGCAGCGCTCGATGGCGACGGCGGCCTGGCGCGCGACGGCCTGCAAGAGGTCCCGCTGTTCGATCGACAGCACGCCGCGCGATTTGGGAGTCCGCACGCCGAGCACGCCGACCACGCCGCGCGCGGTGGCGAGCGGCACGTAGAGCCATTCTCCTCCTGGCAGGGTCTCGGTGCCCGGGCCCGCCTCCTCGTCGTGCCGCCAGACCCACGTGGCGGCGGCCATCTCGGCATCGCCGAGCGAAACGGAGGGAGGGTGACCGCCGCGCAGCACCAGCCGATCGGCGTCCGTGCCGAGGAGCACGACCTCGGCAGCGAAGAGCTCCGCCACCTGTTGCACGACCACGGGGTTCAGGTCGTCGAGCCCCACCGCGCCGGCGATCTGTCGGCTAAACTCGTAAAGCGCATTAGTGCGCTTCTCGCGGCTCCGCGCCGCCTCGGCCTGGTCCCGGATCCGCGCGGTCAGCTGGCTCGTCAGGATGCCGACGATCAGGTAGACGATCAGCGAGACGACGTCCTGCGGCTTGGTCGCCGTGAACGTGTAGACCGGTTGCACGAAGAAGAAGTCGTAGACCAGCAGACCCAGCACCGAAGCGACGATCGAGGGGAGGAGGCCGCCGACGACCGCGGTGAAGAGCACCGCCGTGAGGAACAGCATCGACGGGTCGGGCAGCTCGACGGCCCACTGCAGGAGCTTGGCGGTGAGGCCCGCGGCGCCGACGAAGATCGCCGCGGCGAGATAGTGGAGCGGAGATCCCGGGCGCAGCAGAGGCTGCCGGCTCGGCAGAAGGCCCTTCAGTCCTTGCGTCGTGCTGATGACGCGCACCTCGATGTCGCCGCACTGTCGGATCACCTCCGTGATCGGAGATCGTGAGAGGAGGTTCTTCCACCACGGACGCAGCGACTTGCCGAGCACGATCTCGGTGACGTTGCG
>JBEVNX010000023.1:0-4192 GCA_040507895.1 Binatia bacterium | reverse complement strand
GGCCGCGCCGACGCTCGCGCCGACCGCGGTGCCGACGCTCGTGCCGACGCTGGCGCCCACGCTCGTACCAACGCTCACGCCGACCGCGCTGCCGACGCCCACCCCCACTGCGCTACCGACTCTGGTGCCCACGCAAGCGGCGACCCTAGCGCCGACTGCAGTGCCGACGCTCGCGCCGCGCCGTCGTGAGCCGACGAGCCGGCCCCAGGCGGTGCAGCCGCCGACGCCTGCGCCGGTCCCCCCGACACCGATTCCGACGCCCGAGCCCGAAGAGCGCCAGTCCGTCTGGGGTGGCATCGCCTTCGGCGCCGCGCTGGTCGGCACGAATCTACTCTACGTACCGGCCAAACTCGGTTACGCGGCGCTGGGCACCGTCATCGGCGGTATCACGCTCGTCCTCGCCCACGACCGCGAAGTCGCGGCCGAGGTGTGGTGGCCGGCCCTCGGCGGCGACTTTTTCGTCACGGCGGCGCATCTGCGGGGCGAGGAGCCCATCCACTTCATGGGATCGAGCTCAGAAACTCCCGAGCCACCTGCTCCGCGCTGACCTTCTCGCCGTCGACGCGATGGTTGAGTCGCCGCATCTCGTCGGCGCTGATGCGTCCGCCGAGAGAGTCGAGGGCCGCGCGCACTCCCGGGTAGCGCTCGAGCGAGCTGCGCCGCGCCACCGGCACCGCGTCGTAGGGTGGAAAATATCGCCGGTCGTCCGCGAGCACGCGCAGGCGGAGGCTGCCGATCAGGCCGTCCGTGGAATTGCCCGCCGCGACGTCGGCTTGGTGGTCCACGAGCGCGCGGTAGAGTAGCCCGAGGTCCAATGTTCGCGGCGGCTGCTCGAAGCGCAGTCCGTACGTCCGCGCGAGGCCGGCGAAGCCGTCGGCACGCTCCATGAACTCGTAGCCAAAGGCCGCTCGCCACTCGGGATGCGCGGCGAGGTCGGAGATCTTTTGCACGCCGAGCCGTTCCGCATCCTCGGCGCGCACGACGAGCGCGAAGGCGTTCTCGAAGCCGAGTGGGGCCAGCCATTCGAGGCCGGACTCGGCGTAGCGATCACGAACCTCGGTGAGCACGCGAGCGCGGTCGCCGATCGGCGGTCGCTTGAGGATCGCCGTGTACGCGGTCCCCGTGTACTCCACGTACACGTCGATCTCGCCGGCGCGTAGCGCGTGATCGCAGATGAACGTACCGCCAAGCCCGAGGCGGCGCTCCACCGGCAGTCGAGCCCGGCGCTCGATCGACTGCGCGACGATCTCGCCGAGCAGCACTTGCTCGCTGAAGTTCTTCGAGCCGACGACGATGCGATCAGCCGGGCGGCAGCCGGCGACCAAGAGGGCGATGAGCGCCAGCAATCGATGACGGATCATGCTTCGATCCGCCGCGCCGGCCGCGAGAAGCGCCGTGACAGCGCACCGATTCCAACATCGGCGGCTACGGCCATCGCCGCGGCCGGTACCGCGCCGGCGAGGATCAAACGGTTGTCGACCATCGACACGCCGCGGAAGATGTAGACGCCGAGGCCTCCGGCGCCGATGGCCGCGGCGATCGTTGCCACGCCGACGGAGATCACGGTCGCGACGCGTATGCCGGACAGGATGACCCCGAAGGCGAGTGGCAGCTCGACGTGGAGCAGGCGCTGCCACGAATCCATTCCCATGGCGATCGCCGCCTCGCGCACCGCTGGATCGATCGACGAAAGACCGGCGTGCGTACCGCGGATGATCGGCAGCAGCGCGTAGAGCACCAAAGCGACGATCGCGGTGCGCGCGCCGATGCCCCCCACGTACGGCAACGGAATCAGGAAGCCGAACAGGGCGAGGCTGGGGATGGTCTGCAGCAAATTGGCGAATCCGAGGATCCACCACTCGTGGGCCGGCCGGCGTACTGCCAGGATGCCGAGCGGGACCCCGATCAAGACCGCGGCGCTCGTCGACAGCGCGACCATGCCAGCATGCTCGAGGGCGAGCTGCGTCGCTTCAGAGCGATTCGCGACGAGAAAGGCGAGAAAGCCCATCACTGGGACAAGCGGGGAAGCGTGCGCGCGAAGGCACGCGCCTCGGGTTCGCTCGACTCGAGGAGGTCTCGCGCGCCGCCCAGGAACACCAGACGGCTTCGTGCGAGCAGGGCGACTCGGTCACCGAACGACAGCGCCTCGTGTAGGTCGTGCGTGACGAACACGATCGTCTTGCCGAGGCCGCGGGCGAGCGCGCCGAACTCGCCGCGGATCTCCGCCCGCGTCGGTGGGTCGAGCGCGCCGAACGGCTCGTCCATGAGAAGCAGCGGGGGATCCGCGGCGAGCGCGCGGGCCACTCCGACGCGCTGGCGCTCGCCACCGGAGAGCTCGTGGGGATAACGGCCTGCGAAGGAGCGGGGATCGAGGCCGACCAGCTCCAGCATCTCGCGCACGCGGGCCGTCACTTGGGCGGTGTCCCAGCCGAGGAGCCCCGGGACTAGGCCGACGTTGCGCGCGACATCGAAATGCGGGAAGAGGCCGCCCTCCTGGATGACGTACCCGGTGCGGCGGCGAAGCTCGACCAGATTCCACTCCGTCGTCGTCCTGCCCTCCACGCAGACCTCTCCGCGGCTCGGGGCCAGCATGCCGTTGATGAGCTTGAGCGTCGTCGTCTTGCCCGAGCCGCTGCGCCCGAGAAGCACGAGCAGCTCGCCGCTTGGGACCGTGAGATCGAGGTCTTCGAGGCGCGGTAGCTCGCCAGGCTCCGCGAAGGAAACGCCCCGGAACTCCACCGCCGCCACGGCCATCGGCGGCGATCCTCGCCCACGCGCCAGGCCGGCGCAAGGCATTCCCCCTAGCGATCGAGAAAAGGGGCTTGCCTCAATGCGCCGCCGCCCGTAGGTTCGCCGCCGTGAACGGCAGGACCGCACCACGTCGCCGCCAGGCATTCGCAGCCGATACCGCCGGACGCTTCTCCCTAGAGCGTGTGTTCGATCCGCTTCGCGATTCCACGCTTGCCGACGACGTGCGGCGCGGCTTGCGTGCGCGGCGCAAGCAGCTTCCGCCGAAGCATTTTTACGACGAGGCCGGCTCCTTGCTGTTCGATCGTATCTGCGAGCTCCCGGAGTACTATCTGACCCGCTCCGAGGAGCTGCTGCTCCAGCGTTCGGCGGCCGAGATCGTGGCCTTGGTTCGCCCGACCGACCTCGTCGAGCTCGGCAGCGGGGCGGCGCGCAAGACGACGCTGCTGCTCGATGCCGCCGAGGCGCTCGGGCTAGCGCCACGCTATCACCCCCTCGACGTCTGCGAGCCCATGCTGCGCGCCAGCGCCGAAGGGTTGATCGCACGCTATCCATGGCTCGAGGTGCGCGCCGTCGTCGCCGACTACGAGCGTCACCTCGACGCCTTGCCCGATGGGGAACGGCGGCTGGTGGCGTTTCTCGGCAGCACGGTCGGCAATTTCGTGCCTAAGCGGGCCGCCGAGTTTTTGGGGGAGATCGCTGCGCGCCTGCGGCCGGGCGAGCACCTCCTGCTCGGCGCCGATCTGGTCAAAGAAGTCGCCGTGCTCGAAGCCGCCTACGACGACGAGGCGGGCGTGACGGCGGAATTCAATCGCAACGTCCTGAAAGTGATCAACCGCGAGCTCGGGGGGGACTTCGACCCGGCCGCGTTCGACCACGTCGCTTTCTTCCACCGGCGAAAGCGCCAGATCGAGATGCACCTACGCGCCCGGCACCCGCAGCGAGTCACGCTGGCGAGCCTCGGCATGACGGTACCCTTTGCCGCCGGCGAGACCGTGCACACCGAGGTGAGCCGCAAGTTCCGGCGCCAAGATCTCGAGGGCTTGTGCCGCAGAGCCGGCTTCATGCCGCGGCGCTGGTTTTCCCTCGACCAGCCTGCGTTCGCACTGCTGCTCTGCGAGCGCGCGCTCGGCGTCACGCGAGCCGCTCGGGGTGCTCGATCAGCTCCTTCATGCGCGACACGGCGCGGGCGCAGTAGAAGCCGTCTTCGACCCGCTCGTCGTACGTATACTTGAGCGTAGCCATCCGTTTGGCGACGATGCGGCCGTCCTCCTCCGCGACGGCGACTCGGCGGTAGGCGCCGACGACCACGAAGATGGGGATCGTGCCGTACTCGTAGAGATGGTGGTAGGCGCCTGCGATGCCCACGCTGCCGAGATTCGCGACGAACGCGCTGGCGTAAAGCGGATCTTCGAGAATCATGCGCGCCGGCAGGAGATTGAAG
>JBEVNX010000007.1:0-10838 GCA_040507895.1 Binatia bacterium | reverse complement strand
CCGGCGCGGACGTGCGCTGGGTATCGCCCGACGCCGTGCACCTGACGATTCAGTTTCTCGGCGACGTGCGCGAGAGCGAGGTGCCGCAGATCGAGAGCGGTCTTGCCGAACAGCTCGGTGCCCTCCCGCCCTTCGAGATCGAGTGCCGTGGGCTCGGAACGTTCCCGAACCAGAGGCGACCGCGCGTCGTGTGGGTCGGTCTGCGCGGCGAAGGCATTCAGCGAGTCGCCGACGCGGCCGAGACCGTGCTGTCGCCGCTCGGCTTCCCGCCGGAGGAGCGTGACCTGACGCCGCACATCACGATTGGCCGGCTGCGCTCGGCGCGCGGAGCCGAGGCATTGGTCCGCGCCCTCAAGACGAACGGCGACCGTCCCTTCGGGACCTGCCGCATCGAAGAGGTGATCCTCTATCGCAGTCAACTGCGTTCCGACGGAGCGGTGTACACGCCGCTCGTCGCGATCCCGCTTCAGGGCGCCTGAAACGGTCCGTTTCCCTCTACGCCCGCGGCCTCCGCGCACTTTCGGTGGCGGCCCGTTCTCCCTATAATCGTCTCGAACGTAGTCCTCACCCGGGGCGGGGCCGAATGGAGCGAAACATGACCACGGATTCGAATCGCGAGCGCGCGCTGGACTTGGCCGTCAGTCAGATCGAGAAGTCCTTCGGCAAGGGCTCGATCATGAAGCTCGGCGCCGATGCCCTGATCCGGGACGTCTCCACGGTCTCCACCGGCAGCCTCGGCCTCGACATCGCGCTAGGCGTCGGCGGCATGCCCCGCGGGCGCGTCGTCGAGATCTACGGACCGGAAGCCTCGGGAAAGACCACGCTGGCCCTGCAGCTCGTCGCTGAAGCGCAGAAGAAGGGCGGAGTCTGCGCGTTCATCGACGCCGAGCACGCGCTCGACGTGGTATACGCTCGCAAGCTCGGCGTGCGCACGGAAGATCTCTACATCTCGCAGCCCGACCACGGCGAGCAGGCGCTCGAGATCGCCGAGACGCTGGTGCGCACCGCGGCGATCGACGTGCTCGTCGTCGACTCGGTGGCCGCGCTCGTGCCGCGCGCCGAGATCGAGGGCGAAATGGGCGATCCGCAGATGGGCTTGCAGGCGCGGCTCATGTCGCAGGCGCTGCGCAAGCTGACCGCGGCCATCGCGAAGTCGCAGACGATCGTCGCCTTCATCAACCAGATCCGCATGAAGATCGGCGTCATGTTCGGGAATCCCGAGACCACGACCGGCGGCAACGCGCTCAAGTTCTATTCCTCGGTGCGGCTCGACATTCGCCGCATCGGCAACATCAAGGAGGGCGAGAGCGTGGTCGGCAGCCGGACCAAGGTCCGGGTAGTCAAGAACAAGGTGGCGCCTCCGTTCAAGGAGGCGGAGTTCGACATCATCTACGGGCTGGGAATCTCGCGCGACGGCGAGGTCGTCGACCTCGGCGCGGAATGCGGCGTGATCGAGAAGAGCGGGGCGTGGTACTCTTTCGAGGGGGAGCGAATCGGTCAAGGGCGCGAGAACACCAAGGAGTACCTCCAGGACCATCCCGAGGTCGCGCGCTCGATCGAGGGGAAGATCCGCGAAAAGCATGGCCTGACGGCCCAAGAGCCGGCGAAGCCGGCGATGGCCGAGGTCGGCGGCGAGGAAGCGAAGCCCAAGCGAGTACGCTAAAAGGAGGCGCAGAGTGGATTTGAACGGAATCCTTCACGAAGCCATCGTTCGCAGCGCATCCGACGTGCATCTGAAGGTCGGCTTGCAGCCGACGATCCGCATCCACGGCATCCTGTACCCGCTCGACGAGGCGGCACCGATCACGCGCGAAGACATGGCCGCGATCCTCGACGTGCTGCTCGACGATCATCACCGCGAGCGCTTCCGCAGCCGGATGCAGGTCGACCTGGCGTATCAGACGACCGAGGCGACGCGCTTCCGCGTCAACGTGTTCCTGCAGCGCGGCGAGCCCTCGGTGGCGATGCGCGCCATCCCGGCGCGCATCCGCACCGTGGACGAGCTCCATCTGCCGACCATCGTCAACAAGCTCGCGCTCGAGAACCGCGGTCTGATCCTCGTCACCGGCACTACCGGAAGCGGCAAGTCGACGACGCTCGCCGCGATGGTCGGCCACATCAACGAGAACTGCTCGAACCACATCATCACGGTAGAGGATCCGATCGAATACACGCACGAAGACATTCGCTCCATCGTCTCGCAGCGCGAGCTCGGCTACGATGTCACGACCTTCGCGGACGGTCTCAAGGCCGCGCTTCGACAGGACCCCGACGTGATCCTGGTCGGCGAGATGCGCGACCTCGAAACCATCGAGACGGCGATCCTGGCTGCCGAGACCGGGCACCTGGTGCTCTCGACCCTGCACACCTTGGACGCGACCGAGACGATCACCCGTATCGTCTCGAACTTTCCGGAGCACCAGCGCGAACAGATCCGGCTGATTCTCGCCAACATCATCCGCGGCATCCTCAGCCAGCGCCTCATGCCGCGCGCGGACGGCCAAGGAATGGTGCCGGCGGTCGAGGTCATGGTCTCGACGGCACGAATCCGCGAGTGCATCGCGATCAAGGAGAAGACCTCCGAAGTGCGAGACGCCATCGCGGTGGGCCACTCGAGCTACGGCATGCAGACCTTCGATCAGTCGCTGATGGCTCTCTATCGCCGCGGGCTCATCACCTACGAAGAGGCGCTCGCGCAGTCCTCGAACCCGGACGACTTCGCCCTCAAGGTGCGCGGCATCGCCTCCACCAGCGACCGGCGCTGGGAAGACTTCGAGCGCCCACAGGACGAAGAGGGCGAAGAGACGGAGCGGCTCAAGATCGACCGCTTCTAGGCGCCGTGGGCCGTCGTCCCGGCGCTCGCGGGCAGCACCGTCCGCGCGCCGCGCTCGATCACGATCAGGCGATGACCCTTGCCTTCCGGCTGCTCGCGCGGCGTGCGCGCAGCGAGTCGGAGGTCGCTTCGGCACTGGACGAGGCCGGGGCCTCGCGCCGCCTCGCTCGGGGCGTGCTGGGAAGGCTTCGCGCCCTCGGCTATGTCGACGATCGAAAGCTCGCCGCGGAATGCGTTGAGCGTGGCAAGGATCGAGGGTACGGCTCGCTGCGCATCCAGGAGCAGCTCCGCAGGCTCGAGATCGACGAACGAATCGTCGAACGGGCGGCTCTCGAAGGACGGGAAGAGCGCAGGCTGGCTCGCCGCCTTCTCACCGAGCGCTTCGGCGCGACGGAGCTCGCGGACCGCCGAACTGCGGCGCGCGCGGCGCGCTTTCTCGCTGGTCGGGGCTTTCCCGCGGAGGTGATCGACAGTCTTTTCGATTCATGGGAATAAACAAGGCTTCATGACGGGTAACCAGGTCCGCGAAAGCTTCCTGCAGTTCTTCCGGAGCCGCGGTCACGACATCGTCCCGAGCGCCTCCTTGGTCCCGCCCGGAGACCCGACGCTCCTGTTCACGAACGCGGGCATGGTGCAGTTCAAGCAGGTCTTTCTGGGCGCGGAGAAGCGCAAGAATCCGCGCGCCGCGAACTCGCAGAAGTGCCTGCGAATCAGCGGCAAGCACAACGACCTCGAAGAGGTCGGCCGCGACACGTATCACCACACGTTCTTCGAGATGCTCGGCAACTGGTCGTTCGGCGACTACTACAAGAAGGAAGCCATCGGCTGGGCGTGGGAGCTGCTCACCGAGGTCTGGAAGCTCCCGAAACAGGACCTCTGGGTGACGGTCTACAATACCGACGATGAGGCCGAGGAATGGTGGAGCAAGGCCACCGACGTCGGGCGAGACCGAATCCTGCGCTTCGGCGAGAAGGACAACTTCTGGGAGATGGGCGAGACCGGGCCCTGCGGCCCGTGCTCGGAGATCCACATCGATCGCGGTCCCGTCGCCTGCGATCGCGGCCGGGAACCCGGCCACGTCTGCGCGGTGAACGGGGATTGTGCCCGGTTCCTCGAGCTCTGGAACCTGGTCTTCATCCAGTACAACCGCGACGAGCGAGGCAAGCTCGACGAGCTGCCAGCCAGGCACGTCGACACCGGCATGGGACTCGAGCGCATCACGGCGGTCCTGCAAGGCGTGCTCAGCAACTACGAGGCCGATCTCTTTCGGGACATGATCGCCTTCACTGAGGGTCTGTGCGCCAAGCGCTACGGCTCCGGCGGCGAGATCGACGTCTCGTTCCGGGTCATCGCCGATCATGGTCGAGCCGTCTCGTTCATGATCGGCGACGGCGTACGGCCTTCGAACGAGGGACGCGGGTACGTGCTGCGCCGCATCTTGCGGCGAGCGGCGCGTCACGGCAAGAACCTCGGGCTCGACCGACCCTTCCTGGCGCAAGTCGCGGGCGCGGTGGTCGACGGCTTCGGTGCCGCGTACCCGGAGCTGCGCTCCGGCCGCCGCGAGATCGAGGAGGTGATCGGCGCCGAGGAGGTCCGCTTCGCCGAGACTCTCGGCCGAGCTGGAGCGATTCTCGAGGAAGAGGTGCGCGCGCTGCGGGCTCGCGGCGCGGGCCTGCTCTCGGGCGAATCCGCCTTCAAGCTCTACGACACCTACGGGCTTCCGCTCGATCTCACCGAGGACCTCCTCAAAGCCGACGGCATCGGGGTCGATCGCGCGGGCTTCGAGCACGCCATGGCCGAGCAACGCGCGCGCGCCCGCGAGGCGCAGAAGGCGGCGTTCAGCACCGGCGGTGAGGGCGCGCCGCAACTGCGGGCTCGGCGAGCGCTGTCGAGCCGCTTCGTCGGGGACTTCGTCTATAGAGCCGAGTCCGAGGTGGTCGCGGTGCTCGTCGCCGGCGCCGAGGTTGACGAGGCTACGGAGGGTTCCGAAGCGGCGCTGGTCGTCGCCGAGACTCCCTTCTACGCGGAATCGGGTGGTCAGGTCGGCGATCGAGGAGTGATCGAAAGCGAGGCCGGAGACCGCTTCGAAGTCGCCGACACGCAGAAGGAGCCGGTGCGCTGGGAAAGCGGCGAAGCCGAGGTGATCGTCCACGTGGGGAAGGTCATACGCGGCGCGATCCGCCGCGGGGCGCGCGTGCGGCTCGCGATCGACCGCGAACGGCGCGACGCCACGCGGCTGAACCACTCCGTCACCCACCTCCTCCACGCCGTTCTCCGCAAGCGTCTCGGCACGCAGGTTCGCCAGGCGGGATCGCTAGTCGCGCCCGAGCGGCTGCGCTTCGATTTCACTTTTCAGGGGCCGATCGCGCCCGAGCGGCTGTTCGAGATCGAGGACGAGGTCAACTCGCTCGTTCGGGAGAACGCGCCCGTGACGAGCGAAGAGCTGCCCTATGACGAGGCGATCCGTCGCGGCGCGCTCGCGTTCTTCGGTGACAAGTACGGGGACCGGGTGCGTGTGGTGCAAATGGGCGACGCTTCGACCGAGCTTTGTGGCGGCACGCATGTCCGCCGGACCGGCGACATCGGTCTGTTCAAGCTGCGCGGTGAGTCGGGCGTAGCCGCCGGCGTGCGCCGCGTCGAGGGCCTCACCGGCGAGGGTGCGCTCGGCTGGATCCACCAGCGCGAGCATGTATTGCGCGAGATCGGGGAGATCCTCAAGGGGCCGGAGGAGGCTTCGGTGGAGCGTCTCGAGCGACTGCTCGCGGAGCGGAAGGAGCTCGAGCGCCGCCTCCAGGAAGCCCAATCGAAGCTCGCCGGCAGCCAGAGCGCCGACCTCGTGTCGCGAATGCGGCGGGTGAACGGTGTGGCGGTGCTCGCCGCGCGGGTCGACGACGTGGACGACAAGGGGCTGCGGGAGATGGCCGATCAGCTCCGGGGCCGGCTGGGCTCCGGCATCGTCGTGCTCGGCACGCGGCGCGGTGAAAAAGCGCTGCTCCTCGCCGCGGTGACCAAGGATCTCGTCGAGCGCTACCCGGCGGGGCGGATCATCAAGGAGATCGCGCCGATCGTAGGCGGTGGCGGCGGCGGCAAGCCGGAGCTCGCGCAAGCCGGCGGGCCCGACCCATCGCGGCTGGACGCAGCTCTCGACAAGGTCTACGAGGTAGTCCGTTGAACGACGACGGCGCGACCGAGCTCAGTTTCGAGGACCAGCGGCTCGTGCATCAAGTCGCGGGTCAACAGGACGAGCACTTGCGCAGCCTCGAGCGGCTGCTCGGCGTGCGCATCGGGTCCTCTCCGGGCGGCATCCACATCCAGGGCGACGCGGTGCAACGCGAGCTCGCTGGCCGCGTGGTGAAGCAGCTCTACGGGCTCCTCGAGAAGGGCTACCCGGTCTATCCGAGCGACGTCGACTACGCGGTGCGCATCCTGTCGAGCGATCGCGGCGCGAATCTGCGCGACATCTTTCTCGACACCATCTACATCTCCGCCCACAAGCGCGTCATCACGCCGAAGAGCCTCAACCAGAAGGTCTACATCGACGCCATCCGCACCCACGACATCGTGTTCGGCATCGGGCCCGCGGGCACCGGCAAGACGTACCTGGCGATGGCGATGGCAGTAGCGGAGCTCACCCGGAACAACTACGCGCGCATCATCCTGACGCGCCCGGCCGTCGAGGCGGGGGAAAAGCTCGGCTTTCTGCCCGGGGATCTCGCCGAGAAGGTGAACCCGTATCTCCGACCGCTCTACGATGCGCTGCACGACATGGTGGACTTCGATCGCGCGCGCAAGATGATCGAGCGCGGCACGATCGAGGTGGCTCCGCTCGCGTTCATGCGCGGCCGCACGCTCAACGACTCCTTCGTCATCCTCGACGAAGCGCAAAACACCACCACCGAGCAGATGAAGATGTTCCTCACTCGCCTCGGATACGGCTCGAAGGCGGTAGTGACGGGGGACGTGACGCAGATCGACCTGCCGGCGGGCAAGTCCTCGGGGCTGAAGCACGCAGCGTCGATTCTCGCCGACATCCGCGGCATGCGCTTCATCGGCTTCAACGAGAAGGACGTGGTGCGGCACCGGTTGGTCCAGGACATCATCACGGCCTACGAGCGGGCGGGCGCGGCGGAGGCGGAGAGTCGCGGGGAGGGTGCGAATGGCGGTGCTCGTGTCGGGAACGGTCTCCGCGAAGGGGATCGACCGGCGGACCCTCGCCCGCAAGGCGAAGGCGGCTCTTGAGGCGCTCGGCCTCGGCGGTTCGGAGCTCAGCGTGTCACTCGTCCGCGACGACGAGATTCGGGAGCTGAACCACCGCTACCGCGGTAAGGACCGCGCGACCGACGTGCTCGCCTTCGCGCTTCGCGAGGGCGAGTTCGGCGCCGTGGGCGGCGCGCTCGGCGACGTCGTGATCTCGGTCGACACCGCGAGGCGCCAGGCGCGCGAGCATCGGGGTGCGCTCCCCGACGAGGTGGATCGGCTGTTGGTGCACGGCATCCTCCATCTCGCCGGCTACGACCACGAGATGTCGCCGCGCGAAGAGCGCCGCATGCAGCGAAAGGAGCGCGACGTGCGCGCGCGGCTACGGCGCACATTCTGCCGGTGAGAAAGCCGCGCCTCGCCAATGGCCTTCTCGCAGCCGCGGCGGGAGCGCTCCTCGCCGCCTCCTTCCCCAAGCCCGGCTGGAGCGCGTGCGCATGGTTCGCGCTGGTGCCGCTCCTGCGCGCGATCGACGGCGAGAGCGTCGGGCGGGCGTTTCGCCTCGGCTGGATCGCCGGCGCGCTCTTCTTTTGCCTCTCCCTCGATTGGATCCCGGCGACCATCGCACGGGCCGCTGGCACGAGCCGCTTTGCGGCCTCGATGCCGCTCGTGGCCATGGCGGCCGCCCTCGCGCTCTATCCGGCGCTGTTCGCCGCGGGTCTGCGCTACTGGCAGACACGGGTCGGAGGGGACGGACTCGCGATGGCGATCGCGCTGTGGGTGGGCCTCGAATGGTGTCGCGCCACCGTGCTCTTGCCCTGTCCGTGGGATCTGCTCGGCTACAGCCAATCCGCCTCGCTTCGTCTGCTGCAAGTCTGCGAGATCACCGGCATTTACGGCGTGAGCGCACTCGTCGTCGGCGCGAACCACGGCCTCTACGGCTTGCTGTCTCGACGCACGCGGCCCGTTCGCCTGGCGCTGCTCGGAGCGCTCTGTGCCCTCGCGGTCTGGTACGGCGATCGCCGCATCGCGGAGATTCGCGCCGAGCGACCGCGGCGAACGCTACGCATCGCGCTGGTTCAACCCGCGATCGACCCCGATCAAAAATGGGACCCTTCGACCCGCGAGGAGACCCTTTCCCTTCAGGAGGAGCTGTCGCGCGCCGCGGCCGCGCAGGGCGCGGACCTCGTCGTTTGGCCCGAGGCCTCCGCGCCGTACGTCTTCGCAGAGGACAAGGTCTACGCGTCCGACTCGCGGCGCTTCGCGGCCGATCGCCAATCGCGCGATCGGATGATCACGTTCGTGCGGGGTCTCGGCACGCCGTTGTTGTTCGGCAGCACCGCGCTGAAGGAGAGAGCCCTCGGTCGCGGGGGAGCGTGGAGCCCCGTCAATCGCTCGCTCCTGCTGGCGCCGAACGGACGGCTCGAGGCGCAGTACGACAAGATCATTCTGGTTCCGTTCGGGGAATACGTGCCGCTGTCCCGCTTCTTGTGGTTCGTGCCGAAGCTCGTGCCGAGCGTAGGCGACTTCGTGCCCGGCTCCGGCCCGACGCTGTTCGCGTTGCGCGAGGCGCACTTCGCGGTGCTCGTCTGCTACGAGGCCATCTTTCCGGACTTCGCCCGGACCATGGTCGCGCGCGGCGCCGACTTTCTCGTCAACCAGACCAACGACGGCTGGTTCGGCGACTCGCGCGCCCCGTTCCGGCATTTGGCGATGGCGGCGGTCCGGGCGATCGAGAACCGCGTCGCGCTGGTCCGGGTCGCGAACACCGGTATCTCGGCGGTCGTACGCCCGGACGGCGCCATCGAATCGACGATCCCGCTCGGAGCGCGCGGCGTGCGGATCGTAGAGGTCGGGGCGGATCGTCGGGCGGGCACGTTCTACGGCCGTCATGGCGACTGGTTCGCGAAGGCTGCGGTACTCGCGGCTGTCGTCATGCTAGTGTATGCAAGCTGGAGCATTCCCGGGCCGCAGCCGCGGCCGTCGGAGTGGCTTGGAAGGGATCTGCATGCTGTCGGTCGGTGAGATTCGCGACAAGCTGAACGGCCTCGAGAGGCGCGTCGATACGCTCGGGAGGCATCTTTGACGTCGCTCAGCTCGAACGCCGCGCCGCCGAGCTCGCCGAGAAGAGCGGCGCGCCGGACTTCTGGAGCGACCCGCAGACCGCGCAGAAGCTCCTGAAGGAGCGCTCCGAGCTGCAGTCCACGCTCGACGCGTGGAAGCGTCTCATCGGGGGCCTCGGCGACGGCAAGGTGTTTCTCGAGATGGCCGCCGAGGGCGAGGCCGAAGCGCACGCCGAGGCGGAGAGCAAGGCGGCCGAGGTCGAGCAGTTTCTCACGGAGATGGAGATGCGGCAGATGCTCGGCGGCGAGCATGACGCGGGCAACGCCATCGTCACCGTGCATCCGGGAGCGGGAGGCACCGAAGCGCAGGACTGGGCGGAGATGCTGCTGCGCATGTACTTGCGCTGGGCCGAGCGCCGGCGCTTCAAGACCGAGCTCGTCGACCTGCAGCCGGGCGAGGGTGGCGGGATCAAGAACGCGACGTTCACCGTGGAAGGGCCGTACGCGTACGGCTACCTGCAGTCGGAAGGCGGCATCCATCGCCTGGTGCGGATCTCGCCGTTCGACGCCAACGCGCGCCGGCACACCTCGTTCGCCTCCGTTTTCGTCTACCCGGAGATCGAGGACGAGATCGAGGTCGAGATTCGCGACGAGGATCTCCGCGTCGACACCTACCGCTCGAGCGGCGCCGGCGGCCAGCACGTCAACAAGACGGATTCGGCGGTGCGCCTCACACACCTGCCGACCGGCATCGTCGTCGCCTGCCAGAACGAGCGCTCGCAGCACAAGAACCGAGCGATGGCGATGAAGATCCTGCGGGCGCGTCTCTACGAGCTCGAGATGGAGAAGCAACGCGAGAAGATGGCGGAGCTGACCAAGGGGAAGAAGGGCATCAGTTTCGGCAGCCAGATCCGCTCTTACGTCCTGCACCCGTATCGGCTGGTGAAAGATCTCCGCACGGGCATGGAGTTCGGCAACACCGACGCCGTGCTCGACGGAGACATCGATCGATTCATTCAAGCCTACCTACTGAAGAAGATCGCGGCCTAGTGCGCAGGAGAGATCATGGGCGAAGTCGGTACGAAGAAGCTCTTCGAGGACGAACGGATCGTCGTGTGGGAGTTCGCGCTGGAGCCCGGAGAGAGCACGGTGCCAATGCACGACAAGGACTCATGTCGTACGTGATCGAAGGCTCCACGCTCGAGGTCTTCGGCGAGGATGGCCGTGCGCTCGGCTCGATCGAGGCCGCACCGGCGAGATCTTCTCGATCGACCGTCGAGGAGGCGAGCTGGTCTCCAACGACGGCAGGGGTCGGCGGGTAGCGGCGTCGCACAGTGCGCGCAACGCGGGCCGGACCCGGTACCGGGAGGTCCTCGTCGAGAAGTAGCGCACCCCCCGGAGCGCTGGCCCCGAGGTGGGCCCGCTCAGGCTTCGGCTTTCGGCGCCTCCCGGGCGGCGCGCAGCTCCGCGGGGAGCACGCAGAGGATTCGCTGGCAGTTCGGACAGAACACCACGTCCGCGTTGCGATGGATCTGTGTGATGAGCTGCGGCGGAACCCGCATCCGGCAGCCGCCGCAGTCGCCCTCCTTCCGGACCTCGACGACCGCCAACCCGTCCTTGCGCTCGAAGATCAGGTCGTAGCGCCTGCGCAGGCTTTCCTCGAGCTCCATCGCGAGGCCCGTGCGCTCGGCGGTGAGGCGCTCCAAGTCCGCCGCCAACGCTTGGCGCCGGTCGCTCAGCTCCTG
>JBEVNX010000192.1:0-10747 GCA_040507895.1 Binatia bacterium | reverse complement strand
GTGCATCGCTCTGCTTGCATCTCGCGCCACTGGGGGTGTGGAGGAGAGGTTGAGAATCGTAAAGCAACGAGCGACGCGAGTTGCCTTCCGAGTCTCTGGTGGAGGGAGGGGGCGGGTGCGTCAGCGGGGTGCGGATCGGCGCGCGCACAGGGCCGGAGGACCGAGCACGCGGCGAGACGCGCCCCGATCACGCGCCCGCGCACGGGGCGGCGAGTCTCAGAGGCGCAGCATCTTCGCCATGTAGTGAATCATCGTCTCGTCGGAGCCGCCGCCGATCGAGATGAGGCGTGTGTCCACGAAGGCGCGGCCGGCGGGGCTTTCCTTCATGTAGCCGAAGCCGCCGTGGAGCTGGATGCATTCGTCGGCGACCGAGCGGCTGGTACGCCCGCAGAAGAGCTTGCCCATCGAGATCTCGAGCGTGGCTTCCTCGCCGCGCATGCGCTTGCGGATGCAGTCATGGGTGAGCTCGCGCGCCGCGGTGATCTGCGTGAGCATCTCGACGAGCTTGAACTTCGTCACCTGCATGTCGATCAGGCGGCCGCCGAAGAGCTTTCGCTCCTCGCAGTACTTGCGCGTCTTCTCCCAGAGAACCTGCGAGCCGGCGTAGGAGGTGATGCAGGCGACGAGCCGCTCGTCCTGGAACTGCATCATCTGCTGCTGGAAGCCGCGGCCGATTTGCCCGATCGTGTTCGCCACCGGCACCCGCACGTCCTCGAGGAAGATGAGGCCGGTGTCCGAGCCCCAGTTGCCGATCTTGTCGAGCAGCCGGTAGGTGAACCCCGGCGCGTCGGTCGGCACCACGATCTGCGAGAAGCCGCCGTAGCCGGCTGCGGGATCGGTGACGGCGAGGAGACACATCCAGTCGGCGCTGGCGGTGTTGGTGATGTAGATCTTCGAGCCGTTGATCACCCAGTGATCGCCGTCGCGCGCCGCCCGCGTCTTGATCGCGGCGACGTCGGAGCCTGCGTCCGGCTCGGTGACGGCGATCGACGCCACCATCTCGCCCCGGATCGCGGGCGTCAGGTAGCGCCGGCGGAGCTCGTCGGTGCCGAACTGATGCAGCGAGGGCGTGGCCATGTCAGTCTGCACGCTGATGCCCATCACCACGCCGGCGTTGTCGGCGCGCACCAGCTCCTCGTACATCACCGCCGTGAACGACCAGTCGAGGCCGCCGCCGGTCCACTTCGGGTCGTAGCAGATGCCGAGCATGCCGAGCTCGCCCATCTTGCGGTAGAGCTTCTTGTCGATGCGGCCCATCTGATCGAACTCACGCGCGCGGGGGGCGAGGTCGGTCTCGACGAACTTCCGCACGGTCTGGCGGAAGCTCTCGTGCTCGGGAGTGGAATAGAGGTCGGCGGACATGACGGGTTCCGATCAGGCCGAGGCGGGGACGCTCGGCCGCTTCGCGACTTCCCCGAACCAGCGCCGGAGGTGTACGTGCTCCGGCGCGACCGGCGTTTCGAGCAATCGAGCCAGAAAGTCGAGCGCGCAGAACGCGGTGATGTCCGCGACGCTGAACGCGTCGCCGGCCATGAAGCGGCTCTTCCCGAGCTGCTTGTCCGAGCTCGCCGAGAACCGCCGCAGGCGGCCGCGGCCTCGCTCGACCACGCCGGCCACTTGCTCGATCGGCTCGGCGATGCCGGGGAGACCGCGCTGGACGAACGCGGCGTGCGTGTTGCGCAGCATTTCGGTGATCGCAAACATCGGACCCTCGTAGGCGCGCCGCTCCCACATCTCGACGACCGCCTTGTCCTTGGCATAGCGCCCCATCAACCGTGGCTCAGAGTGGAGGTCTTCGAAGTAGCGGCAGATCGCCATCGCCTCGCTGATGCACGTGCCGTCGTCGAGCTCGAGCGTGGGCGCCGTGGCGTAGGGGGTCGAAGCGCGCGACGAACTCGGGCTTGAGCCGCATGCCCTCGGTGCCGACTTCCTCGAGGGGAACGTCGAGGCCCTTCTCCGCGAGAAACATCCGAACGCGACGCGGATTCGGGGCGAGTCGCCAATCGTAGGTCTTCATCGATTCTCTCTCCTTGCCGCGGGCGCGACGGCAGCGGGACCGAGGATCGCGAGTATGGTCGGCGCCGGCCGCGCTTTTCAAGTCGCGCGCCGAAACGAATCGCTTCGGCGGACCCGCGAGCCACGAGGCTCTGGAAGGGGCGCGTGCGGGTCGTCATGATGGCGGCATGCAGGAAGCCCCGCTGCGCGACTCGGTGCTCGAAACGGTCCGCCGCTACTGGGGCTTCGGCGAGCTTCGCCCGCTGCAGGAGAAGGCGATCGAGGCGGGCCTGGCGCAGCGAGACTCGCTGGTGGTGATGCCGACCGGCGGGGGCAAGTCGCTCTGCTATCAGGTGCCACCGGCCGTCGCGGGGCGCACCGACGTTGTGGTCTCGCCGCTGATCGCGCTGATGAAGGATCAGATCGATGGCTTACGGGCATGCGGCTATCCGGCCAGGGCGCTTCACGGGGGCATGAGCTCCGAGGAGATGCGCGAGGCCGAGCGCGAGATCGCCTCGGGCCGCTGTCATCTCGTGTTCGTCGCACCCGAACGGCTGCTCACCGGGCGCTTTCTCGAGCTCGCAGCGCGCGCGGGAGTTGCGAGCTTCGCGGTCGACGAGGCGCACTGCATTAGCCAATGGGGACACGACTTCCGGCCGGAATACCGTCAGCTCGCTACGCTTCGCGACCGCTTCCCGCAGACGAGCCTCCACGCCTACACGGCGACGGCGACCGAGCGAGTGCGCGCCGACATCGTAGAGCAGCTCCGGCTGCGCGACCCACGCATCCTGGTCGGCACGTTCGACCGGCCGAACCTCGTTTACCGCGTGGTACCGCGCATCGATCTCCGCGCCCAGGTTCTCGAAGCGCTCCGTCGCCACGAGGGCGAGGCGGCGATCGTCTATTGCCTGTCGAGGCGGGACAGCGAGGAGATGGCGCAGTGGCTGGAGGGAAGGGGGGTTCGCGCCGCGCACTATCACGCCGGCTTGGAGCCCGACGAGCGGCGGCGCACGCAGGACCGCTTCGCCGCCGAGGAGATCGACGTGGTCGCCGCCACCGTCGCCTTCGGCATGGGCATCGACCGCGGCGACGTACGCTGCGTCGTTCACGCCACGATCCCGAAGTCGATCGAGCACTACCAGCAAGAGACCGGCCGTGCCGGGCGCGACGGGCTGCCCGCGGAGTGCGTGCTCTTCTACTCGGCGGCCGACGTGCTCCGCTGGCAGTCGCTCCTCGAGCGGGCCGGCGAGGAGAACGGCCCGGAGATGGATGCGATCGAGAACGCCAAGCGGCTCCTCGAGGAGATGCGTCGCTTCGCCACCGTGGTGCGCTGCCGGCATGCGGCTCTCTCGGGGTACTTCGGGCAGCCGTACGCAAAGCCTTCTTGCGGCTCGTGCGATGTCTGCCTCGGCGAGGTCGAAGGCGTCGTCGACGCGACCGTTCTGGCCCAGAAGATCCTCTCCTGCGTAGCGCGCACTGAGCAGCGCTTCGGAGTCGAGCACGTCGCCGACGTGCTGGTCGGTGCGGAAGGCGAGCGTGTGCGCCGCTGGGCTCACGATCGGCTCTCGACCTATGGGCTCTTGCGCGACATGCCGCGCAAGAGCGTCGTCGGCGCCATCTACCAGCTTATCGACGCCGGCGTGCTCGCCCGCTCGACGAGTGATCGGCCGGTGCTCGAGCTGAATGCCGCCTCGTGGGAGGTGCTCCGCGGCAAGCGCGCCGTCGGGCTTCTCGAGCTCCGCACCCGCAAGACAGCCGCCAAGACCCGTCTCGAGGAGGCCTCCTGGCAGGGCGTCGACGAAGAGCTCTTCGACAGCCTGCGCGCGCTACGGCGCGAGATCGCCGCTGAGCGGGGCGTGCCCGCGTACGTCGTCCTTCACGATTCCACGCTCCGTGAGCTCTCGCGGCTGCGGCCCAAGAGCCTCGACGAGCTGCGCGCCGTGCGCGGCATCGGCGAGACGAAGCTCGCAGACCTCGGCGCGCGGCTGCTCGAGTGGATCGAGCGGCACGCGCGAAAAGCCGAGGCGTCGTAGCGTCGCGAATGGAGAGGCGGACGCCGAGAAGACAGGCCCGGTACGCGAGGAGCTCGTCGAGGGTCACGACGTACTTTTGCGATCGATGCTGCGCCTTGTGCGGTCCGCAGAGTGGGAGGGCGTTCCGTCCGAGAAGTGAGGGCTTTCTAGTAAACCAGCAATTGGACGGCTCATGTGCTAGACCAGCTCTCGCAACAGGAGAACATGACATGAATGACCTCAAGACACTGCGCGACGTGGCGGGGCTCGGCCACAAGCCGGGCGCGCTGAGCAAGTCGGCCCTCGTCATGATCGACTGTCAGAACACCTATCGCCAAGGGCTGATGCAGCTCGAAGGAGTCGAGGCGGCCCTCGATGAAGCACGGCACGTGCTCGAGCGGGCGCGCGCGCTCGGCATTCCGATCATTCATATCCAACACGACTCCGGCCCGGGCTCGCCTTACGATATTCGCGCCGAGATCGGACACATAGCGGACAAGGTGAAGCCGCTCGCAAGCGAGCCCGTGATCGTGAAGCACTTTCCGAACTCGTTCGTGCAAACGGATCTGCACGAGCGCCTGCAGAAGCATGGCGTCGCGAATCTGGTGCTTGCGGGCTTCATGACCCACATGTGCGTCAACTCGACCGCCCGCGGCGCCTTCAACCTCGGCTACCGCCCGGCGGTGGTGGCAAGGGCGACGGCCACACGGCCATTGCCGGCTGCAACGGGTGGCGTCGTAGCCGCGTCGGTTCTGCAGGAGGCGAGCCTCGCCGCCCTTTCAGATCTGTTCGCCGTGATCGTGCCGAGCGCCGCGGACCTGCCCGAGTAGACTAGGCTTCATCGGTTGGGAGTCGTTCCCGCCAGTCCTCGCTGAGCACGACCCGCTTCGGCGTTCCAGAATGGGGCTCATCGCACTACGCGGCGTAGCGCCCCTTGTCGCCTGCGATGTTCTTCTGGTCGGCCTCGATGACGCCGCCAATCTCAAGCAGCTTCGCGTCAGGCCACAACCCTCCACCTGGTGCTCGCCGACGTAACCGTACCGCCGAATACCTGGACGGCGCGGTAGGCGAAACCTTCTCGCCCGTCTATCTGGACCTCCGCCCCGCAGCGCCTGCTTCGGCGTCGGGATCGTTGCCCTCATCAGTTTGGGCGTCATCGCGACGGGCCCTTGGCTGTAGTAGAGCTGGCCCATGCGCCCATGGAAAGGACGCCTACCGCTGCTCGCCGCAGTCCCCTGCTCCACCGTTGCAGCGGCCTATACCTGCCACCCCTAGGAACCGGCGTTCCGTGCGAGAAGTGCGAGTGATGCCTTAGTGTCCGAGATCGAAGGCGCGAATGTTGACCACTAATTCGTTCCGGCGGAATCCATCCGCGGCACTGCTGGCCGTTCAACTCCTCGGCCTCGTGCTCTACCCGCTGATGGAGGCATCAGCCAGCAGCCGCGCGCTGTTCAACGCCTTCGGGCTTCTCGTGTTGGGCGCGGCGTTGTGGGTCGTGCGGCGGAGCCCATGGCTTACGTGGCTTGGGATCCTGCTCGCGTTCCCGGTCGTAGTGTTGTCAGTGGGTTCCGCCGTCTCTCCTAGCCCGGGATTCCTGGTGCTGATGGTCGCACTGGAGGCGCTGTTCTACTTCTACGCTACGGGCAGCCTGATCGCGTACATGCTGCAGGACTGGGTGGCGACAACAGACGAATTGTTTGCAGCCGGCGCGACCTTCACGCTGCTGGCGTGGGCGTTCGCGCACCTGTACGTGGTCTGCGAGGCCCTCATCCCCGGCAGCTTTACCTCGGCAGGCGACGTACCGGCGCGAACTTGGACGGAGCTCCTGTACCTGAGTGTCGTCGTGCTATCGAGCGTTGGCCTGAGCGACATCATGCCGGTGACGCCGATGGCTCGCGCGCTTGTCATGCTGGAATCGTTCGCCGGCGTCATGTACGTCGCTCTGGTTGTTTCGCGCCTCGTCAGCATGTCGGCGGTGACGCGGAAGAGCGGCTCGTAGGGGAACTGCCCGACGCCGTTTGCATCCGGCGGCAACGGAGCGCGAGCGCCGCCTGGAAGCTGTGCCCCGGCGTGCACGCGTGCAGCGTCAACGACCAACAGGCGCAGAGGGCAGGCGAGCGGTAAGGAGCCCCACCAGCGGTGAGAGCGAAGCTCAGAGCCGTGAGCTTCAGTCCCGAGAATCCCTGACGCGCCTGGCTGAAGCGTTGTCGGGTCAGGGCAGCGCGTTCACCCTCGCCAGGTCGCGCGCGATGTTCTTCTGGTGGGCCTCGATGGTGCCGCCGCCGATCTCGAGCAGCTTGGCATCCCGCCACAACCGCTCGACCTGGTATTCGCCGACGTATCCGTAACCGCCGAGAACCTGGATCGCGCGGTCGGCGACTTCTTTGCCCATCGTCGAGCAGAACAGCTTGACGCCGTCCGAATCGACGCGGTGCCCGCCGCTCTCGAGGTTCAGGTGCGCGGCCGTGTGGTAGACGTACGAGCGCCCCGCCATCCACGACGCGTACGATGTGGCGATGTGGCTCTGAATCTGGCCGAACTCGCGGATCGGCTGGCCGAAGGCGTAACGCTCGCTCGCGTAGCGATTCATGATCTCGATCGAGCGCCGCGCGATGCCGAGGCTCATCGCCGCGAGCGTCAGGCGCTCGATCTCGAGGTTGCGCATCATATGGAGGACGGCGTCGCCCTCGTTGCCGACGCGGTTCGCCGCGGGCACCTCGCAGTTGTCGAAGACGAGCTCGGCGGTCGTCGAGGCGCGCATGCCGAGCTTGTCCTTGAGCTTCTGGCCGAGCTTGAAGCCGGGGAATCCCTTCTCGACGAGGAACAGCGACAGTGCTCGGGTGCCTTTCTCGCCCGTGCGGGCGTAAACGAGAAACACGTCGCCGAGCTCGGTCTCGCTGAGTGCTCCGTTGGTGATCCACATCTTGGCGCCGTTCAGCACGTAGACGTCGCCCTTGCGAGTCGCCGTCGTCTTCATGCCGAGCACGTCCGTACCGACGGAGGGCTCGCTCATGCACATGCCGCCGATCTTCCTGCCCGAACAGGCGTCGGGCAGGTAGCGCGCGCGCTGCGCATCGCTCGCGTTCTGGTAAAGGTTGTTCACGAAAAGCATCGCGTGCGAGAGGTAGGCGAGCGTGAAGCCCGGGTCGGCAGCGGCGAGCTCCTCGTGAACGATGACGGCCGCCACCGCGTCCATGCCGGAGCCGCCGAACGTTTCGGGCACCGTGATGCCGAGGACCCCCAGGTCGCCGAGCTTCCGGAAGAGGGCAACGTTCAGCGACTCGGCGCGGTCGTGCTCCGCCGCCTGCGGATCGACCTCACGCTCGACGAACTCGCGCATCGTGCGTCGCAGCGCCGCGTGCTCCTCGGTCGGATTGAAGGCGTCGGTCATGCCAGGCCGCTTCCCATAAGGTCGACGAAGTTGTCGCAGTAAAAGCGTTGCTTGACGCGCGCCGAAACGCCGCGCATCGAGTTCTCGAAGCGCCGGATCGGATTTCGCCCGCCCTCCACGTGCGGGTAGTCCGACGAGAACAAGCACACCTCCTCGCCGGCTTGCTCGATGATCCAGCCTACGGGCTCGGCCGGGTAGGGGGTGGCACGGATCTGACGCCGGACGTACTCGCTCGGCCGGAGCTCGAGCCGGCGAAGGCGCTCCTCGTTCTTGGCGAAAGCCTCAAGAGCCGTGTCGAGCTGACGCATCCACGACGGAAGCCACACGGCGCCCTGCTCGATGACGCCGAACTTGAGCCGTGGGAAACGGTCGAGCACGCCGTCGAAGATAAACGCCGCGAGAGCCTGCATCGGCGGAAACGGGATCGCCATGAAGTCGACCGAGCGAAAGTTCTCGGCTCCGCCGTGAAAGTCGGGGACGCGCGGCATTCCGTTCTCGAAGAACGTGCGATCGATGAGCTCGCCGCCGCCGCCCACGTGGAAGACGACCGGCAGCCCGGCCTCCTGCACGACCTCCCAGACCGGAAAGAGTCCGACGTGGCTGGGCGAGTGACCGGGCGGGCACGCCGAAGAAACGAGGATCGCCTTGCAACCCAGGGCGATCGCTTCTTCGGCCATGGCGCGGGCGCGCGCGAAGTCGGCGAGCGGTACGAAGCCCACCGGCAGGAGCCGCCGGTCGGCCGAGCAGAAGTCCACGATCGCTTGGTTGTGGGCGCGCGCCGCCCCATAGACGAAGTCGAGATCGCGGCAATGCTCGTAGCGCACGAAGTGATCGGAGAGAAAGGTGTTGAAGACGAGCTGGCTGGCGAAACCAAGGAGATCGAGCGCGCGTGGCCGGTCTCCCTTCAGAAACGAGCCCATCGCGCTCCAGTTCTTGCGGGTCAGGAGCTGATCTTCGGCTTGCTGGCGATCCGCCGGGTCGCGATGGCGGCGGCGAAGCTCGTCGATGAACGTCTCCTCTCCCGGCTTGCAGCCGCTGAGGCGCAAAGGCTCGAGCCGGCCCCGGATCTGGGCGTCGGCGTAGGGGACGAGCCAGTCGGGTGTTTCCATGACGTGCGAGTCGGCGTCGTGAACGATGCGGTCTTCGACGTACGGCATGAACGGCCTCCGCGAGATCCGAAGAACCCTAGCACGCTCTAGAGAAGTGGTCTGCTCCGAGCCGGGGCGATGCCTCAGGCGTTTGGCCTTCGGGGCGCTGACAGACTCGCCTGGCTTGCTATAGGACCTGGATGGATCGAGAGCTCCGGGTCGCCGCCCGCTTCTGCGGGCCGCCGGGCGCCGCCAACGGCGGCTATCTCGCCGGCCAGCTCGCGGCACTCGTCGGCGGGGACGTCGAGGTCACGTTGCGGCACGCGACCCCTCTCGAGCGCATCCTCCGCGTGCGGCGGGTCACGGGCGGCGTCGACTTGTACGATGCCGATCGCGTGCTCGCCGAGGCCCGGTTAGCCGCTTTCACGGCCGAGCCGCCCCCTTCGGTATCGATGGAGCAGGCCGAGGCCGCCACGACCGAGTTCCCTCGCTTCCGCAACCATCCCATCCCGCGATGTTTCGCTTGCGGTCCGGAACGGGCTCCGGGCGATGGATTGCGCATCTTCCCCGGCCCCGTTTCGGGGCGCGCCGCTACGTACGCGGCGCCCTGGACGCCCGACGCCTCTCTCGCCGACGAGTCAGGTCGAGTGGCGCCGGAGTTTCTCTGGGCCGCGCTCGACTGCGCGGGGGCGTTCGCCGTCAACGAGCCGCCACGCGGGCTCGCGCTGCTCGGACGGATGGCGGCGAAGATCGAGCGGGCCGTGAGGGCGGGGGATCGGCTCGTGGTCGTCGCATGGCCGATCGCGCTCGCCGATCGCAGGCTCGTGGCGGGAACGGCGATCTACCGCGACGCCGGCGCCGTCTGCGCCGTCGCCCGGTCGACCTGGGTACTGACGCGTTCGGGTTTCGTGGGCAGTTGACGCGCCGCGCTATGGGGGGACCTAGCCCGCGCAGCTGGGGCAGAGCCCGTAGAAGTCCAGTCGGTAGCCGCGGACCTGGTAGCCGGTCTGAGCCGCAACCTCGGCGACGGAGGGATCGGGCCGCTCGTCCATGACGTCGTCGATCCTGCCGCAGCGGGTGCACACAACGTGCGGGTGCGCGTGCGGCAAGTTGGCGTCATAGCGGTTAGGCCCCTCGCGGAACTCGAGCTCGAGCACCTCGCCAGCAGCCTTCAATGTGTCGAGCGTCTTGTAGACGGTGGCGGGGCTCATCATCGGATAGTCTTCGGACACTCGCCGGAAGAGCTGCTCCGCGCTGGGATGCTCGGCACCCTCCACCAGCGCGCGCAGGACGGCGTAGCGCTGCGGCGTCAGCCGATGCCCGCGCTCCCGCAGCCGATCGACGATTTGCTGCACTCGGCTGGCGGTTACCTTATTTTGTGGAGAATGAGTCGTCACAAGTATTGACGTTCCTTACGGTCGGTTGTATGCCGCGGGGATAGCGCATGCTTACAGAAAGTTAGTCTCCTGTATAGCGGGCGCGCGAATGCCGATCGGCCGGCCTCTTGATGTGGGGCCCGCGCGGCGCAAATCCACGGCAAGATAGTCACCGCCACACGACCACAAAAGGGAAACAGCCAAAGAGGAGACGGACCGACATGTCTGAACACGGCAGCGAAAGCGAAAACCCAGCAATCCCCTCGCCGACTCCTAAGCGGCATCGGCCCAGGACGAACCGAGACTGGTGGCCGGATCAGCTGGAGCTCTCGATTCTCCGCGCGCAATCTTCCCGGTCCGATCCATTGGGCGCAGACTTTAACTACGCGGAGGAGTTCAAGAAGCTCGACGTCGAAGCGCTGAAGCGGGACCTCGTCAAGGTGATGACGACGTCGCAGGACTGGTGGCCGGCCGACTACGGCCACTACGGGCCGTTCTTCATCCGAATGACGTGGCATGCGGCGGGCACGTACCGCATCGCCGACGGCCGGGGCGGTGGCGGCAGCGGCATGCAGCGCTTTGCTCCCCTCAACAGCTGGCCCGACAACGCGAGTCTCGACAAGGCGCGCCGGTTGCTCTGGCCGGTGAAACAGAAATACGGCAACAAGATCTCCTGGGCCGACCTGATCGTCTTCGCCGGCAACTGTGCTTACGAATCGATGGGCTTCAAGACGTTCGGCTTCGGCTTCGGGCGCGAGGACCGCTGGGAGCCCGACGAGATCTTCTGGGGGACCGAGGACACCTGGCTTGGAGACGAGCGCCACGCCGATGGCGGGGATATGCGGGGGCCTTTCGGCGCCGATCACATGGGACTGATCTATGTGA
>JBEVNX010000228.1:0-19206 GCA_040507895.1 Binatia bacterium | reverse complement strand
TCGATCCAAGCGGATTCGTTCAGTGGAAACCTCGAAGACGAGACTGGGGAAATGACGAACGGCACCGTCCTGTTGAACGCCAACAAGCTGACGATCAGTGGGTCGAAGCTGCAGAAATCCTACGGACAGACGTACCACATCGAGAACGGCGAGTTCACCACCTGCCAGTGCGGCTCCGGACCACCGAGCTGGTCGATTTCCGGGAAGTCGCTCGACATCACGCTCGACGGCTACGGTTTGGTCGACGACGCCAAGTTCAAAGTGCTGGACACGCCGATCCTCTATTTCCCGAAGTTGACGTTTCCCGCGAAGAAGACGCGCCAGACGGGGTTGCTCGCGCCGCTGTTCGGGTACTCCAAGAAGCGTGGCTTCGTGTACACGCAGCCGTTCTACACGGTCATCAACAAGAGCGCGGATTTCACCATCGCCCCCGACATCGAGACTTCCGCGCGGGTCGGCGCGATCACCGAGCTACGCTACGCGCTCGATGAACGATCGAAAGGCATCCTCGACTTCTCGTACTTCAACGAAATCTTCCGAAACAACGCCGAACAGGACATCGTCGACCAAAACGTCGCCGACACGGAGATCCCGGAGAACCGTTGGAGCGTCACCGCCAACCTGCGTCAGGATTTGCCGTTCGGGCTGCGCGCGTTCGCCGATTCGCTGGCAGTCTCGGACGATTTCTTCCTGCGCGAGATTACCACGTTCTCCTTCGACCCGGAGTACGCGCGCTCGCTGCGCACCAGCCGCTACAGCTCCTCGAAGGTCGGCCTCTACCGCTTCTGGGATAACGCGACGCTGATCGCCCAAGGAATCTACTATCAGGACTTCGTCCAGGACAGCGACCTCACGCTGCAGCGGCTGCCGCAGGTGCAATTCTTCGCCTCGGATCGCTTTCTCGATCGTCACGTGAAGCTCGGCGTCGTCAGCGAATTCGATGACTTCGTTCGCAAGCAGGGCTTCGACGGGCCGCGCTTCGACATCAATCCGCGCATCGAAGTGCCGTTCCGCTGGCAGGAATACCTCGACGGCACTCTCGGGCTCCAGGGCCGGGAGACGGCGTACCATCTGAACAACACCGAGCTCTTGCTGCCGGTCTCGCAGGCGGGAGGCTTGCAGACCGACGTATCGCAGCAGAACCTCTCGAAAAACCCCACACGGGAGATCTTCCAGGCGTACGGGACGATCGGTACGCAGCTATCCCGCGTGTTCGACGTCGGTGGCGAGCGCATACAGAAGCTCAAGCACACGATCGAGCCCGAGGTTGACTATCTCTATGTTCCAGACGTCAACCAGGACGATCTGCCGACCTACGACTTCATCGACCGCATCAATCGGCGCAATCTCTTCACCTACGGCTTCACGAGCCGGCTGCTCGCCAAATTGGACCGCCCCGCGCAGGTCGAGCGCCTTCGCCCGCGCTCGGTGGGCGAGATGAACTCCTTCACGGGCGTCACGCCCTCGGCGTTCGACGACGAGAACACGCGCGGCGGCCTGGCGGCCTTGGGTGATCCGACGGTGTCCGGGCCGACGCCGACCGGGCTCGGGCCCAGTCTCGAAGAGCAAGGGGAGAGCGTGACCCAGGACGTCGAAGCCACCACGCCGCAGGAGCTGGCCGAGAGGCGCGCGCTGGAGCGCGCCGCGACCTCGCGCGTGCGGGAATGGGTGCGATTGCAGGTCTTCCAGAGCTACGATATCCGAGACACCCTCCAGACAACCTCCGGTTCGACTTCTGACACGGTCACCGGGAGCGATCACTTCTCGGACGTCGACATGCATTTGCGGCTCACTCCGCTGCAGTACTTCAGCTTGATGTCCGACTCGACCGTGAACGCACACGACCATCACCTGACCTCGGCGAGCGTCGGCTTCCTGCTGCGCGACTGGCGGGAGCGCTCGGCCGAGGGCCTCTTCCGCTCCGCGCAACGCGCGTCGGTCGCCGTGTCGTATCGGTTCATCTCCGACGGCGTCCTCGAGGAGATAGACGAAGGCGTGATCATACCGCTCGCAGATACGCTCTCCACGTTCTTCCAGTCTCGGTACGACGCGCTCGCCGGCGAGTTTCTCGAGAAGACCGGCGGCTTCCGATTGACCTCGCAGTGCCAGTGTTGGATCGCCGACGTCTTGGTGTCGGATCAGATCAATCCTGACGAGACGCTGGTGCGCTTCCAGCTCACGCTCGTCGGTTTGGGCTCTATCGGCCGCGTTCGCTGATGAAGGGCGTCATCCTCGCGGGTGGGCTCGGCACGCGCCTCGACCCGCTCACGCGCGTCACGAACAAGCACCTGTTGCCGGTCTACAACCGGCCGATGATCTTTTACCCGCTCTGGACGCTGGTGAACGCCGGCATCGAGCAGATCCTCGTCGTCACCGGCGGCAACAACGCCGGAGACTTTCTGCGGCTGCTCGGCAACGGCTCGGAGTTCGGGCTGAAGCACCTCCACTACACGTACCAGCAAGGCGAGGGAGGGATCGCGGCCGCTCTCTCTCTCGCGGAGCACTTTGCCGAAGGCGGGAAGATCTGCGTGATCCTCGGCGACAACATCATCGAGCGCAACATCCAACGCGCGGCGGATGCCTTCCGGCGCCAGGCGGGCGGCGCGAAGATCCTCCTCAAGCGTGTCCCGGACCCCGAGCGTTTCGGAGTCCCGGTGTTACGCGGCCCGCGCGTCATGCGCATCATCGAGAAGCCGCGCCGCGCGCCGAGCCCATACGCCGTCACCGGGATCTACTTCTACGATGCGGCCGTCTTCGACTACGTTCGCGAGCTCAAGCCGTCTCGCCGCGGAGAGCTCGAGATCACCGACGTCAACAACCGCTACATCGCCGCAGGCGCCATGACCTACCAAATTCTCCGGGGCTGGTGGACCGACGCCGGCACGTTCGTTTGGTTGGCTCGCGCGAGCCGCCTCGTCGCCCGCGGCGGGGCCAACAAGACGTAGAGACACAATAGCTCGGGGACGCAGGGCGGAGAGGCGCCGCGCTCTCCCGGCCAACCGCCCGCCCCCGATCACGCACCCGCGGATGGGGTGGCGCAGTAGAACGGTCCGACGATTTCTGACATCTTCACCCCTCACGATGATCCGTGACGTGCAGGTGAAGAAGATCGTCGTCCACAACGACGATCGTGGGACGCTGATGGAGGTCGTGCGGGCGGACGCCCCGTTCTTCGAGGGAATCGCGCAGACGACGTACACCGTGGCCTATCCCGGTGTCATCAAGGCGTTCCACTGGCACAAGCGGCAGAAGGACGTCTGGTTCTTTGTCAGCGGCATGGCTCAGGTCGTGCCCTACGACATGCGCCCGGAGTCGACGACGTACCGGCAGACCGACGTGTTGGACATGGGCGAGCGCAACCCGCTGGTCGTTTCGATTCCCGAGTACGTGGCGCACGGCTACCGCGTGCTCGGCGACGAGCCGGCAGGCCTCTTCTATCACACGACGTCGGTTTACGACCCGAAGGATCCCGACGAAGAACGGCTGCCCTTCGATTCCGCGGAGATCGGCTTCGACTGGAAGACGCGTTTCCGGTGATCTCGGCATGAAGCTGCTGGTCACCGGCGGAGCGGGCTTCATCGGCGCGAACTTCGTTCGCTACGTGCTCGGCCGCCATGCGCTCCGCGAGTACCGCCGCTTCTACGATCTCTGGTATGGGGAGCGCTTGAATTGAAGGTCGAACCGACTCGCGTCGAAAAGCCGTGGGGCCACGAGCTGATCTGGGCTCGCACCGACCGCTACATCGGCAAGATCCTCCACATCTGCAAGGGCGAGGCGCTGAGCTTGCAGTATCATCGACGGAAGGAAGAGACGATCCGCGTGCTCGCCGGTCGCCTACGGCTGGAAACGGCCACGGAGAGCGGCGAGCGCGGCGATCAGGTGCTCGAGCCGGGAGAAGGTGCGCACATTCCTCCCGGGCTTCGTCACCGCATGGAGGCGCTCGAGGACTGCGACGTCCTCGAGGTGTCCACGCCGGAGTTGGACGACGTCGTGCGACTCCAGGATCGCTACGGCCGAGCGCGGTGAGCCCGGGACGGGCGCGAGCGCCCGGCGCCCGCGGGGAGCATCGATGGGCGACGACAAGCGAGCATTGATCACCGGTGTGACCGGACAAGACGGATCGTATCTCGCGGAGCTGCTGCTCGAGAAGGGATACGAAGTCTGCGGCATGGTGCGCCGCGCCAGCGTCGAGAAGTTCGAGCGCATCGAGCATCTACGCGGCCGCATCCGACTCGCCCAGGCGGACCTCCTCGACCAGTTGTCGCTGATCGAGGTCGTCAAGAGCTTTCGCCCCCATGAGATCTACAATCTCGCGGCGCAATCCTTCGTGCCGACGTCGTGGACCCAGCCGATGCTGACCGCGGAGTTCGACGCCGTCGGCGTCACCCGCATTCTCGAGGCGGTGAGATTGGTCGATCCGACGATCCGCTTCTATCAGGCCTCGTCGAGCGAGATGTTCGGCAAGGTACGCGAGGTGCCGCAGCGCGAGACGACGCCGTTCCATCCCCGCAGCCCCTACGGTGTCGCCAAAGTGTACGGCCACTTCATCACGGTCAACTACCGTGAGAGCTACGGCATCTTCGCCTGCTCGGGGATTCTCTTCAATCACGAGTCTCCGCGCCGCGGCCTCGAGTTCGTGACCCGCAAGGTCACGCACGCCGTGGCCCAGATCAAGCTCGGCCGCGCCAGCGAGCTCCTCCTCGGCAATCTAGACGCCAAGCGCGACTGGGGCTTTGCCGGCGACTACGTCGAGGCGATGTGGCGAATGCTGCAGCAGCACGAGCCCGACGACTACGTGGTGGCGACCGGCGAGAACCACACCGTGCGGGAGCTCGCCGAGATCGCCTTCGCTCACGTCGGCCTCGATTGGCAGCAGTTCGTTCGGCTCGATCCGAGCCTCCTCCGCCCCGCGGAGGTCGACATGCTGATCGGCGATCCCACCAAGGCGCGCGAGCGACTCGGATGGAGCCCGAAGGTGAGCTTCGCCGCTCTCGTGCGCATGATGGTCGACGCGGACCTCGAGCGTCTGGGGGCCGCGTCGCGGTGAGCGCGCGCTCGCTCCATCGATGAGATTCTTCATCACCGGCATCTCGGGCTTCGCGGGCCGTCATCTCGCCGCTCACCTGCTCGAGCTCGGGCACTGGGTCGGCGGCGTCGCGCGCCAAGACGGAGATCTCGCGAGTCTGCGCCATCCCGGCGGCGGGCCGCTCTCCGTCGCCGTCGATGCCTGCGACATTCGCGACCGCGCGCGGCTGCGCGAGGCGCTCGGCCGCTCGCGACCCGACGGGATCTTTCACCTCGCGGCCGTGACGTTCGTGCCGAAAACCATCGAGCGCCCGGAGCTCGCCTACAAAGTGAACTTCCTCGGCACCGTAGAGCTGCTGGCGGCCGTGCGCGAAGTGGCGCCTCGCGCGCGCGTGGTGCTCGTTACCACCGGGGAGATCTACGGCGCTGTCGACCCGGCGCGGGACCTGCCGATCGTCGAGACGCAGCTCCTGCGGCCGCTGTCTCCCTACAGCGTGAGCAAGGCGGCCGCGGACCTCGCGGGCTTCGAGGCGTTTTGGTCGGAGTCTCTCGATGTCATCCGCGCGCGCCCGTTCAACCACACCGGCCCGGGGCAGCCGCCCGAGTTCGTCTGCTCCGAGCTCGCGCGCGCGCTCGTCGCCGCGGAAATGGGCTCGGGGCCGTCGACCCTTCGCGTCGGCAACCTCGATGTCGAGCGCGATTTCAGCGACGTGCGCGACGTCGTTCGCGGCTACGTCGCGCTCTTCGAACGCGGAAGGGGAGGCGAAGCGTACAATCTGGGATCGGGCGACGCCACGCCGGTTCGGACGATCCTCGAGGATCTGCGCGGGCTCTGTCGGACGCGGGTCGCCGTCGAAGTCGATCCGCGCAAGCAGCGGCCGCACGAGATCCCGCGCATCGTCGGCTCCATCGACAAGATCACCGCGGCCACCGGATGGCGGCCGGCGATCCCGCTCCGCCGGACGCTGTCCGATCTGATGGACGACTGGCGCCGGCGGCTGCAAGGAGAGATGCATTGAGCGAGCGCAAGCGGCCGGGATTGTCGATCGTATTGCCGGCCTTCAACGAGGAAGCGAATGTCGGCTCCGCCGTGGCGCGGATGATCGAGGCCGCCGAGCCGCTGTTCGAAGAGATCGAGGTCGTGGTCGTCGACGACGGAAGTCGAGACGCCACCGCGGAGCGCGTCGGCGAGATCGCTCGCGCGGACCCGCGCGTTCGGCTGTTGCAGCACCCGATGAACCGGGGCTACGGCGCGGCGGTGACCAGCGGACTGCGCGCCGCGAGCCGGCCGCTGGTCTTCTACACGGACTCCGACCTCCAGTTCGATCCGCGCCAGATCCGCGATCTGGTCGCCCGCATCGACGAGTTCGCGATCGCCATCGGCTATCGCAGAAACCGCCAGGATCCCTGGTTCCGCAAGCTGAATACGTGGGGCTGGAACCGGCTTCAGCGGCTGACCTTCGGTCTCGCCGTCCGAGATGTCGACTGCGCGTTCAAGCTGTTTCGCCGAGAGGTGCTCGAGCATCTGCCGCTCGCGGCCGAGGGAGCGTTCTTCTCCACCGAGCTGTTGTTGCGCGCGCGGGCCGCGGGCTACACGTTCGTGGAAGTCCCCGTCGACCACTACCCGCGCCGGGCGGGAACGCCGACGGGAGCACGCCTGGACGTGATCGGCAAAGCGTTCCGCGAAATGTGGCGCTTTCGGCGAGAGCTCAAGGGCGTTTCGTGAAGAGCGCTCCGAGACGAAGCCTCACCGCCAGGCCAGCCGGAACGTCACTCGCGCTGGTGACGACCGTGACCGACCTCGTGTATCACCGCGCCCTGGTAACGGCGCTTTTGGTGCGTCAGTTGAAGCTCCGCTACCGCGGGTCGGTGCTCGGCTTCGTCTGGACGTTCTTGAACCCGCTGCTGCTGATGGCCGTGTACTCGCTCGTGTTCAGCTTCTACATGCGGATCGCGGTGCCGCACTACGCGCTGTTCCTGCTCGCCGGGCTCTTGCCGTGGACCTGGTTCTCCTCGTCGCTCGGCGAAGGCACCAACGCGATCGTCGGCGGCAGCTCGTTGGTGACGAAATCGCTGTTTCCGACCGAGATTCTCCCTGCGGTCGTGGTGCTGTCGAACATGGTGAACTTTTTGCTCAGCATCCCGCTGCTGCTGCTCGCCGGCTGGCTGTACGGCGTCAGCCCGAGCCCGCTTTCGTGGGTGTTCTTGGTGCCCGTGATCGCCTTGCAGTGCGGATTCACCCTCGGGCTCGTTCTGGCGCTGGCCGCGTTCAACGTTCACTACCGGGACGTCCAGCACATCGTCGCCAACTTCCTGCTCCTTTGGTTCTTCCTCACGCCGATCGTCTATCCGGCGACCCAGGTGCCGACCGAGATGCGCGCGCTGTTGTGGGCGAACCCGCTGGCGCTGTTCATCGAGGCCTACCACGCCGTGTTCGTCTCTTCGTCCTGGCCGAAGCTGGAGACGCTGGCTATGTTGCTCGCCTACACGCTCGCCTCGCTGCTCGTAGGCGCAAAGATCTTCGATGGCTATCGCGACACGTTCCCCGAGCTCGTTTGAAGACGACCCGCCGGAGATCCAGCCCGGGGGAGGCGGCGCGGAGCCGGCCGCCATTCGCCTCAGCGGAGTCCGCAAGCGCTTTCGCAAGTACACCGTGCGCGGAGGCTACTCGACGCTCAAGACGTCGTTGATGAACCGCATGTTCCGCCGCAAGTTTCCGGCGGGAAACTATCTCGACGTGCTGAACGGCGTGGACCTCGACGTCGCTCCCGGGCTGACGCTCGGCATCATCGGTCGCAACGGGTCGGGCAAGAGCACGCTGTTGAAGATCATGGCCGGCATCATTCGACCCGACGGGGGCGCCGTCGAAGTGCGCGGCCGCGTGTCGCCGCTGATCGAGCTCGGCGCCGGCTTTCATCCCGACTTCTCGGGACGCGAGAACGTGTACTTGAACGGTCTGGTGATCGGCATGAGCAAAGCCGAGACGGAGCAGCGCTTCGATTCGATCGTCGAGTTCGCCGGCCTCGCGGACGCCATCGACGACCCGGTCCGGACGTACTCATCCGGCATGTACATGCGCCTTGGATTCTCCGTCGCCGTGCACGCCGACCCGGATGTGCTGCTGATCGACGAGATCCTCGCCGTCGGCGACGAATCGTTCGTCGGACGTTGCTACGAGCGCATCGCCGCATTCCAGGCGGCCGGCAAGACGATCGTCATGGTTTCCCACGGCCTCGAGTCGATCGAGCGCTGGTGCCACGAAGCGGTGTGGATCGACGGTGGGCGCATCGCCGCGCGCGGCTATCCAACCGAAGTGACTCGGCTCTATCACGCCGCGGTCGGCGCCGAGGACGGTCCGCCCGCCAAGGAGCGCTCGCTGCGGGACAGCCTGAGACCCGGACGGCTCGCGGCGGTGATCCGCGTTCTCGAGCCTCCCACCCGAACGCCGGAGACGTGGCACCACGTGGCGCGCGTCCTGCTCGATGTCGAGAACGTCGGGGACACCGTCTGGCGCTCGCTGCCTCCGACTCGACGGGGCACCGTCATGGTGGGCGGCCGTCTCCACTCGGGCGAGCGCTTTCTCGGCGAGACGCTGCGCGCGTTGATCCCTCGCGACGTGCACCCGGGGGAACGCGTCTGCGTCGAGTTCAAGTTCAAGCTGCCGGGCTCGGGGCGATATCGGGTCGACGTCGACCTCGTCAACGAGGGCATCTGTTGGTTCGCCGAGCGCGGGTCGACTCCGTTGCCCGTCGAGGTGACGATCTGAAGACGCCGCTCCGCAACGGACGGCGCCGGGCGAGGGTGTGATCGTGACCGTCCGAATCGAAGACATCCTGCAGCGCATCCGGCGCGACATCGAAGGCGCGGCTCGCGATGGCGAGGGCGATGCGACTCCGGTGGATGCCGACGCCCTGCCGGCGATCTCGGCCCGCCAGGAGCTCGAGTATCTGAACCGCAACTGGTCGCTGTTCGACCCGCTGTCCGAAATGAGCTCACACCGGCGCCTGCTCGGACCCGTCGTGCTGCGCTTCAAGTGGATGTTTCGCCGTCTCGTCCTCGGCGTCCTCGATCGCTACTTCGAGAAGGAGCGGCTGCTCCTCCTCGAGCTCGTGCGCTTCAACAATGCGCTCGCCGAGCGGAGCGACCGGCTGCTGCGGGAGGTGACCGAGCGCACCAAGGCCGTCGCCGAGCGGAACGACCTCTTCCTCGGTGCGCTCGATCTTCGCGTGGAGGCTTTGGAGGCGCGGCAAGAGATGGCCCTCGGGTTCGAACGCGCGCCGCGCTCGGCCTCGTCCCCGGACAATCGCGGCGAAGAGCTGCGAGCCGAGATGGCGGTGGCGCTTGGCGGCGACGTCGGCGCCCGCGTGCGGGCGTGCGCGCAGAGCCTACCCACTGGCGGCCGGATCGTGGTGCTCGGCTGCGGCGCCGGCGACGTGCTCGAGGCGCTCCGCGAAACGAGCGCGAACCTCCATGGCGTGGAGTCGAGCCCCGCGCTCGTCCAGCAGTGCCGGGCGCGAGGGTTCGATGTCGAGCTCGCTCCGCTCGGCTCCGCCCTCGGATCGCTGGAGGAGGAGTCGCTCTCGGGACTCGTCGTCACCCGTGTCACCGACCGCCATCCCGAGGACGACTGGCCGGCGCTAGTCGCGGGCGCGTGGCGGTCGCTCCGACCGGGGGGGGTGGTGGTCTTCGAAGGAATCCGCGACGGCGATGCTCGCTTGGCGTGGTTGGTGGCTCGCCAGCGCTTCATTCTCCTCGGTGGCCGCGAGGCCACGGGCGCGGAACCGCCGGCAGCCGAGCGAGTGCTCGTCGGCCGGCGCTCCGCAGGCCCATGAGCCAGGCATCGCGGCGCCGCTTGGCGTTCGTCAGCCCGCTTCCGCCTGTGCGTAGCGGCATCGCCGACTATGCCTCGGACCTCCTGCCGTTCGTGGCCCGGGACTTCGCCGTCGAGGTCTTCGTCGACGAGCGCCACCCGTTGCTACGCGACGGCGTTTACCACGCCCTCCCCGTGCATCCAGCCGGAGAGCTCCGCAGACGTCGGGCCGAGTTCGCCCACGTCGTCTACCAGATGGGGAACAACCTTCACCATCGGTTCGTCCTCGAGCTGGCGCAGGAAGTGCCCGGCATCGCCGTGCTTCACGACGTCGTGCTCCATCACCTGTACGAGGTCATCGCGGGCGTCGAGGATGCCTGGGAGGAATACGGTCGAGCGTTGCGCGAGAGCTACGGCCGGATCGGCGAGCGCGTGCTGTCGATGAAGCGGTGGCGCTTGGCCTCGGAGCGGGAGAACTTCGCACTGCCGCTGTTCGAGTCCGTGGCCGCTGCAGGCCGCGGGGTCATCGTGCACAACGGCTGCGCGGAGCGCGAGGTGCGGCGCCGCCTGCCGACCGTGCCGGTGCGGCGTATGCCGATGGGCATCCCGCCAGGAGGGACGGTCGATCGGCGCGCGGCGCGCCACCGCCTCGGCATCGACGATCGCTCGGTGATCGTCGCGACGTTCGGCTTCTTGATCCCCACCAAGCGCGTCGACGTTCTCGCGGCCGCCCTGGCCCGCGCCCGGCGCGAGTCTCCGGAGCTGCGGCTGGTGTTGATCGGCGAAGAAAGCCCCGGAACGAACCTGCGCGAGCTATTCTCCGCCGAAGATCTCGCGAGCGGGCAGGTCGTCCATCGCGGCTACGTCAGCGCGGAGGAGTATCGCGACTGGATGGCGGCGACGGACGTCGCAGTCAATCTCCGCTTTCCAACAGCAGGCGAGACTTCGGCGAGCTTGCTGCGCTTGCTCGGCGACGGCCAGTGCACGCTCGTGTCGGCATATAGGCAGTTCCTGGAGATTCCTCCGCAGGCGGTGGTGCGGATCCCTTTGGGCAGGGAGGAAGAGGCTACGCTCGCGCGCGAGTTGGTCGCGCTGGCGCGCGACCCAGGGCGGCGATCGCGGGTCGGCGAGGCGGCGCGCGCCTTCGTGGCGAGCGAGCACTCGATGGAGGCTGCCGCGCGGGGCTTTCGCGAGGCGGTCGAGGCGATCGGCATGCATGCACCGGCGCCGCCCCCCACGCCGCCGCTCTGGAGATGCCCGAAGACGAGCCGCAGCGCCGCGATCGCGGGCAGCGCGGTACCCGCGGGAGCTTCGGAATGGGTGCTGCGGCCCGGTGCACCTGCTGAGATCGTGCTTCGCGTGCGCAATGAAGGCGACGCGCGCTGGATCTCGACCCCGGAGCCTTTCGGCGGCCACGTAAGCCTCGGCGCCGACGTGGTCGGCGCGGAAGGCCAGCTGGTCGCACGGTCGCGGCCGGTCGCGCCGCCGCGCGACGTCGAGCCTGGCGACGAGATCGCGGTTCGACTGCTCGTTCAGGCGCCTGATCGCCCAGGTGCGTACCGCGTGCAGCCGATTCTCCTGCACGTGGGCCGCGCCGGCCGCGCCGCTCTCGGCGCTCCCCTCGGTCTCGCGGTGACACCGGACGGTTGATTGTGAACCGTGCTCTCTTCCTCCGGCCCCGAGCGACGGATCGATCTCTCCCATGATCGGAGCGGTGCTTCTCGTCGCGCTGTTCGGCGGACCGAGCCTCACGCTTTTGGCAGTGGCCGCCGGGAATGGCGCGGAGCGGTGGCCATGGCCGCGAGGGCTGGTCATCGTGTTCGCGCTTGGCGCGGCCATGGCGGCGGTGGTGGCGGTCGCGCTCGGCGCGTGCGGCATCTTCGGCCTCGCGGTGGAGCTCGTCGCGATGAGCGCTCTAGCGGGGTCGATACTCGCGCTCGGAAGATTCCGCGTGGCCTGGCCGTTCACGCGCGCCTCGAGGATGGAGTCCGCAGGTGTGCTGTTGGTCGGGGTGCTGGCTTCGGCAACCATGCTGGGCCGGCCGTTCGAGATGCTCCTCGGGGAGCGCGATGCCGCCGTCTACACCGTGGGCGGTATCGGTCTCGCTCGGCAAGGCTCGATCGTGCTCACCGATCGAACCGCGGATCGCGTCGGATCGGAAGCGATGCGCCGCTTCTATGAAGGACGGAGAGAGAGCGCGGCCCCGCGATGGCTCTATCTTCCACGATTGTCCAAGTATCCGGGGTTCTACTACGTAGACGCCGAACGGAGAGCGATCATCGCTCAGGGGCTTCCCTTGCTGCCTGCGCTGATCGCGATCTTCTACGAGGCCTACGGTCTCGACGGGGCATTCGCCGCCAACAACTTCATCGGCTTGCTGGCCACGCTGTCGGTCTTCGTGGCGGGCGTTTCAATCGTAGGCGAGCTCGCAGCGACGCTCGGCGCGAGCCTGCTCGCGCTCGACGCAATCCAGGTTTGGGCGAGCCGGTACCCGGTTGCCGAGATCCTCTTTCAGATGCTGCTGTTCGCGGGCTTTGCGGCTTATTTGCGCGGAGACCGCCTCGGGAAGTCACTGGGTGGCTTTCTTCTCGGTGCGACGCTCCTCGTTAAGGTCGAGGCGGCTCTCGTCCTGTTGCCCTTCGGGATCTACACGTTCATCGCCCGGAAGCGCGGCCGGCCGTTACCGGGAAGTCGCTTTTGGATCACCTACGTTCCCACCGTGCTCGCGGCAATGCTCTCCTGGGCGTGGTTTCAAAGCGACTACGTGCGCAAGGCATACGGCACGTTCGCGAGCCTGCACTCGCGAATGCTTCACCACTACTTTGACCGGCGTGGCTCCTGGGCTGTCGCCGCGATGACGCTTCTCATGCTTTTGGCCGTCTTTGGCTTCGTGCGCCAGTCGATGGCCGCCCGGCGAGGCCTCGCGCGACCGGTCGCGCGAGGAATGGCAGTCGGCGTGGTGCTCTTCGTGGCCTTCGGTTACTGGGTGCGACCCCACATGACGGGGCTCGTCGCCGGTCAGGGAAAGACTCTGGTGTGGCTCTCTTGGTACGTCAGCCCGTTCGTGCTTCTCGTCGGCTTCGCTGGCCTGGCCCATTACCTCTGGAGCCGCTCGACTGCCGAGACGCTGTTCGTGTTGACAGCTCTCATGACTCTATCCGCCATCTTCATCCATTTCACGTTCGTAAACTTGATTCACATCTACATGACCCGGCGTTTCGTGCCGGCGACGCTCCCCATCGTGGTACTTTTCTTCGGCTACGGAATCGTCGGCTTGGGTGCGTTGGGCAAAGGTCAGCAGCGTGTCGCTGCGACTCTCCTCAGCTCGCTCGCGGCCGCGGCCTCGGTCACGATGGTTGTTGGTCGGAGTTACCCCCTCTACGGGCATCGCGAATACCCGGGCCTCGCTCAGAGCTTCGCGGAGCTCGCCTCTAGCCTGAAGAACGAGGACATCGTCTTTCTGAGCGACGGACCCGCACGAAACCTTCTCGGTCCGGCGCTCGAGTTCGTTTTCGGCCTGAGGACCCTGGTGGTTTGGCCACGGGCATACGATCGTGAGGCGCCGCTCATCCGGCGTTGGATCGACGGCGGCATGGCGATCGGTGCGCTCACCGTCAAAACACCCCTGGACGGGGTGAGGGGAGCCGAGGAGTTCGAGCCCATCGACCATCCGGTGTGGTCGATCAGCGCGCTCGGCGCGGCCGAAGACCGCTTCCCAACCGAGGTCTCTCAAGATTCCATCACGATCACCCGCTACGCTGCGGGTCGCGGCTCCGGTCCACTCTACGACTTGTGGAAGCGCGACGGCGAAAGAATCGCGAGCGCCCTGTGTCGCGAGAAGGTGCGTCTCCTCGGCGGCAGCCGCTCCTTGCTGCGGCGGGTCCGTGCCGCCTGCCCGGCTTCTGGAGTCGGTGGCCGGACCATGGGATATATCGTCGGCGATGCGGAATCGGGGGTGTGGCAAAGAGCCCTGGAGGCGTATGGGGCCCGCTTCGTCCGCCGCGACCTCGGCGGCGTGGTCCTCTTCGACGAGATTGGGCCGCACCCGAAGGGAACGCCGCTGTCCCCGGACGACTGGACTGTCGAAGCGAGCGACGGCCGTGGCTCGGCGCCGCTCGCCGTCGATGGTCGCCTCGATACGCGTTGGGGGAGCCACGCGCCACAGCGACCCGGCATGACTTTCACGATCGGCTTCCCGCGGCCGACAGACGTGTCCTGGCTGAAGATTCGCATGGGACGCTTCGCGACCGACCGAGCCCGCGGGCTCGTCGTCGAGACTTCGATAGACGGCGAGCGGTGGAACCGGCAGGAGCTGCCCGCCGTGGTCGACGGTATCCGCTGGCGAGACGGCGTGCCCGAAGAAAACGCCGACGGCGACCTCGATCTGTGGGTGAACGCCTCCGGACTCCGGGCGCTCCGCCTCGTCGGCCGCGGAGAGAGCAGTCGCTTCGACTGGTCGATCGCCGAGGTCGAGATCGAGGAAATGGCTCGGCGATGAAGCTCGTCGTGCAGATTCCTTGCCTCAACGAGGCGGAAAACCTGCCGCGCGTGCTCGCCGACCTGCCGCGCTCCGTTGAGGGAGTCGACGACATCGAGGTGATCGTCATCGACGACGGATCGAGCGACAGTACGGCCGAGGTCGCTCGCAAGTGCGGAGTGGATCACGTCGTGCGCCTCCGCCGTCGCCAGGGTCTTGCACGCGTCTTTCTCGTTGGCCTCAGCGCCGCGGTGCAGCGCGGCGCCGACGTGATTGTCAACTTCGATGCCGACAACCAGTATCGCGGTGCAGACATCCCGCGCCTCATCGCACCGATCCTTGCTGGGGAGGCCGATCTGGTGATCGGAGACCGCGGGGTCAACACCGTCCAACACTTTTCGCCTACCAAGCGATTCCTCCAGCGGCTGGGAAGCTGGGTGGTCCGTAAGATATCCGCGACGGACATTCCCGATGCGACTAGCGGGTTTCGTGCTCTGTCGCGGGAAGCCGCGCTGCGCATGAACGTCGTCACCGACTTCACCTACACCTTGGAAACGATCATCCAAGCGGGAAAGCAGCGCTTGGCGCTGGCCCACGTGCCCGTGGCGACGAACCCGGAGACGAGGCCGTCCCGGCTTTTCGCGTCGACATGGGACTACCTCAAACGTTCGACGGCCTCGATCATCCGCATCTACACGCACTACGAGCCGCTGAAGACCTTCAGTATCCTCGGTCTCGCGTTCTTTGGCGCCGGAACGCTAATCGGTCTCCGATTTCTCTACGACTACTGGTTCGGCCACGGCGTCGGAAAAGTTCAATCTTTGATCCTCGCTGCGGTGCTTTTGATCGTCGGTGTGCAGATCATGTTGATCGGCCTCATCGGCGACACGATCGCCGCTAACCGCCGCCTCACCGAAGAGATTCTCTACTTGCAAAGGCGAGCCGCCGATCGCGATCAGCGACAAGGCAGGCAGAGCGCGACGTGAAGCCGGACAGCTCGGTGACGTTCCTCCTCCCCACCTGCAATGAGGAGGGCGTCGGTTCCGTCGTCGCGGAACTCCGACGCCTCTATCCCGAATCGCCGATTCTTGTGGTCGACGACGGATCGGTCGATGAGAGCGCGGCGCACGCGGCGGCCGCGGGCGCTGAGGTCGTCCGCCATCCTTACAACAAGGGTAACGGATCGGCCGTGAAAACGGGTCTACGCACGGCTCGCACGAAGTGGGTCGTCCTGCTCGATGCGGATGGCCAGCATCCCCCCGAGGAAGCCTGCCGTCTTGTCGAAAAGCTCGGCGAGTACGATCTCGTGATCGGCGCGCGGGACGCGAGCGCCGAGGTTCACTGGTGGCGGCGGGCGGCCAACGCCGTCTTCAACTCTCTCGCTTCATACCTAGCCGGCTCGCCGATTCCCGATCTGACCTCCGGCTTCCGCGCTGCGCGGCGTGATCACATGCTGGAATTCATCCATCTTTTCCCGAACGGGTTTTCCTACCCGACGACATGTACGATGTCGTTCCTCCGCGCCGGCTACAACGTCGCCTTCGTTCCCGTGAAAATGCGCTTTCGAGAAGGCGGCGAGAGCAAGATTCAGCCCCTGCAAGACGGCAGTCGTTTCCTCCTCATCATTTTGAAGATGAGCACCCTCTACAACCCGCTGAAAGTCTTTCTGCCGCTGTCGCTCGCCTTCGCCGCTATCGGCGCGGGGTACGGCCTCTGGACCTATGCGGTCTCGGGAAAGATCGCCAACGGCGGCGTGCTCGCATTCATGATGGCTATCTTCACGTTCCTCGTCGGGCTGATCTCCGAGCAGATCAACGCTCTTCGTACGGAACGCCGCGATTCCTGAAGCCCATCACGCTCGAGAAGCTCGATATGCGCGTGCTGATGATCACCAGCTCGTATCCGAAGTATCCGGGTGACGTCACAGCTCCAGTGATCGAGAAGATCGTCTTCGAGCTCGCCGGGCGAGGCCATCCCGTCGACCTCGTGCTGCCGCGCCATCCCGAGCTCGTGCTGACCGGGGGAAGGGATCGCGGGAGTCCGATACGCTTCTTCCCCTTCTACGCGGGCTCCGGGAAAAGTTACGCGTGGGGATATGCTTCGTCCATGCGAGCGGACCGAGCGCTTCGCCCGCGAGCGCTTGCCATCGCACCCGTCGCGTTTCTCGCAGGCCTTTCGACCATGCGACGGCTCATGACGAGCGAGCGTTACGATGTCATTCACGCTCATTGGGTACTGCCGAACGGGGCGATCGCGGCCCTTGCGGCCCGCTCCGGGCGACCACCGCTGGTGGTGAGCCTTCACGGCTCGGACATCTTCGTCGCCGAGCGAAACGCCGCGCTCGCGGCGCTCGCACGCTTGACGTTTCGGCGCACGAGCTGGGTAGCGGCCTGCGCCGGCGATCTCGGTGAGCGCGCGGTGCGTCTCGGCGCCGATCCGGCGCGCGTGGCCACGCTGCTTCACGGCGTGGACGTGGGTGAATTCTCGGGCCGAGATTGTGGCTCGTGGCGGTTGCGGACGGGCGCCCGCGATGGCGATTTCTTGGTCGTCGCGCTCGGGCGCCTCGTCGCCAAAAAGGGCTTCTCGCACTTGCTCCGCGCGGCCGCGTTGCTTCGCGCGCGCGGTGTCCCGGTTCGCGTGGCGATCGGCGGCACCGGTGATTTGGGCGCGCGCCTGGAGGCTGAGGCTGACGAGGTCGGGTACCGCGATCGTGTCCGGTTTCTCGGAGACGTGCCGCACGACCAGGTTGGCGGTCTCTTCCATGCGGCGGATGCCGTCGCCGTCCCCTCGGTTCGCGACGAAAGAGGCAACGTCGACGGACTCCCGAATGTCTTGCTGGAGGCGATGGCGGCGGGTCGAGCGGTGGTCGCGAGCCGCATTGCCGGCATCCCCGACGTCGTCGAGGATGGGAGGAACGGCTTGCTCGTTCCTCCCGGTGACGACGAGGCCCTAGCAGGAGCGTTGCATCGGCTATTCGGCGACCGCGAGCTGCGAGCGCGCCTCGGAGCCGCCGCGATCGAGCGAGTCCGTGTGCTGTCTTGGAGGTCATACGGAGATCAGCTGATCGCAGCCTACGAGCGGGTGGCGGCCGAGGCGCGAAGGGCGTGAACATCGATTTCGTGCAGCCGAAGTTCAAAGCGCCGACGGGGGCGGAGCGCTTCATCTTGAGTCTGGGGCGAGCCCTCGCCGCCCGCGCCTGCCGAGTACGGATCGTGTGTCATCAATTCGATCCACGCTGCCGGCCGCTTGCCAAAGGCCTGATCGTGGACGAGAGCGGACTGCGGCTCGACTGGAGCGGGAATCACTATCTCGATTCGATTGCTTCCTACCTCCAGTGCTTTCGCTTGCGTCGAAGATTCGCGCCGGACGCCGACGTGGTGTGCCTGTTCGGACCCGCGCTGCCGTTGGCGGCGTTTCGCCCGCCGCGCCCGGCTCGAGTGGTCCATTTCTGTTACGAGCCGCCGCGCGCGGTGGGCATCGATCGGGCTGACGTGTTGGCTCGCGTCGGGCCCTGGCGATGGCTGCTTCGCCCGGCGCTCGCGGCGTATCGCGCCATCGACCATTGGTTGATCCGCCGCGTCGATGACATCCTAGTCAGCGGTCCGTTTGCGGAGACACTGATCCGGGAGGCATATGGGCTCCCGAGTCACGTGATCACGCCCGGTGTGACATTCGACAACGCGGGGGTTGATCGGGCGGCGGCACGTGCGGCGCTCGGCCTGAACGAGCGTGACCGGGTTGCACTGACCGTGAATTTTCTCCATCCCCGCAAACGGGTGGACCTGTTGCTGCGGGCCTGGGCACAGGTGGAACCGCGTCTGCCGGCGGCGACGTTGTTGGTCGTCGGTGACGGCCCGGAGCGGGAAGCGTTGGTGGGGATGGCCGAGAATCTACGGCTGACGCGCGCCCGCTTTACCGGCTATGTCACCGAAGAGGCGATGGCATGCTACTACGCCGCCTCGGATCTCGTGGTGCACGTCGCTCGTCAAGAGACTTTCGGCCTCACCATCGTGGAAGCCGCCGCCTTCGGCGTACCGTCCGTCGTCGCTGACGAAGGCGGCCCTCGCTACACGGTAATTGACGGCGAAACGGGCCTCCACGTGAGGGCGGACGAAGCAGCGATCGTGGCTGGCCTCACGCGTCTTCTCGGCGACGTCGAGACGGCACGACGGATGGGTGAAAAGGCTCGGGAAGTGGTCGCTTCGCGCTATTCCTGGCAGCGCGGGGCGGAGGATTTCTTGAATGTCTGCGTCGCGAAGCCATCTCGCGTAGGCGGCTGCGGCTAATTCGCTGCGATCGCATGATCGAGGAGGCTGGGTGGGCGGATGATCGGGAGGACTCGAAAGAGAAGGCGCGAGTCGGTGAGGGTGAAGATCTGCCGAGGTGTGCCGTTGCTACTGCAAACCTGACCGCTCATCTTGCGGCGACCGTCCACTCGAGCTCCGTGGCGGCCGCACCAGCCATAGAGCAGACGCAACGATGGCGTTCCAGAGAAAGAGCGACAGGCAGAGCGAGGAGAGCGCGATCGCATCCGCCGGCGATACGCCGCAGCCGCGCAGGTAGCCGACGAGCGCCAGGTCGCGCGTGCCGAGACCGGCGACCGAGAGCGGCAGCGCCGCCACTCCCGACGCCAGCACGAACGCGGTGAAGACCTGCGGCCACGGAAGCGGCAGGCCGAGGGCGACGACCAGCAGCTCGAAGCGGACAAAGGCGATGATCGTCGCGACGATCGTCGCCGCGGCCGCGGCGGCGACCGAGCCCTGCCCAGCGAGCGCGTCGGCCGCCTGGGGAAACCGTGGCAGAAGCGCGGCGGCGAAATCGAGGAGCCGGCGCCGCGCGGCAAAGGCGCCGAGCACGACCCCGCCGAGCGCGCACGCGACCAGAACGCGCGGCG
>JBEVNX010000211.1:0-14116 GCA_040507895.1 Binatia bacterium | reverse complement strand
TTCTCGATCGTGATCCGGCGGAAGTCCTCCGATAGCTTGGTGCGACCGGCAGCCGACCCGAATAGCTTGGTGACGATCGCCACGCCCTTCTCGAATCGATTTGGTTCCGACATGAAAGCCCCCCTGTTGGTTGACCTTCGCTCCTATCGCTCGCCTCGGAGAAAAGCACGCCCCGCTTGACCGGCGAGGCGGCCGTCGACTATCGCGGCGCTACGCGCGCCCGTCGGAGCGGGTGCGACTCGAGATGCAGACCTTCCTGGTTACCGGCGCGGACCGAGGCATCGGCGAGGCGCTCTGTCGTGAGGCGCGCAGCCGGGGGGCGCGCGTTCTCGCGGCTTGCCTCGGCGACTCGGAATCGCTCAGCCGAGAGGGCGTGGAGGTCGTACCCGGCGTGGACGTGACCTCGGACCGAGCCGTTGCGGCGCTCGCCGAGCGCCTCACGGGCACGCGGCTCGACGTTCTCGTCAACAATGCCGGCGTGGTCGAGCCGGTCGACCTCGGCCGGCTCGACTTCGCCAAGCTCAGGCGTGAATACGAGGTCAACGCGCTCGGGCCGCTGCGCGTGACCCAGGCGTTGCTCGGCTGCCTCGGCGAAGGATCGAAGGTGGCGATCGTCACCAGCCGTGTCGGGTCCCTCGGCGAGAATCTCTCGGGCGGCCTCTACGGTTATCGCATGTCCAAGGCGGCGGCCAACATGGCGGGAATCTGCTTGGCGCGCGATCTAGCGCGGCGCGGCATCGCGGTCATCTGTCTTCACCCGGGAAGCGTGCGCACCGAGATGACGCGCGGGCTGCCCGACGGGGTCGGTGGTCCGTTCGTCGAGCCGGCCGAGGCCGCCCGGGGTCTAGTCACCCGTATCGATGAGCTCACGCTGCAGACGACCGGAACGTTTCGCCACGCCAACGGCGAAGCGCTGCCCTGGTAGGCGCCGCCGCGGAGGAGGAGTCGAGCATGCTCAAGATGTACGGCTACATACCCGCGTGGGGAGTTCCCGACGTCAGCCCGTTCGTCACCAAGATCGATTGCTATCTACGGATGGTGGGCTTGCCGTACGAGCTGGTGAAGCTGCCGCAGGGCGACTTGACGAAGACTCCGAAGGGCAAGCTCCCCGTCATCGAGGACGACGGCACGACGGTCTCCGACTCGGTCTTCATCGTCGAGTACCTGAAGAAGAAGTACGGCGACGAGCTCGATGCAGGCATGAGCGCCCAGGACCGCGCGATCGCCGTCGCCTTCGGCCGCATGCTCGAGGAGAGCTTCTACTGGTACCTCGTGCAGATGCGCTACCGGAAGGACGAGAGCTTCAAGGTCTACGACCCGATCTGGGTCGAGTTCCTCGACTTCGTACCCCCGGAAGCGCGCACGGGCCCCGTGAAGGAGTTTCGCGAGCGAATCCTCCACGAGTTCTTCTGGTGCGGAAAGGGCCGGCACGCGACCGAGGAAGTCGAAGAGCTCGCGAGGCGGGAGTACGATGCGCTGTCGAGCTTCCTGGCCGACAAGCCCTACTTCATGGGCGCCGAGCCGCGCTCGATCGACGCGACGGTGTACGCCTGGCTGATTCACGCGATGCGCGTTCCGTTCCCCGGACCGATCAAGGACTACGGCAACTCGTGGCCGAACTTGGTCGCGTACTGCGACCGCATGCGCGACCGCTACTATCCGGGCTTTGCGTGAGCGGCGGCGGCGCGAAGCGAGGGCTCGAGGGACGGGGGGCGATCGTGACGGGCGGCGCCTCGGGGATCGGCGCCGCCACGGCGCGGCGGTTCGCCGCGGAGGGCGCGGCGGTGCTGGTTGCCGACATCCAGGCAGCGAAGGGCGAGGAAGTCGTCGCCGAGATTCGAGCCGAGGGGGGCAACGCTCACTTCCGCCGGACGGACGTCACCGACCGGGAAGACGTTCGCCGGATGGTGCGCGATGCCGGTGACGTGCTCGGCAACCTCCGCGTCCTCTTCAACAACGCAATGGCCGATCCGGGCGACTACGGCGAGGATCAGCGCTGGAACGCGATGCTGGAGAGCGGGCTCGCGGCGTACTGGGCGGCTTCGATCGAAGCCGCGCCGCTGCTCGAGCGCGCGGGCGGCGGCGCGATCGTGTGCAACGCGTCGATCGCGGGGGCCAAGATCGCCATCGAATTCGCCAGCGAGGCGTACAGCGCGGCCAAGGGGGGCGTGGTCGGATTGACTCGCAAGCTCGCCCAGCGCCTCGGGCCGCGAGGCATTCGCGTCAATTGCGTCTGTCCGGGGATCATCGAGACGCCGAGATGGCGCTCCCCGGGAGAGGTCGAGCCCCGCTTCGCGCGGCGCTGGCGGCGGATGGCGCCGCTCGGCCGATTCGGCCGAGCGGAAGAAGTCGCGAGCTTGGTCGTGTTTCTGGCGAGCGAGGAGGCGTCGTTCGTCAGCGGCCAGGATATCGCGGTCGACGGTGGATTTTCGGCGGCGTCACGGTTCGTCGACGTCGATTTCGACGAGGGAGGTCGAACATGAGCAGGCTTTTCGGTGAGATGCGTCAGATCGCATTCGTGGTGCGCGATCTCGATCGGGCGCTCCGCTACTGGTCGGAGACGCTGGGCGTGGGGCCGTTCTTTCTGATTCGCGATCTCGTGCCGGACGGGTATCGTTATCGCGGCAAGCCGGCGCCAGCCCCACGCATCACGCTCGCCCTCGGCTACTCCGGCGAGTTCCAGGTGGAGCTCATCCAGCAGCACGACGACAAGCCGAGCGCCTACCGAGACTACCTCCAGAGCGGCCGCGAGGGCTTCCAGCACGTGTCCTCGTGGATGACGCGCGCCGAGTACGATCCGGCCGTGGAGCGCATCCTGCGCTCGGGCGTCGAGCTCGCCCACGAGGGAGCGATCCCCGGAAACGGCATCCGCTTCATCTATTTCGCGACGGATTCGTCCCCGGGCGGGCTCGTCTACGAGATCTCCGAGGCGAAGGAGCCGCCGATCTACGAGATCATGATGATGATCCGCGATACGGCTCGCACGTGGGACGGCACCAATCCCGTGCGCGACTTTCCCTCATAAGCCGTTTCCCCAGTCCGTCCCCCCTTGCGCCGCGTCGCGAGATCGGCAACGTGGCGTGAGACGCCCGCGTCGATCGAACGCCGATGAAGCTCTGCTCGTTCCATTTGATGCCATGGACGGATCTGCCCGACGACTTCGCCGAGCGGTATCCGGGGGTGTGGGTCGACGTCGACCCGAAGCTTTTCGATCCACGGCGCGGTCACGTGCTGTACAACGAGTTTCTCGACGAGCTCGAGCTCGCCGCCGAGCTCGGCTTCGACGGCGTGTGCGTCAACGAGCACCACTCGAACGCCTATGGACTGATGCCGTCGCCGAACCTGATGGCCGCGGCGCTGGCCCGGCGCACCCAGGATGCGGCGCTGATCATCATGGGAGCCTCGCTCGCGCTCTACAATCCACCGATCCGCGTCGCCGAGGAATTCGCCATGATCGACTGCATCTCCGGAGGCCGTCTGGTCGCCGGATTTCCGGTCGGCACGCCGATGGACACTTGCTACGCCTACGGCCAGAACCCGAGCACGCTGCGAGACCGCTACTGGGAAGCACACGACCTGGTGATGCGGGCGTGGATCGAGGAAGCTCCCTTCACGTTCCATGGCCGCTGGAATCAGCTCCGCTACGTCAACGTCTGGCCACGGCCGCTGCAGAAGCCGCATCCGCCGATCTGGATCCCGGGCGGCGGCTCGGTCGAGACCTGGCGCTGGTGCGCCGAGCGCGACTACGTCTACTGCTATCTCTCCTACTTCGGCTACCGCGCCGGCGCCAAGACGATGCGCGGCTACTGGGCGGAGATGGAGCGGCTCGGCAAGGAGCGCAATCCCTATCGCGCCGGGTTCCTGCAGTTCATCGGCGTCGCCGAGACTCGCGCCGAAGCGATGAAGCTCTACCGCGAGCCGGCCGAGTACTTCTATGGCCGCTGCCTGCACCTCGATCCACGCTTCGCGACGCCGCCCGGCTACATGACCGAGGGCTCCATCCGTGCGAAGGCGGAATCCATGGTGGCGCGCGCCGCGCGCGCGAGCTCCGGCGGGCCCGACCACGCCATGACGTTCGACCGGATCGTCGACGAGGGCTACGTCATCGTCGGCAGCCCCGAGGAGGTCGCCGTCAAGCTTCGCGAAGTGGCGACCGAGCTGAACGTCGGGCAAATGATGCTGCTCTGCCAGTTCGGCAACATGTCGCGCGAGCTCGCCGGCTACAACATTGAGCTGTTCGCCAAGCGTGTCGCGCCCGAGCTGCGCGGGTTGTTCGACGATCGCTGGGAGAACCACTGGTGGCCAAAGCCGGTGGCCGGCGCGTCCCGAGCCGCGCCGAGGCCGCTCGGCGCCGTGAGATGAAGCCCGCCGAACGTGCCGTGCGGGTGAACGGCTTCCCCTGCCGGGTGTGGGAGGCCGGGGAGGGCAAGCCGGTAGGTGTGCTCGGCGGCTTTAGCGGCGTGCCTCGCTGGTCGCCATTCCTCGAGCAATTGTCACGGGGCCGTCGTGTGGTGGTGCCGTCGCTTCCCGGCTTTCCGGGTGGCCTCGGCCACGATCGGCTCGACGATCTCATGGATTGGGTGGCGGCGACGTTGGATCTTCTCGAGCAAGCCGCGATCGAAGGGGAAGACCTGGTCGGGCTCTCCGTCGGCGGAATGCTGGCGGCGGAGGTTGCGGCGCTCGCGCACGTGCGCCGCCTCGTTCTGGTGTCGCCCTTCGGTCTCTTCGACGAGCACGAGCCCGTGGCCGATCCGTTCGCGCGCAAGCCCCGGGAGATCCCCGAGCTCCTTTGCGCGCGAGCGGGCGCGTTCGAGGAGCTGCGCGACCCGCCGGAGGGCGAGGATCCGGCCGAATGGATGATCGGGCTGGCTCGCGCCGACGAAGCGGCGGCTCGCCTATTGTGGCCGCTCGGCGAACGGGGGCTCGCCAAGCGCCTTCACCGCATTCGCGTGCCCACACTGATCGTCTGGGGGAGCGAGGACCGCGTGATTCCACCGAGCTATGCGGACCGGTTCGCCCGTGGCATCGCCGCCGCGGCGAAGGTTCACCGCATCGCCGGCGCCGGTCATCTGGTCGATGCCGATGCGCCGCACGAGCTCGCCGGGGCGATCGAGGAATTTCTGCGCGGGTGAAGGTCGGCGTCCTCCAGTTCTTCAGCTGGCCGGAGCGCCGCGTGCCGCTCCAGACCGTGTACGCGCGCGCGCTCGAGCGCATCGAGATCATGGACCGCGGCGGCTTCGACGCCGTGTGGCTCGCCGAGCATCACTTCAACGCGTTCAGCGTGTGCCCGTCCGTGCACATGATGGGGACGCTCGCCGCGGCGCGAACGTCTCGGTTGCGCATCGGCACCGCCGTGTCGCTGGCGGCCTTCTATCACCCGCTGCGGCTCGCCGAGGAGGTCGCGCTTCTCGACGTGCTGTCCGGCGGACGCGTCAACTGGGGCGCCGGGCGCGGCTTCGACCTTACGGAGTTCGAGGTCTTCGGCGTCAGCGCCGAGGAGAGCGCCTCGAGGTTTCGCGAGGCGGTGGACGTGGTGCTGCGCGCCTGGAGCGAGGAACGATTGACGTACGCCGGCCGACATTTTCGCTTCGAAAACGTCGAGGTGTTGCCCAAGCCCCTGCAGCGCCCGCATCCGCCCGTCTGGGTGGCTGCGTCTTCGGAGCCCGCGGTCGAGTGGGCCGCGGAGCACGGCCTGTCGATTCTCATGGATCCGCACTCCGCTCATGGCGAGATCGCACGCAAGCGGCGGGTCTATGCCGAGCGCCTCGCGGCGAGCGGCTTCGCATGGGAGGGGCGCGAGATCCCGATCGCGCGGCTCGTCGCCATCGCCGAGACGCAAGGCGAGGCCGAAGAAGTCGCACGCCGCGGCGCGCGCTGGGTCCTCGACTCGTACGCCGGGCCGCGGCATCGGGCCGTGCTGCCGTTCGGCAGCCCCGTTCAGGCGATGCCGATCGACCCGGTGGAGCGCTATCTTCGGGAGGTGGTCGTCTACGGCACGCCGGCGGAGGTCGTCGATCGACTCGCGGCGCTTCGCGACGAGATGCCGCTCGAGTACCTGCTGTGCGCTCCGCTGAGCCACGCCTCGTTCATGCTGCTCGCCGAGGAAGTGTTGCCGAGGATCGCCTCTCTCTGAGCCGTCAAGCCCGCTAGCGCCGGCGGTCCCGCGTTCGCGCGGCCTTCTTCGCGGCCGCCGAGCGGCTGCGGGCGCTGCGTTGCTTCGATGCTCGTCGAGCCTGGCGCGCGAGCGCCGCGTGCGATGCGGCCGCGTGGCCTTCACGATCGAGCGCACGACTGGTCGCGCGCGAGCGGCGCGCCGACGTGCGGCGCGATCCCGCTCCGCGTCCCTTGGCGTAGTCGCGCTCGGCTTGGCGGCGAGTCTCGGGCGAAGTCAGCCCAGGCTCGGGCGGCCGGAGCTTGACGCCCGCGCGCCTCGCTTTCGAGAGGCCGATGGCGATCGCCTGCTTCGTCGAACGGGCGCCGTGCTTGCCCTGGCGGATGTGATGGATCTCCTCGCGGACGAATTCCCCGGCTTGCGTGGAGGGTGCTTTCCCCTGCCGCTTATCCCGTGCGACTCGTTCGCGGGTCGCCTTGCTCGGCATCGGACCACCTCCTCGATTCTCAAACGCCGCGCGGCACCCGAGGTCGTGGAGCGCGTTCTTGAAAATGACCGGCGCGGGCGCCTACTGTGCGGCGCAATGCAGAGCCGCTGGTCGGACGAGGAAGCGCGCGACTACGTCGAGCGCCTGGGGCCTCGATGGGGCGAGGATCTGGCGCTGCGTGTCTATACCTCACGATTGATCGGGCGCGATCCGGATCTCGTCATGCACGGCGGCGGCAACACCTCGCTCAAGGCGCGGTTCACGACACTCACGGGCGAGAGCGTGGAGGCGCTGTTCGTCAAGGGCAGCGGCTGGGACCTCGATTCGATCGAGCCCCCGGGGCTGCCCGCGGTCGACCTCGTCCACCTGCGCAAGCTTCGCTCGCTCGCCGAGCTGTCGGACGAGGAGATGGTGAATCAGCTCCGCACGCATCTCTTCGACGCCGCGGCTCCGAACCCGTCGGTCGAGACTCTGCTGCACGCGTTCCTTCCTCATCGGTTCGTCGATCACACCCACGCGGACGTGGCGCTCGTGCTCACCAACCAGCCGCGCGCCGAGGCCGAAGCCATGGTGCGCGACGCCTTCGGGCCGGGCTGGGCGATCGTTCCCTACGTGAAGCCGGGTTTTGCCCTCGCCAAGCTGGCCGCGGAGACCTTCGAGCGCGCTCCCGACACGGAAGGCTTGGTGTTGCTGAACCACGGTCTCTTCACCTTCGCCGACGACGCGCGGCTCGCGTACGAGCGCATGATCGACGGCGTGGATCGCGCGGAGCGCTTGGCGCAAGAACGGGCGCGCGCGGTTCGTCCCAGCGTTGCGGGCGTCTCCCTCGAACGGGCACCCGCGAGCGCGGCGGTCCGCCTCGCGCCGGCGTTGCGCGGAGCGCTGGCCGACCCGGTCGGGGAGGCCGGTTGGCGACGCATGATACTCGAGCATCGCGGAAGCGACGAGATCCTCGAGATCCTGGGGCGCGAAGACGCCGGGTCGATCGCGGCGTCGAATCCGCTGACACCCGACCACGTGATTCGCACCAAGGGATCCTATCTGCTACTGCCCGCCGATCTGCCGCTCGACGATCCGTTGGCGTTGCGGGAGAGCGCGGCGGTCGCGATCGGAGGCTTTCGAGCGCGATACGAGGCGTACTTCGAGTCGAACCGCGGGCGGGCGCGCGCTTCGGTCACGGCCCTGGATTCGTTCCCGCGGGTGATCCTCGTTCCGGGGATGGGGCTCTTCGCGGCGGGGCGCACCCGGCAGGACGCGCGCATCGCGGCCGACATCGCCGAGCATACGCTGCGCGCCAAGGCGCTCGCCAACTCGATCGGCCGTTACACCGCACTGTCGGACGGGGATCTCTTCGACGTCGAGTACTGGAGCCTCGAGCAAGCGAAGCTCGGCAAGACGAAGGAGCCTCTGCTCGCCGGACAGATCGCGATGGTCACCGGCGCGGCGGGCGCCATCGGCTTTGCGATCTGCGAGAAGCTCGTCGAGGCGGGTGCGCACGTCGTCGCCACCGACGTGGCGCGCGACCGGCTCGAGGCGGCCGTATCGGAGCTCGATCCCAAGCGGCGCGGGCTCGTGGCCGGCGTCGTCGTGGACGTCACCGACGAGCGCTCGGTCGCGGACGGATTCGCGGAGGCCTGCCGTCTCTACGGGGGCATCGACATCCTCGTGCTGAACGCCGGAGTGGCGCACTCGAGCCCGATCGAGGCGACCGACGTGGCCGCGTTTCGCCGCGTCGTCGAGGTGAACCTCGTCGGCTATTTTCTCCCGCTGCGGGAAGCCGCGGCGCTGTTCCGCAGGCAAGGCACCGGCGGGAACGTCATCGTCAACTCGTCGAAGAACGTCTTCGCCCCGGGCAGAGACTTCGGTAGCTACAGCGCGTCCAAGGCCGGTGCGCATCAGCTCGCCAAGGTCGCCGCGCTCGAGCTCGCTCCGGCGGGGGTTCGCGTCAACATGGTCAACGCCGACGCGGTCTTCGGGGACGAGCGACGGCCGTCGGGTCTGTGGCAGGAGGTCGGCCCGGCGCGCGCTCGCTCGCGCGGCCTCGAGCCGGCGGAGCTTCGGGACTACTACCGCGAGCGGAATTTGCTGAAGGCCGCAGTGACACCGGAGCACGTGGCCAACGCGGTGGTGTTCTTCGCCTCCAGCGCGACGCCGACGACCGGCGCCACGCTCCCGGTGGACGGCGGAATCCCGGAAGCCTTTCCGCGCTGACGCGTCGCCTCGGCGAGGACGCGCGCGGCGTTTCCTTGAGCGAGTGGTGGCGAAAGCGCTAATAGGGGCCCGTGGTGGGTTTGTCGCTGGCCGAGGCGATCGCCTTGGGCGTGGCCGTCTGCGCGGTGCTGGGATGGGTCGTTGCGCGGTTGAGCGCCGCCGGAGCGGGCGCAGCCGAAGTCGCAGACCTACGGGCGCGTCTCGAGGAGCGCTCGACCCGTGCCGCCGCGCTCGAAGAAGACATGACGGCGCGGCTGCGTGAACTCTCCGACTTGATCGCGGTCAAGGAGAGGACCGCCGCCGAGCTCGAGCACGAGCGCCGGTCGAGCGCGGAAAAGCTAGCGCTCCTCGCGGACGCGGAGGCCAAGCTACGCGAGGCGTTCCAGACGCTCTCCTCCGAGGCGCTGCGGCAGAACAATCAGTCCTTCCTCGATCTGGCGCGGGCCTCGCTCGGTGAATTTCAGCGCAGCGCCGTCGCCGACCTCGACAGCCGGGGACGAGCCATCGGCGAGCTGGTCAAACCGGTCCGCGAGTCGCTGGAGAAGGTCGATTCAAAGCTGCAAGCGGTGGAGCTCGAGCGGGTCGGCGCGTACGCCGCCCTGAGCGAGCAAGTGCGCTCCTTGGCGCAGACGCAGCAGCAGCTGCACTCGGAGACCGCCAAGCTGGTGCGCGCGCTGCGCACGCCGGCCGTACGCGGCCGGTGGGGTGAGATCCAGCTCCGGCGAGTCGTCGAGCTCGCGGGCATGCTCGATCACTGCGATTTCTTCGAGCAACAGACGGTCGCTACGGAAGACGGGCGGCTGCGCCCAGACTTGCTCGTCAAGCTGCCGGGCGGCCGCCACATCGTGGTCGACGCCAAGGCGCCTCTCGGCGCCTATCTCGAAGCGTTCGAGACCAGCGACGAAGCGCAGCGCGAGTCCCTGCTGCGCGATCACTCCCGTCAGGTCCGGGATCACATGACGAAGCTCGGCGCCAAGAGCTACGCCGCACAGTTCGCGCCCGCGCCGGAATTCGTCGTCATGTTCCTTCCCGGCGAGACGTTCTTCGCCGCGGCACTGCAGCACGATCCCGAGCTCATCGAATTCGGCGTCGACAAGCGGGTCATCCCGGCGAGCCCGACGACCTTGATCGCTCTGCTTCGCTCCGTCGCCTACGGCTGGCGGCAGGAGCGGCTAGCTGAGAACGCACAGGCGATCAGCGAGCTCGGCGGAGAGCTCTACGATCGCCTGCGCACCACCGCGGAGCATTTCTTGCGGCTCGGCGCACAGCTCGACCGGGCCGTGGTTTGCTACAACGAGGCGATCGGTTCGCTGGAGAGCCGCGTGCTGGTATCCGCGCGAAGACTCAAAGAAAAGGGCGCGGCCACAGGTGACGACATCGCGGCGCTCGAGCCGCTCGATCGCGCCGTGCGTGTGCCCCAGACGGCGCTGACGGAGGCCGACACCGAGGAGACCTCATAGGCTCACCCTAGCTTTATACCCTTGACACCGCCGGGAGTCCGTCCCAGGCTTCGCACATGAGAACCTGGATCATGCCTGTGGCGGCAGCGCTGTTCGGCCTAGCCGAGGTGGCCGGGGCAGACGCGATTCAGAAGTGGCGCACATCGGGCGGAGCGCTCTACTTCGGGGACCATCCCCCCGCGGGGAGCACGCTGGTGGAGACGTATGCTGACTCGCCGCCGGCGGCGCCGGCGCAGGCACCCCCGGCGCCGAGCGAGGAGGCGTCGCTGTCGAAGGCCGCGGCCGAAGGGCGTGACATCATTCGCCGGCGCGAAGACGCGCGAGCCGAACAACGCCGAGCGGACCAGGAGCGCGAAGCGCGCGAAGCCGAAGCCGCGGCGGCGGCCCCCGTGTACGACAGCGGGTATCCCTGGTACATCGCCACGACTAACCTCGTGCCGTGTCGCGTGGGTGAACGCTGCTTCCACGATCCGCAGCACAACCACGGTCATCATCACCACCATCGACCGGTCGCGCCCCCACCCGCCACGGGCAGCTGGGGCAGGCCGACGAGCTCCCCTCCGTTCCGCCCGGCGCCGATGCCTCCTCGAGCGAGCGGAGGTTCGTTCGCGGCCAGCAGCGGCCGGCGGGTGGTTCGGTAGATCGCGCATCCGCATCGACGAGTCGCTCGCAAGCCGTGTCCGGTCATGCCGAGATTCTCGCTCGCGCCGCGGCGATTCGCGACCGTGTCGCCGCCCGGGCGGCGGACTCGGAGCGAGCTCGTCGTTTGGACCCCGACGCGATCGCCGCAATGACCGAGGCGGGGATTTTTCGCATCTTGGCTCCTCGCCGCTACGGCGGCTACGAAGCGACACTGCGAACTCAGGTGGAGGCGACGGCGATCGTAGCTCAGGCTTACCCGGCGGCCGGATGGCTCCAGGTCGTTCTCGGCGGGCACAGCTGGATTCTCGGCAGCTTCCCGCAAAGGTGCCAGGACGAGGTCTTCGGCGGGGGTGCCGACGTGCGAATTCCGGGCACATTGGCCGCGCAGGGTAAGGCCGTGACGGTCGACGAAGGCTGGCGGCTCTCCGGGCGGTGGCAGTTCTGCTCCGGCGTGGATCACGGCGAGTGGTTTCTGATCGGCGCGATGGCCGACCGGCTACCGTCGAGCCCGGACCGCAGCCTGCACGTCGTCGTGCCGAGGGCGGAGATCGAGATCGACGACACCTGGTACTCGCTCGGCCTGCGCGGCACAGGGTCCAAGGATATCGTCGCTCGCGATGTCTTCGTGCCTGCGTACCGTGCGATGCCCTCGCGGATGCTGTTCGAGGGCCGGAGTCCGCACGCCAAGATGCAGGCGACAGGGCTCTATCGCTTGCCAGTCTTATCCGGGCTCGCTTTGCAGCTCGGCGGGGCCGTGCTCGGCATCGCCAGGCGCGCGCTCGAGCTCTACGTCGAGCGCACCCGTACGCGCCTCGAGGTCTATACCAAGGACGCGAAGGCGCAGAGCGCCGGCACGCAGTGCCGCATCGCCGAATCCACCGCCGAGCTAGTCACCGCCGAGTTGCTGCTCGGCCGCGCCGCCGATGAATTCGAGCGGATCGCGGCCGCCGGAGAGCCGGCGACGGTCGCCGAGCGGGCCGAGCTCAAGTGGAGCGCGGTCTATGCGGCCGAGCTCTGTCGGCGCGCCATGGAGCGGATCTTCGCCGCCTCGGGCGCCCACGCGGTCTACGACGATAGCCCTCTGCAGGCGCTCTACCGGGACCTGAACACGGCCTGTCACCACGCCGCCGTCGACTTCGACGGCACGGCCGAGATGTACGGCCGCCTGGCTCTCGGCTTGCCGCCCGGGACGTCGCTGGTTTGAACCGCGCCCACGGCGCGGTCACGAGTCGGGCGCCGGAGCCGAAGGAGAGACGAGATCGAGCGCCGCCCGAAGCTCGTCGAGCGAGTGATCTTTCCAGTACCTCGCGTAGTTCGCCGTCGTCATGAGCGTCCGCGGTGCCATTCGGTCGACGTAGAGTACGCCGCGCAGATGGTCGATCTCGTGCTGTAGGATGCGAGCATGCCAGCCCCGCGCCTCGATCACGCGCGGCCGGCCGTGCTCGTCGAGGCATTCGACGCGCACCGCCCGTGCGCGCGGAACGAGGGCCGTGAAGCCCGCGACGCTCAGGCACCCTTCGAAGAACTCGCGGGGGTCGGCGAGCGTCACCGCGAGCTTCGGATTGACGATCGCGCAGAAGGGGACGGCCGCGCGCTCCCGTTCCGCGAGCCAACTGAACTCGGCGTCTCGCAGGTACTCCTCGCGATCCTCGATGACGGCGAGCTGCAGCGGCTCTCCGATCTGTGGGGCGGCCAGACCCACGCCCGGCGCATCGCGCATGGTGTCGCGCATGCGCTGGATGAGGCGCTGGACGGCGTCGCTGCGGATCTCCTCCGGCGCGAGCTCGCGAGCCGGGGAGCGGAGCAGCGGCTCGCCGATCTGCAAGATGCGAGGAAGCGAGGGCACGTCCGGACGCGGCGGGTCGGTAGACACCGTGCGGATGTAGTCGGCGGCTCGCCGGTTGACAAGTCGCTCCCGGGAGGTAGTATCCGAAAGAGTACCAGAGAGGTACTGTTTAAAGGCAACCCATGCTCCGCATGACGAGACTGACCGACTACGGCGTGGTGCTTTTGACGCACATCGCCCGCCAACCGGATCGCCGGACGCGCAATGCGCCCGATCTCGCCGCCGCGGCCCACTTGCCCCTCCCGACGGTGAGCAAGATCCTCAAGATCCTCGCGCGCGAAGGACTGCTCGTCCCCCATCGCGGAGCGAAGGGGGGATTCAGTCTGGCGCGTCCCGCCGACGACATCAGCGTGGCGGAGATCATCAGCGCGCTCGAAGGACCGATCGCGCTCACCGAATGTAGCGGCCACGCAGGCGAGCGATGCGAGATCGAGTCGCTGTGTCCGGTGAGTACGCCTTGGCGGCGCATCAATCGGGCCGTGCTCGATGCCTTGCACGGCATCACGCTGGCCGAGATGGCTTCGCCGCGCCCGGCGCTGCGGCCGCTGTTCGCCGTCCGCGGGCACGCCTCGCACGCGCGCGCCGGATCCTGACGGGAGAACACACATGTCGACCGACATCGATCCACTCGACGATCTCGCCCGACGGGAATATCGCTGGGGGTTCGTCACCGACATCGAATCGGACGTCGCTCCTCGCGGCCTGTCCGAGGACACCATCCGCCTGATCTCGGGCAAGAAGCAGGAGCCGGAGTTCATGCTCGACTGGCGGCTGCGGGCGTTTCGCCATTGGCAAAAGCTGGAGGCGCACGCGGGCGAGCCCAAGTGGGCCAACATTCACCACCCGCCGATCGACTATCAAGACATCATCTACTACTCGGCGCCGAAGCCGAAGCAGGCGCTCACGAGCTTGGAGGAGGTCGATCCCGAGCTGCGCCGCACTTTCGAGAAGCTCGGCATTCCGCTCGATGAACAGAAGCTCCTGTCGGGCGTGGCGGTCGACGCGGTCTTCGACAGCGTCTCGGTGGCCACCACGTTCAAGGAAAAGCTCGCCGAGAAGGGCGTGATCTTCTGCTCGTTCTCCGACGCGGTGAAGAACCATCCCGACCTCGTGCGCAAGTATCTCGGGTCGGTGGTCCCGTACACGGATAACTTCTTCGCCACGCTCAACTCCGCCGTCTTCAGCGATGGATCCTTCTGCTTCGTGCCGAAAGGCGTGCGCTGCCCGATGGAACTGTCGACCTACTTCCGCATCAACCAGGCCGAGACCGGCCAGTTCGAGCGCACGCTCATCGTCGCCGAGGAGGGGGCGTACGTCAGCTACCTCGAAGGCTGCACGGCGCCGATGCGTGACACGAA